>NZ_CP042829.1:2441731-2746948 GCF_008838325.1 Tepidiforma bonchosmolovskayae | reverse complement strand
GCCGCGAGCGCCCGGGGACCAAGCAACTTATGACGTCTGACCCAACCCTTGACAAACTCTTGATATCCGGAACTTCCGACTGCGGCCGTTGAACGGCAACTCGACAGAATGTCCCGTGCAGGCGCGCAGAGTTACCGTCGACTAGACAAACTCGAGGGGTCGTTCGGCACTGAAGGGGGTGAGCTCTTCCTTGATGTCGAAGCGCACCTGTTTCCAGGTGAACTTCACGGCCTTTTCGCCCTTCTCGGGGAGCGGCTCGACGATCGCCTCGAACATGCCCTGGTTGGTGACCTCCTTCGGCTGCGAAAGCAGCTGCATGAAGCCTTCGGCGGCTTCGTGGGTCTCGAGCATGCGGGGCTGCCACCTTCCGAAGACCTTCGGGTTCTCCGCGTACTCGTTCGTCATCCCCGTGCGCACGAAGGGATAGAGGACAGAGAAGGCAGACACGAGCTCAGCGCTCCGCCCGAGGTTGACCTGCAAGACCTTCGGGAGCTGGAGCACGGCCCAGTTGGCGATGGCGTACCCGGGGACGCTGACGCCCGGGTCGATGGCCTGTCGCGAGGAGATGTACACGAACTCGATCGGCTCGTTGGCGTACACGGCCTCCCCGGACCAGAGGTGGGTCATCGCCATGAAGCCATCGATCTTCGTGTCAAGCACGAGGCGGGTTTCGGTGAGGTTGTTGATGAACGCCTGCCGCACTCGGGCCCGCCGCATCGCCATCGACTCGCCTTCGATTTCGCGGAGCGAGCGGCCGAACGAGTAGCCCTTTTCGGTGAGCCCCGAGTTGCAGATGACGAGATTGGGGATGCCGCCCATCTTCTTAATGACATAACTTCGACTGGCCCACAGGTCCCCCATGTTCGTGACGTCGGCCTGCAGGGGGAACGCATTGACGCCCTGGCTGCGCAGGTACTCCACCAGGTCGAGGCCATCGTCGTAGGACGAGTGGAAGTGGACGGCGACACTCTCGGCGCCGTTCAGGCCGGCTGCCAGTGCAAACGACTGGCCGAGGCCGCCGTCCTTGCCGGCTCCGGAGATGAGGACGCGCTTGCCTTTGACCCCGGCCGAGAACTCTGCCGGAAAGCGGAACTTGTCTGGGTTGACCGTGAATGCCATGTGCGAACTCCGAAGGTATTGGTTCGCATTATGGCAGAGGGCTGGCCTATAGCGCAGTCGTGGCCGGTATTACCGAACCCCGGCGCGCGGCCGAATCAGCCCGCGCCGCGCTGCCTCCTCGATAATCTGCACCACGTTGGTCGCGGCCCCTTTCCGGATGCTGTCTGTGACGGTCCAGAACGTGACCCCGCCCGGGGTGGAGTGATCCGGCCGGAGACGCCCGACCAGCACCCGGTCCGTCCCGGCGACATCCATCGGTGTGGGGTATCGCTCAGCGGCCGGGTCATCCATCAGCTCGATACCTGGCGCAGCCGCAATCAGCTCCCGCGCCTCAGCCGCCGTCATCGGGCGTTCGAACTCAGCCCAGACGCTCATCGCATGCCCGAAGAACGTCGGGATGCGCACGCAGGTCGCGCTCACCCGCACCTCCGGCGCATGGAGGATTTTGCGCGTCTCGTTCGCCATCTTGAGTTCTTCCTTCGTGTAGCCGTCGTCGGCGAACAGGTCGATCTGCGGGACCGCATTGAAGGCGATTTCCCGCTTCTGGGTGCCGCTCGGCTCGTGCCGCCCGGCCAGCGCGGCCTCGGTCTCGCGCCGAAGCCCCTCGACGGCTGCGGCTCCCGCTCCGGCCACGGCCTGGTAGGTGCTCACGATGACGCGCTTGAGCGGATTGACCCGGTGGATCGGGTTCAGCGCGAGGACCATCGGGGTCGTGGTGCAGTTCGGCTGGCTGACAATCCCGCGGTGCCACTCGAGGTCCTCCGGGTTGATCTCCGGGATGACGAGCGGGACGTTCGGGTCCATCCGGAACGCGCTCGAATCATCGATCACGAAGCTCCCATTGGCGGCGGCGATCGGTGCGTACTGTTTCGATGCCGCGCCGGACGCCGAGAGGAACACGATGTGGTCGTCGGGCCCGAAGCTTTCGGCGGTCGTCTCCTCGATGACAATGTCGCGCCCGCGGAACGGCACTACCCTGCCTGCCGACCGGGCCGTGGCCAGCAGCCTCAGGCGCGCAACCGGGACCCGCCGCTCGTCGAGAATCTTGAGGAATTCCTGGCCGACGATGCCGCTCGCGCCGACGACGGTGATGTTATAGGCCTCCATCGGGAGCTCCGAAGACGAAGTCTGTCCTGCCATGGTAGGGGCTCAGGACGACCCGGTGAACCCGCGACCGCCCAGTCCCCGCGCCGGTACACTTCCTCCACCCTTTCGCGGAGTGCAGCCATGGAGTTCGAGGACCTCCTCTACCGGGTCGACGGGCCAATCGCATGGGTCACCTTCAATCGCCCCCAGTACCGCAATGCGCAGTCCTGGCGCCTGCTCGATGAGTACGACCGCGCCATGGACCTCGCGGTAGCCGACCCCGCGGTTCGCGTCATCATCACGCGGGGCGCCGGCGGGAACTTCTCGAGCGGGCATGACCTCGGCACGCCGGAGCAGGCTGCGGACCGGGCGGCGCGCGGCATCGCCGATGCCGGCATCGAGTTCTATGAGAACTTCCGGCACTACAACCTCGACCTCCTGGTCAAGTGGCGGAATGCGCCCAAGCCGACCATCGCCATGGTCGAGGGCTACTGCATCTTCGCCGGGTGGATGATGGCGGCCTGCGTCGACCTCGTCTTCGCAGCGCGCAATGCCCTGTTCCTGCCGGCCATGCTCGAGTACTTCTCCCTTCCCTACGACGTGGGCGTCCGCAAAGCGAAGGAGCTGATGTTCGAGAGCCGGTTCCTGACGGCTGAGGAGGCGATGCAGCTCGGGTTCGTCAACCGCGTCTACGAGCCTGAGGAGCTCGAAAGGGAGACGGCCGGCTATGCCCTGCGCGTCGCAGAGAACAATCCAGTCGTGGTGCGCCTCTCGAAAGCGGCCGCCAACCGGGCGCAGGACCTGATGGGCTACTCCGCCTTCCTCGATGCCGGGCTCTCGGACTACCTCGTGATGATGGCGAACCGCGGCGAGGCGCGGACCCGCGGAGGCCGGCGGCTCGGCGGGGTCGAACTCGCGATCCGCGGGCTCCGCGGCGAACGGCCGGGGCTCACGCCGCGTGCGGGCGGCGAAGCCGCGCCGTAAGGCGGCCAGCGACCTCCTCAATCTCGGGGATGCCCAGCGCCCTGGCGGCCGCTGCATAGGAGAGCGCGCCGACGACAACCCCCGCTGCGGCACTCACGGCGGCTTCTGCCCATGTGTCGTTCCGGAGGACTGTCGAGACGACGGCAAGGGTTGCCCCCATCCCGGCGCCGGCCAGGGAAATGCGTGCGATGCCGGCGAGGTCGGGGCGCGGGTCCCAGCCGGTCCGGCGGACAAAGAGGGCGTACAGGCCGAGCCACTCCACCCACGACGCCGCTCCGACCGCGAACGCAAGGCCGCGGACGCCAAACGGCTGCCACAGCAGTGCCCCGAGCACGAGGTTGATCGCGACCGCGAGCACGGAGAGGGCCACGGGTGTCCGGGTATCGCCGAGGGCGTAGAAGCCGCGGCTGTGGATCTCGATGCCCGCCTGCGGGACGATGCCGAGGCAGTACCAGCCGAGCGCTGCAGCCGTCATCAGCGCGTCCGCCCGGGTGAAGGCGCCCCGCTCCAGGAGAGTGATGACGGCCGGCTCGCGCAGCATCGCGAGCCCCAACGCTGCCGGTACCGTGAGGAACATGATCAGGCGCAGCACGCGCGAGACCGTTTCGTTCAACGCATCGAGTTCGTCGCGCGCCACCTGGCCGGCAAGCCGCGGGAATACCGCCGTCGAGAGCGCCATGCCGAAGAGCGCGAGCGGCAATCCCGCAAGAAGCCACGCGTAGGTCATGTTGGAGATGGCCGAGGCGCCGACTTTCGATGCGAAGAACCCCGTCACGACGAAGTTGAGCTGGGCGGCGGCCAGCCCCACCACGCGGGGTGCCATCAGGCGGCCGACCTCCCGGACTGCCGGGTCGCCCCACCCGAGGGTCGGCCGGTAGCGGAATCCTTCGCGAATGACCCCCGGGACCTGCACCCCGAGGTGCATCCCAGCGCCGAGGACGACACCGAATGCAAGGCCGTTGACGCCCCAGCGGTCGGCGAGGACAACAGCGCCGAAGATGATGCCGAGGTTGTACAGCATCGGTGCGAGCGCCGGCAGGAAGAACCGCTCGCGCCCGTTCAGCATGCCGGTCAGCATCCCGCTCGCAGCAAAGAGCAGGGTCGACGCAAGCATGATGCGGGTCAGTTCCACCGCCCGTCCGGTGAGCTCCGCTGAGCGGCCGAGGTCGTCGCCCAGCCCCGGGGCGATGGCAGGCACGAGAACGGGTGCGAGCATGAACGCCGCCAGGCACAGCGCGGCCGTTGCGAGCACGACCAGATTGAGCACGCGGCTGGCCAGCAGCCAGGCTGCCGGCGGGCCCTCGCGCTCGAATTTCCTGGCAAACACGGGGATGAAGGCGCTGCCGAGCGTCGCCCCGGCGAGCACCTGGAAGATCAGGTCCGGGATGCGGAAGGCGACGTTGTACGCGTCGAGCTCCGGCGAGGCGCCGAAGGCGCTGGCGATGACGATGGTCCGGACGACGCCGAGCAGCCGCGATCCTACGAACCCGAAGGCCACAATGGCCGCCGCGAGGGCGAGCCCGCCCCCGACTGCGGCCCGTCGGGACCCCGCGGCTCCGGGCGCATCGGCCATGCGCGCATGCTACGGCGGACGAAGGCTACGGGCGTTCAGCCCTCCCGGAAGGCGATGGTCGCAATCTCCCACGGACGAAGGTCGAGCTGCCAGCTGCCCTCCCGGCCATCGAGCCCGGCGGGATTCCGTTCGAGGAGGTCGACCCGTGCCGCCTGCCACCCCGCGAGGGCTGGCGCCTCGAGGGTCACCGGTCCGGCCGCCGGCCCGCCGTAGACCCTGATGAGGGGCTGGCCGGTCTCCTCGCTCCGGTGGGCAGCGCTGAGCGTCGCATCGCCTGAGATGCCGACGAGCGCGAGGAATGGCGGCAGCGGGCCTTCGTGGCCGTTGGTGGCCCAGCCGATTGCGGGAAATGCCCAGGCGCGGGCGAGGCGGTCGATGCCGGCGTCGTGCCACCCGCCTGTGTACGGGGCAATTGCGAACGCAAAGGAATGCCGCCCGGGGCACTGGCTGTCGAACGTAGCAACGGTTGGGCCGGCGCCCCCGCGCCGGGTTCGGAGGTCCGGTCGCGATAGCCAGCCCACGCACCGCAGGAGGGTTAGGGCAAGGGCCTTCCTGCCGTTCCAGTCGACGATTTCTCCCTCCGGCAGGCCGCGGTTGAACACCGCCACACCCAGCCCATTTCCCTCGGCAGCAGCGAACGTCTTCTGCGGGAAGGTGGAGGGCGGGAGTTCCGCGCTCACGCCGTTCCACGGCACCGGTGCGAGGCCACGAACGGCGACGTGGAAGTGGTTGTCGGTTACGGCGCACGCGGGGACGAACGGCAGCGGAACGAGCGCGCGCAGCCGGTGGTCCCGTGCGCGGTTCTCGACCGTGAGCCGCAGCTCCACCAGGGGCAGACCGTGCCAGAGGCGGACCGCAACGTCGATGGGCTGGAGGACCCGCTCCCGGCGGGAACGCCGCTTCCGTCCCCGGCCCAGCCGTGCCGGCAGGTCGAAGGTGAGCGTGTACCGGAGCTCCTGCCAGGCAGGGGTGCTGACAGTCCCGGCGAGCGTGACCGCTGCGGGCTCGTCAACGCCGTCCTCGAGGATATCCGCGTTGTATTCATCTCCCCGGTCCCCCTCGGAAACAACGATGCACGCCGGGTCGAGCACCATGCCGGTTTCGCGGTCATGCACCGCCAGGCGCGCGCCGTACAGGCGGAGGTCGAACCGGTCGTTGCGAAGCCGCCGGGCCGAGGGTGTTCTTCGCGGCCGGGCAATCGCCGAATTGACAGGCACCGCCAGCTCCAGCCCGGCCGCCGCAGCGGATGGGAGGACCGCCGAAAGCCGGGCGCGGGCGCTCGTTCGGACGATCACCTCGGCGGTGTCGGCCAGTCCTTCGCTGGCAATCCGGCGCACGGCCTCGCGCACGTCCGCCTCATCAACGACGGTGATGTCCGGCCCGACGGTCGTGGTCACGCGCAGGTGGCGGTCGTCGAGCTCCCACGCCATGGCTTCAATGGCGTGGACGTCGTACCGCTGCTCGCGCAGGAAGTCCAGGTGGCGGAGAGCGCCGCGCGGGCTTACCTGCTCATGCACCAGGACGTCTCCGCCGCCAGCGGGATCCAGCGTGAACGGCACCTCCGCACCGCCCGGCAGGCGCAGGGCATCGAACTGCGCCCACCCCGCAGGGACATCTGCCTCGATGATGCACGGGGCGCCCGAGACCGGCCGCCATACGCCGAGGCCCCCTTGGGGCGGGACCTCGATTCGCCGCAGGAGGTGCCCGGCCGCCTCGCGGGCGACCTGCAGCGCGAGCTGTTCCGCCCGGTCGTACCGGGGCAGCATCTCGCGGTGGACCTGGTCGACGCTGCAGCCGCAGATGGAGTCGTGGGGCGTGTTTTCGAGCTCCAGCCGCCACGCGTGGCGCAGAGCCGGCCCCCCATCGGGGCCGCCGTGGAGGCGGGCGAGCAGCTCGAGCGGCTCTGCGTACCGCTCGAGCGCGCGGGTGACTTCGAAGTCGCGCTGCTTGAGATATAACCGCGACGAGAGCACGCCGACGAGCACATTCGAGCGGTCCGGTGAGCGGAGTTCGCCGCGGAGCACCACGTCGTCGATCCCGGCGTCGAGGACGGCACGCTCATACTCGGCGAGGGTCGCCAGGACGAAACGGTAGCCGCGGCCCTCCGCCGCGGCCAGCACCTTCGGGACGTGCGGCTCCATCCGGGAATGGTCGGTGCCGTTCATCAGGAGGGCTGGCAGCCCCTCGCGGAGGTCACGCTCCTGCCGCCGAACCCGCTCGAGGAAGTCGTCGACCTGTTCAGGCAGCCGCCAGCCGCTGGAGTAACTGTTGCGGAGGTACAGAACGGGAATGCGCGTTCCGTCGGGCGCCTCCCACCAGAAGCTCCACCCGGGGACGTGATCGGGCACCCCCCGCCAGAGGCAGGCGCTTGTGAGGCCGAGCTGGCGCATAATTTGCGGCATTTGGGCAATGTGCCCGAACTGGTCGGCGCAGTGCCCGACCCGGAGGCACCCGCCCATCCGCTCCGCGAAGCGGATGCCCCGCTGGAAGCTGCGGATATGCGATTCGGCGGAAGGGAGCAATTCGTCCGGCTGGACCCACCACGGGCCGATAACGATGCGGCCAGCCTCGATGAGTGCGCGCAGCCGCCCCTCATTCTCGGGTCGCAGCTCAAGGTAATCGGCGATGACGATGCTCTGGCCGTCCAGGTTGAAGCAGCGGAACGCTGCATCCTGCTCCATATGCTCAATAAGCTCGTCGATCATCCTGACGAGCCGCCAGCGAAAGAGTTCGTGGGGCTGGTACCACTCCCGGTCCCAGTGGGTATGCGGGACCACGTAGACCGTGCGTTCCATGGCGGGCCTCCCTCGACTCCGTTCCGGCGATTGTACGGGGCAGGCCATTGCTGCTTGCACCTGCACGTGCGGCAGTGTTCCATCAGCCCGTGCCGACCTTCACCCACGATGCGCTCGAATTCGCATACGAAACCGCCGGCCACCCTGAGCTGCCGGCGGTGGTCCTCCTGCACGGCTTTACAAGCGACCTGCGGATGTGGCACCCCGTCGCCGAAGAGCTTGCCCGGCGCTACTTCGTCGTCATGCCGGACCTTCGCGGCCACGGGCGGAGCGCCGCTCCCGAGGACCTGAACGCCTACACGGCAGAGGCCCTGGCCGGGGACGTGCTTGCCCTGCTCGACCACCTCGAGCTGGAGGTTTGCGCCCTCGCCGGCTGCAGCTTCGGCGGGATGATTGCGCTCCAGGTTGCGGTCACTTCTCCCGGCCGGCTCGCCGCGCTGGCTGTCAGCGACGCAGGTGCAGCCTACGCGCACCCCCGCTACGACGAGCGCTACTGGCAGCGGGAACGTGCTCTCGATGCCTCGACTGAGGTTGTTCGGAAGTTTGGCACGGCCGAGCTCGGCCGGCGGGCGGCGCGCGGCCTGGCGGACCCGTTCCTGGCCCGCGGGCTCCGTGAGCGGTATGCTCGCCTCTCGGCTGACGGCTGGGTCGGGTGCGCCCGCGTGCGGAAGGAACGCCCTGACCTCCTTCCGGTGCTGCGGAGCCGGCTGACCATGTCGGTCTTGATTGCATACGGCGAAGACGACCCCGTTCGGTGCGCCGCAGAGGTGATGGCCGACGAACTGCCTGCGGCCCGCGTCCTGATGGTCCGCGGCGCCGGGCACGGCCTGCCCGTCGTCGCCCCGCACACCTACGCCAGGGAACTGCTGCGCTTTCTCGAGGACGTCGAGGAAGGGCGCGACGTGGCGGGCCGCCCCACGGCTGGCTGAACGGCCGGAAATCCCGGGAATTTCGAGGCGCCGAGCGAAATGGTAGAGTGTCGCAGGACGCGACCGGCCCCTAGCGCGTACCCGCTTTCGGAGTCCAAACGATGGGACGTTCCAGTGTCACAGCCGAGCGGCGCCGCCAGATTATCGACGCAACCGTTCGGGTGATGGGGGAGAAAGGGTGGCAGGAGGCGTCAATTGACGAAATCAGCAAGGCCGCGGGTGTCAGCCGCGGGCTGGTTTCCTACCATTTCGGCGACAAAGCGGCCCTCCTTGCCGGCGTCCTCGAGCGCTGCCGCGAAGTGTTTGTCGATACGGTCGCCGTCTCAGTCGGACCCGGGCTCGACCCGGTGTATCGCCTGCGGATGGTGACCCGGACCGCCATCCTGATGGCGCGGAAGGAATCGCTCACCTATGACGTCTTTTTGCACTTCACCGCCAGTGCCCGGACCGAACGGGCCCTCGGGGACCGCCTCCGCGAGCTCTACCGGGACTTCCGGCGCGGTATCGCCAGTGCGATTCGCGACGGGCAGCGCAGCGGCGCCTTCCGGCTCGACATTGACCCCGATGCGGCTGCAGCCCACCACATCGGCACCATTATCGGCATCGCCTTCCAGTGGCTCCTCGACCCCGACGGCTTCGACCTGGACCTTGCGGCGCGCAACGCTGAGGACGCCCTCGTCTCGCACCTGACCCGCAGGTTCCCCCAGTTCGCCGAAGCCGACGGCTGACAGGCGGCACGCCCCTTATTTCAGCGCGATAGCGTTCGGTGGAGACCCGATGCCGCCCGTTTTGTTGAGCGGCGCCGAAACGAGGAAGGCCTCGTAACGCCCGTCGGCGGCGCAATCGGCCGCCAGCCGCGAGAGGTCCCACAGCTCCCCGATGGCCATCCCGAACATCCCGAGGAGCCACTCGTGGAGGAAGCCGCCGTGCTCACGCCGCGGCGGCCACGCTTCGACCGACGGGAGGTCGCTGGCGATTGCGCAGATGTGCAGGTTCCAGAGATACGCGGCCATTTCCTCGCCCGCCGTGATGCCGGGCGCCCGGAAGGTGGCCATGTTGGCCAGTGCCGCCCGGGCGCGCTCATCCAGTCCCTCGTACCATTCGGTCCACCCGGTCCGGAGCAGGAGCACATCACCGGTTTCGAACGTGACGCCCTGGGCAGCCCGGCACGCTTCCAGGTCGTCCACTGTGAAACGCCGGTCACTGGCGAAGTCGATGGGGTCACCGCGGGAGCCGAGGAACCGCCCGATGTCGAGGAGAACAGCGCGGCCCGCAATCCCCCGGCGGGCCCAGTGGTCGATGCCGCCTTTCGAGCCCGGGCGGCCGGTGACCTCCTCCTTGCGGATGCCGTTGTAAAACCCGTGCTGCGAGTTCCCCACGTGCACCAGCGTGTCCCACTGGCTGCTCGCCTGCGGATAGAAGTTGTCGAGGACGTCGTCGTGGTGGATGGCGCCGCCGAAGATGGTCTGGCGGACCGCCCCACGATTGAAGAGCGGCGGGTTCGGGAGCTCCATGTTCCAGTTCAGGGGGAACATCACCCCGCGCTGAATTAGCCGGGCCGCCCTCGCAATGCGCTCAGGCGTCTGGAGGTTGAAGAGCCCGACCTGGTCGTCTTTGCCGAAGAGCCACCACGCTGACTTCGGCGGCGCGCCTTCGACCGCCGGGAGCTGGTCAAATGTCGGAAGTGCATCATCGTGTGCCATGACCGCGGATTGTACGCGCCGCTGTCGTTGCGGCGACCTCAGCGGTTGAGCAGGTAGCGGGCAAGCGTCTCGGCCGCATCGGATTGCCCGGCGAAGACGAGGGTGACCTCATTGCCCTGGGCTTCGAGCTGGACCACGGTGACGCTATCGCGCCGTACGGCCGTCAGCATCCCTGCCCCCGCGGTCAGGCGGTCTGCGCGCCGCTCGAGGAGGTCGCGGTGCCGCGCAGCGAACTCGCCTGCCTCCTTCGCGTCGGAGAAGCGGATACGCCAGGCCATCGCTGCCTGCCCGCCGGGTGTCCTGTACAGCCGGACGGCGTCAGCAGTCCAGCCTGCAGCGGCCTGGAGCGAAGGCAGGGCCGGCAGAGCGGATTGCAGGTAGCTGGCGATGAGGAACTCTCCGAGGGAGTCCGAATCGTTCGCCTGCCATCCTTCAGCCGGCACCCCCGGCGGGATCGCCACGCCTGACGGCGTCCAGCCGGTCCGGGGGAGGTCAGGGTGGAGCACCAAAGCAGTCGCAAGCGGCACCCCGTCGCGCAGGAGGTGGTCGACGGCGCCGGCATCGTCTCCGCGAAGCAGCGCCACCCACTCGGTGCCGGTCACGTACTGGAAGCTGGATTCGCGTGCCAGCGCCGGGGGCGGCGCCGTCGGGACGGGGGGCGGCTCGACCGCAGCGCCCGGGCTGAGCCGGGGCAGGAGTACGCTTGCGGTCCAGCGGGACTCGGTCCAGGCGGCGTCGCCTTCGAGCAGGGCCCGCAGCGCAAGCCAGGCGTCTGTCGTCCCTGCGGCACGCTCCAGGGCCGGGATGTCGAAGTGGTAGTCCTGGAGCGCGTGGGCGAATTCGTGCGCCAGCAGCCGCTGCTCCCACGGCTCCAGCCCCGCCGGCGACCCGGGCAGGGGGCCGTCGCGCACGAGCCAGACTTCGCGCTTGCCGGGGACGTAGAACGCGCCGACGGCCGCGTCGAGCCCCGAACGGGAGGCCGCGGCGTAGTCCATGCCCTCGGGCAGCAGGCCGAACACCCGGTAGATGGTCGACAGCCGCGTGAGGCGGGCATCGTCGCCCGTCGAGGCGGCATCGAGCACGGCGGGCAGGCTGTCGCGCGGAACCGTGCCGATGCGCAGGGTAGACGGGGGGGCGAGCCCGCGCTCGGCGGCAACCTGCGCCAGCATCGCGGCGTAGTCCGGGGGAAGCGGTACGGCGGCAGGCCTGCGCTCGCCGCTGCCGTGAGCGCAGGCCGAGACCGCAACGAGTACGGCAGCGACGGCGGCAATCGAAAACGAACGCAGCACCCGGGGCCAACCTTGCCCGAATCGTCGCACGTTGGCTATCCTCGACGAAACGGCGCATTCGTCTAGTGGCCTAGGACACCGCCCTCTCAAGGCGGAGATCGCGGGTTCGAATCCCGCATGCGCTACCAGGACAGTTTCGCGGGGCCCGGTGTCGACACCGGGCCCCGCGCGTTTACCATGGCCCCGTGCAGCCGTTCCTGGAGGCCCGCAATGCGTTTCGCCGATGATGCGACGATCGAGGCCTATCGCGAGGCATGGTCGGCCTGGCAGAAGCAGCTCGACCACCTCCACCGCGTCTTCCTCGAGGGAGAGCCGATTCGCCCGGACCAGCTGAAGGGGCTCCTCGGACGCGAAGCGCGGGCGAAAGAGCGCTGGGAGGCGGCCCGCCGGAAGCTGCTCGGCCTGGATTCGCCGCTCGCAGAGCCCGGCGGCGGGCCTGCAGAGGGTGGAAACCCGTTCAAGTGACGGTCAAGGCCGGGACCTTCGCCCGCGTGCCGGCCGGCGGCGTGCCCCTACAATGGACAGTGGCATGGCACGACAGGGAAGCATCGCACACCCCCGTCTGAACCGGACGACCGGCTACCTGTTGCTGGCGCTCCTGGCAGCCATTCCAGTGCTCCTCTTTGCGGCCGGTCCGCTCTCGAGCGGCAGTTTCAGCCTGCGCGGCCCCGGAGGCCCGCTCCTGGCATTTTCCGCGGGTGTGCTCTCGTTCGTTTCGCCGTGCGTTCTGCCGCTCGTCCCCATCTTCATCGCCCAGATTTCCGGCGCCAGCATCGAGAACGGCCGGGTGGTGGCCAGCCGGCGGGTCACGTTCACCCACGCGGTGGCGTTCGTTACCGGGCTTTCGGCCGTGTTCATCGCGCTCGGTGCAGCGGCCGGACTCCTCGGCTCGTACGTCCTCGTGGATAACCAGCAGCGGCTCGGGGAAATCGCCGGCGCGATGCTCGTCCTCATGGGGGTGCTGGTCATTCCGCCCCGCGGCCGTGCTGAGCCGCTGCTGTCGGCGCTCCTGCTGTTGCTGTGCACGGGTGTCTTTGTCCTGCTCGCCGACCTCGGCGACCTGCAGAATGACCGGTTGCGACTGGCCGCGCTGGGTGTGGTGCTGCTCATTGTGTGGCTGCGCTTCGCCGGATATGTCCAGCTTTCTGTGCTGCAGCGGACCTTCGAGGTGCCGATCGCGCGCAACCACGGGGTGGGCTACCTCCGGTCGGCGTTCGTGGGCGGGGCCTTTGCGCTGGGGTGGACCCCGTGCGTCGGACCGATCCTCGGCTCCATCCTGACCCTCGCAGCCACCTCAGGCGAAGCGCTGCGGGGGACCTATCTGCTAACCTGGTACGCGGCCGGGCTGGCCGTGCCCTTCCTGATGGCCGGCCTCGCTGTCTCGGATGCGCAGCGGGTGATCCGGCGCATCCAGCGGTTCGGCCCGATCATCGAAATCGTCAGCGGCATGGCCCTGATCGTGGTCGGTGTCCTGCTGGTCAGCGGTCGGCTGACGGCACTCAACGACTTCTTCACATTCGCGGACTTCAACCAGGGCCTGTAGGACAGGGTGCCCCCTCCACACCGCTTGCGGGCGGCCCGGGGCCAGAACAGGTGCCCGGAAGCGGCCGGCATGGTAGCCTGTCCCGTGACGCACAGCGGCGCGTTCGTCTAGAGGCCCAGGACGCCACCCTTTCAAGGTGGAGATCAGGGGTTCGAATCCCCTACGCGCTACCAGAGCACCACTGGCGAGGCCCGGCAGATGTCGGGCCTCTTGTTGTTGCACCCGGCCCGGCAGTTCGCAGCTGGCGCGGCCGCCGCCTCGTTGTCGCCCGGGCCAGGGCGCGGGAGCCGCAGTGAACCTCGACCGGGTGCAATCGGCCGGAAGCCCGAAAGGTGAACGGCGTCCCATGCGGCCCGGCGGAAACGCGAACGGCCGGGGGATGCCCGGCCGTTCATGAGTGCGTTGCGTAACAGTTCCTGGGGGTTGGTGGAGCTGAGGGGATTCGAACCCCTTACCTCAACACTGCCAGTGTTGCGCTCTCCCGATTGAGCTACAGCCCCGCCCTACTCTCACTCCCGATGGTAGCAGCAGGCGCCCTTCTGCGCCAAACCTCGTGGCTCCAGACTGCCCTACCGCCGCGTCCGCGGGTCGAGCGCGTCGCGCAGTCCGTCGCCCAGGAAGGTGAAGCAGAGCATCAGCGTGGCGACCATGAGCGTTGGCCAGACGAGCTGCACTGGATGGACCTGGATGGAATCCAGCCCGGCGCCGATCAGCGAGCCGAGCGATGCGTTGGGGGGCGGCACGCCGAGGCCGATGAACCCCAGCGTGGCCTCGGCAAAGATGGCGAGCGGGATGCCGAACGTCGCAGAGACGATGACGGCGCTCAGCGTGTTCGGGAGCATGTGGACGCGCACGACACGCCAGGGGCTGGCGCCCATCGCCCGCGCGGCCGCGACATAATCCTGTTCCTTGATCGAGAGCATTTGGCCGCGCACCAGGCGAGCGACCGTCGTCCAGCTGACGAAGGAGATGGCGATGATGGTGACGAGCAGCACCCCGTTGAGGCCGGGGATCTGCGGGTCGCCCTCGCCGATGATGGGCCAGTTCCGGCCGAGCAGCACCTGCCGCAGGAGGATGATGGCCAGCAGGTCGGGGAAGGCGTAGGCGAGGTCGGTAATCCACATCAGAACGGTGTCGCTCAATCTCCCGGCGAGCGCCGCGGCCATGCCGATGGTGACCCCAATCAGCAGAACGATGACCTGGGTCCCGATGCCGATTTTCAGCGAGAACAGGGTGCCCTGCAGAAGACGGGACCAGAGGTCGCGGCCGAGGGTATCGGTGCCCAGCCAGTGGTCCCAGCTCGGATTCTGCTCGGTTGCCTGGAAGTCCGGAACGGTCGGGTCATACCGCTGCACGGTCCGGCTCACGTCGGCCGCGAATGACACCGCGGCGATCACGAGCAGGATGACACCTGCCGCGACGGCGAGCCGGTTCCGGAGGAGCCGCTGCCACGCCTGGGCCCAGAGGCCGCGCTGTTTGGTGTGCAGCTGCTCGCTGAGGAAGTCGAATGGCTGGGCGATGGGTTGATCAGTGGCGGCCACGGTGGCAGTCCTGGCGGGAGGATGTTTCCAGCGTATCAGTACCGGATGCGGGGGTCGGCAAGACCGTAGAGCAGGTCTACGACCAGGTTCATGAAGGCGATGATGACCGCGTAAAAGACGGTCACACCCATGATGAGCCCGTAATCGCGGATCAGCACGGAGCGGACAAATTCGCGCCCGAGCCCGGGGATGGCGAAGAGGGTCTCAATCACGAGCGAACCTGTGATGAGCCCGGCAAAGATCGGCCCGAGGACCGTGAGGACCGGGATCATGGCGTTCCGCGCGGCGTGGCGGACCACCACAACGAACTCGCTCAGGCCTTTCGAGCGTGCGGTGCGGACGTAGTCCTGCCGCAGCACTTCCAGCATCGACGCCCGGGTAATGCGCGCGATGAACGCCATGGGCAAGAATCCGAGCGCGACGGTCGGCAGGACCACCTGCCGCCAGTTGCTGAAATCACCCCGGAACCAGTCCGTGAAGCCGTAGTCGGAACTGAGCACGTTGAACCAGCCGAGCTTCACCGCGAAGACGATCGTCAGGAGCGGGGCCAGGACGATCGACGGCATGGCTGCGCCGATGGTCGCGATGAACACCCCGGCGTAGTCTCCGGGACCGTTCTGGTTCAGCGATGAAAGGATGCCCAGGGTCAGCCCGAACACCGTGGCGAAGAGGAACGTGGCGATGCCCAGCTGCACGGAGACCCGCATCCGCTCGCGGATGATGTCGGTGATGTCCCGGTTGTTCGCGATGGAGATGCCGAAGTCGAATTTAGCGAGGTTTGTCAGGTAGTTGACGTACTGGATCGGCAGCGGGTCGTCGAGCCCGTATCGGCGTTTCAGGTTCTCCAGCGTCGCCGGCGGCAGCGGCTTGTCGGTGTCAAACGGACCGCCTTGGACGGCATGCATCAGCAGGAAGGTGATGGTGGCGATAGCGATGATGAGCGGGATCATCGCAAGGATGCGCCGGATGGTGTAGGCGACCATAGCGGTGTCCTTCGAACGTGGCGGAGCCGGGACCGGGCCCGGTCCCGGCTCCGCTGCGATTCAGCCCGTGCGAGACGTTACTTCTTCGACGTCTTCCAGAGCTCGATGTACCAGTCGCCCGGGACGAAGGTATCGCCCGGCCGCTTGTTCTCGACCATCCCGGAGATGTGCGGCTTCACCAGGAAGGCGGCGAGGGTGTGCCAGAGCGGAGCGATGCCGTTCGCCTCCTGGAGCAGGAGCTTCTCGGCCTCCCGGTACTGCTGGCGGCGCTGCTCGTCATTCGTGTTGAACTTGGCCTTCGCGATGATGTCGTCGAGCGCCTTGATGCTGGTCTTGGTCTTGTTGATCGAGCCGCCCGTCTCCCAGAGGCCGAGGAACCAGTTCTCGGGATCCGGGTAGTCCTCCTGCCAGCCGCCGACGACCAGCTGGAAGTCCGAGCTGTTGAACCGGGAGGAGCGGGTCTTGGAATCGACAAACTCGAGCTTGAGGTCGATGCCGAGGTGCTTCTTCCACTCGGCCTGGAGGAACTCGCCGAGCAGCTTGTTGGTCTGGCTGTCCACGAGGAGCAGGGTGAGCTGGGGGAACCCCTTACCGTCGGGGTAGCCGGCCTTGGCCAGGTTCTCCTTCGCCTTCGTCGGGTTGAACCCAAGGATGGCGTCGTACTCGCCGCCCTTCAGTCCGTTGCGGGCCGGCGGCACCCAGCTGGTCGTTGGCGTGTTTGCGTCCTTGAAAACGACTTTGACCAGCGTTGCCCGGTCCGTGGCCTGGGACAGCGCAAGACGAACCTCGGGCTTATCGACCGGGCTCTTGGTGACGTTAAACTCGAGGCCGATGGTGCGCGTCGCCGGGTAGAGCTGGAGCTCCTTGGCGAACTCGGTCTTCAGCTTGTCGAGTTCGGGCTTATTGGCAGCAGTGGCATCGACTTCGCCCGTGCGGTAGGCGTTGTTCAGGACCGCCGCGTCGTCAACGTACTTCAGGACCACTTTTTCGACGCCGACCTTTGTGCCGGTCCAGTTCGGGTTCGGCTTCAGCTCCATGCTGGCCTTCTCGGTGTACGCGGCGGGCATGAACGGGCCGTTGTACACGTTCTCGAGCGGGCCGGGCCAGGGAGCGTCAACGCTGGCGAGCTTGTGCTTCGGTGCGGGGAAGGTCGGCCACAGCGCGAGGATGATCGGGAAGGTCGGCTGCGCCTCCTGCAGCTTCACCTCGAGGGTCTGGGCGTCAACGGCCCGGACCCCGACCTTCTTCCGGAGCTCTTCCTTCTCGGCGGCCGACTTCTGTGCGGCGTTGTAGTAGTCGTCGCAGCCGACGATGTTGGTCAGGATGTACTGGTAGTGGCCGGCAACATCAGGGTTGCAGGTGCGCTGGATGCCCAGGACGAAGTCCTCGGCCGTGAGCGGCTGGCCGTCCGACCACTTCAGGTCCTTCTTGAGCTTGATGGTGTAGGTCTTGCCGTCGCTGGAGACCTGGGGGGCGCCGTCAGCCATGGCGGGCTGGGGCTTGTCGTTGACGTCGAGGTGGTACAGGCCGCGCCAGACATACACGAAGTGCGTAATGTCCTGCGCGAAGTCGGAGAAGTGCGGGTCCCAGGTTTCAAACTGGGTCGCGCCGATCGTGATCGTGCCCGAAGGGCCGGCTGAGCCCTGCGAGCCGCCCGGAGCTGTCGCGGTAGCGGCCGAACCGCCCCCGCCGGAGCCGCTGTCGTCATCGTCGTCGCCGCAGGCGACGGCCGCGACGGCGACGGCAACGATGGCAGCCGCGCTGAGCAGCATGCGCCAGTAACGTTTGGTCATCGGTCGTGGTTCCCTCCTCTTTGCGATTGACCGACCGGTAAGGTGCTCTCCGGTTTGCGTAGTGTCAACAAACTTTTACCTGCCGGGCCGCGATTTCATCGGCCTGAAACGTGCGCTGGCCTACCTCCTTCCGGGCCGCAGGCTGGACCGGCCCGTCTACGGTACGCTTCGACCCCTCCTGCCGGATGGTCCCGCCTCGCCCCGAGGTCCCGGGCCGCCTATGCTGAAGTCGAGTACCGAGTGCCGGGGGCTGGCTGCGTGAGCCGAATCCTTGCCATCGTGCATGTGCAGGGCCGCGACCAGAAGGGCGTCGTGGCCCGCATCAGCACCTACCTTGCTGAGCGGAACATCAACATCGAAGACATCGAGCAGCGGGTGGTGCGCGGGCAGTTCCTGATGGACATGCTGATCGACATCACCGACGCGACCGTCACCCTCGATGAGCTCGTCACGGGCCTGCTCGCCATCGGGCAGGAGATCGGCATGGAAATCCGAGTGACGCTCCACAGCGAGCGCCAGCGCCAGCGGGTCGCGGTCCTCGTTTCGAAGGAGCCGCACTGCCTCGAACAGCTGATCGCCGACTGGCGGAGCGGCGACCTCCGGGGCGACCTCGTTTGCGTGCTCTCAAATCACGACGTGCTCCGCCCTGTCGCCGAAGCAGCCGGAATCCCCTTCGAGTGGTACACCTCGGACGACAAGGCCGCGCACGAGGCCTTCCTGCTCGACCGACTCGCGCACTACCGGGCCGATCTGGTGGTGCTCGCCCGCTACATGCAGATTCTGACTCCCGCAGTCGTTCAGCCCTATGCGGGCCGAATCATCAACATCCACCCCTCGCTGCTGCCGTACTTCCCCGGCGCGAATCCGTACCGCCGGGCGTGGGAGGACGGCGTCCGGGTGACCGGCTGCACGGCGCACTTCGTCACGGAAGAGCTCGATGCGGGGCCAATCATTCTCCAGGACGTATTCCACATCGACGTCGGCGTGGACACTGTCGAAGACGTGCGCCGGAAGGGCCGCGCGCTCGAGGGGGTCGTCCTGAGCCGTGCGGTCCAGCTCTACCTGAACGGCGAAATCGTCGTCATCGATGGAAAGGTCGTGTTCAAGCCGGGAATGCGGACCCTGCTTCGCGACCTTGGCGGGCGGCCGTAGCAGCGGGTGACTCGCCGGGGTTGAGCCGCCACGCCATCCGGACGCCGGGAATCCGGCCCCGGTAGATATCGACGACGTGCTCGGGGCATACGGGCACCATGGCGTGCTCCTCTCCGTCGATCGTCCCGAGACGGGCCGTGGCGGCGGCCAGGATGTCTGCGCGCGAGGTTAGGAGGCCGACGGGGGTGATGACGGGCACGCGGGGCTGGGCGGAAAGGTGGCAGAGTGCGCAATGAGACAAGGGTCGCTCCTCCCTGGGGGCTGCGCCGGTCAGCCTAGCACGTGGCCCGGAATAACGGCGGTGTCGATTATCAAGATTCCTGCGGCGTTTCGAGCAGGTTTCGCGTCCGCCGATGCCGCCACCAGAACATCGCCAGCAGGGCCAGGCGGACAAGCAGCCACTCGGCAAACTCTCCGGCCGGCGTCGGTAGGAGGCGGAAGGCGACAGCATCTTCGAGCACGGCACCGCGCTCGGCAGGACGAAACCGGTGCTGGTGCCGCCAGCGCCGGAAGGGGCCGCGGAGCTGTGTGTCCTCGATGAGCCGCCCAGGTACGACCCGGCTGATTTGCGCCTCCCACGTCACGCCGAGCGGCCCCCAGCCCAGGCGGAACACCTGCACGTCGCCCTCCCGGGCAGGAGCTGTGCCGCCCTCGACCAGGCGGAACGGCGGAAACGGCGGGGAGATGCGGCTAAGGTTGCGCACGTCTGCATGGAACTCGAAGAGTCGCTCCGGCGGGACCGGGAGCTCGCTGCGGAATCGTACGGTCGTCATAACGGCGCCTCCATGTCCAGGTATTCCAGCACGTCGCGGGCCGCGTTGATACCCGAGAGCGCAGTCCCAACCGTGCCCTGGCCGGGGAAGGTATGGTCGCCGGCGAGTACCAGACCGCGGCCGGCACGGCGGCCCGGGGCGCGGAGCGCGACCACTGACGGCACCTGGCGGAGCCCGCCGACGAATCCGCCCGGCCTCCCGGTGAACCGCTGGTAGGTTGCCGGCGTTGCAGACCTCAGGAGCAGGATGCGCCGGTCGACATCGGGGACGACGCGGCGGACAGCTGCCAGGAGGCTGGCTTCAAGCCGGCAGCGCAGCCGGCGCGCCTCGGCCGGCGGGACCGCAAACGCCTCGGGGCGCACGTGTGTCGAGACCGAGATGCTCCAGCGGTTCGCCCGGTCGCCTCGGCCGGGGTAGATGGACACCAGGCAGTTGTTGCCGGCGGTCTCCAGGTCGCCGGCGTCGGCAACGACCTGGTGGAACGGGTGGAGCGGCTCGAGCGCGGCCGCGTCGATGCCGAGGTGCAGAACGAATGCGCCCCAGGCCGAACCGGCCGAGGGCAGGCGCGGCGGGCGGCCCAGCAGCAAATCGAGCCCTCCCGGGGGCACATTGGCGACCACTGCCAGCGCTGTCACGATCGACCCGTCGTCAAGGCGGACCGACCAGCGCCCTCCCTCCTGGCGCAGCCGTGCGGCACCGTTGCCGAAGGTCACCGTGCCGCCGCTGGCCCGGATAGCGCGGACGAGCTTCATGGCGAGCGCGCCCGTGCCGCCGTCGACCCACTGGCAGCCCCGCCGGTAGAGGTCGAGCGCGATGGCGCCCTGCACCGCGCTGCACCCGGCTGCCGTTGCGCCCGTCGCGTCCAGGAGGAGTGCGTCGATGAGCGCGTCAGCAGCGGGGTCGCCTTCAGCGCCCAGGAGCTGCTTGACGCGGCCGACGGTGGCGAAGAGCCATGGCGCTGCCAGGACCAGCGAGGGGCTGACCGCCCGGAGCGAGCGGCGGATGTCGGCCGGCCGCTCGAGCGGGAACGATGGGAGCGCGGCGCCGATGCGGTACACCTCGCCGCCCACAAGCCGCACCCACCGCCAGAAGCGCCGGTAGCCGGCCGGCGCGCCGGGGAACTCCCGGGCGAACAGCCTGGCCCACGTCTCGTGCGAGGCGGTGTACGGAACGACCCGGTCCGGGAGATGAAACACGATCGATGGGTCGAGTGGGCGGGCTTCCACGTCCACCTCAAGGACGTCGAAGACCTGTCGAAGAATGCCACCGGGCTCGAGCCCCGTGACCACGGTGGCCCCGGCCGGGAACCAGAACCCGCCGAGGGCGAAATCGCCGGCGCAGCCACCGGGACGGGTGTGCCGCTCGAGCACCAGCACCCTGGCGCCGGCCCTGGCGGCGAGGGCTGCGGCGGTGAGGCCGCCGAAACCGCTGCCGATAACGACGATGTCCGCATCGCTGGCGTTACCCATGCTTCCATCGTAGAGACTTCGGCGAGAGTTTGACAAACATTCGGCAAGAGGCGCATGATCGGGGCGTGCGAAAGCCCGGCATCTTCCGGATTGCCCAGGTCGAAGCCATGACCGGCGTCAGCGCGCATGCGCTCCGCGCGTGGGAGCGCCGGTACGGCGTTCCCCGGCCCAGCCGCACTGGCGGCCAGCAGCGCACCTACTCCGAGGCAGACATCGCGATGATCCGCCGCATGCACGAGCTGGCCACCCAGGGCGTTCCGCTGGCCCGCGCCGCCGAGATCGTGCTCCAGGAGGCAGCCACCCCCGGCGAAGGAACGGGGCCGCGCATCGCGCTGCTGAAGACGGAGCTGTTCGACGCCCTGCTCGCATTCGACGAGCAGCGGGCCGCCGCGGCCTGGACCGAGCTGTTCGATACGCTCGACCTGCTGAGCGGGTTCGAACGGGTAGTCGTGCCCCTGATGCGCGATATCGGCATCGCCTGGCACGAGCAGCGCATCACCATCGCGCAGGAGCACTTCGCGTCGAACTTTGTGCGGGCCCGGCTGGACCAGCTCAGCCGCCAGGTGCAGCCGCTGCCCGGCGCCCCGACCGTCGTACTCGCCTGCCTCGAGGGCGAACACCACGAAATCGGTCTGCTCATGCTCGCCGTCATGCTCCGCTTCCAGGGCATTCGGACCATCTACCTCGGCCAGGACGTCCCCGACGAGGACCTTATCCGGACCGTGGAGGACGCCCAGCCGGAAGTGCTGGCCGTGAATGCAGGGACCGCCGAGGGTGCGCGCCACCTCCGCGGAGTGGTCAGCGCCCTCGCCGAAACCGCGCCGCTGACCGCCATCGTCTACGGCGGCGGCGCCTTCGACGCCGACCCATCGCTCCGGATCGAGACCGCGTATTACGGCGGACCCCGCCTGGTCGAGGCGGTCGCACTCATCAATCAGCTCGGACGTTCACGCATCACAGGAGGTGCGGCATGAAAATCGCAGTCGCCGGCGGCACAGGGTTCCTCGGCCGCTCGATCACCAGGGCGCTGCTCGACGCGGGTCATGAGGTCGTCGTCGGCTCGCGGCGGCGGCCCGAGAAGGCTCCACTCGACCCGCGGGCGACCTGGGTCGCAGCCGACGTCACGGCCCCGGAGACACTCCCGGCGCTGCTCGCCGGGGCTGACGCAGTCGTCGACGCCGTCCAGTTCCCGAACTCGCCCATCGAACACCCGGAGAAGGGGTACACCTTCGAACGGATCGACCTCGGCGGCACCCGCAACCTGGTTGATGCCGCCAAATCGGCCGGGACGCCCCTCTTCATCGGCCTGAGCGGTGTCGGCGCGGCCGAGCACGCCCCCTACCACTGGCAGCGGTTCAAATGGCAGGAGGAGCAGCACATCGCGGCGTCCGGCGTGCCGTACGTCGTCTTCCGGCCGAGCTGGGTGTACGGACCGGGCGATGTCTCGCTCAACCGCTTCCTGGGCTTCGCGAAGTTCCTTCCCTTTGTCCCGGTCATCGGCAACGGGAAGACGCGCATCAATCCGCTCTACGTCGAAGACCTTGCAGCGCATGTCGTGGCGGCCGTACAGAAGCCGGAAGCGCGCGGGCGCATCTTCGAAATCGGCGGGCCTGACGTCCTGACCATGGACGACGTCATCCGGACGGCCCTCCGGGTGTCGGGCCGCAGGCGCTTCCTGCTTCACAGCCCGAAGCCGGTCATGAAGCTCGTCGCTTCGGTGGCCCAGTTTGCGCCCGGCCGGCCGCTCACCCCCGACGCCATCGATTTCATCACGATGGACGGCGTCGCAGACACTGCTGCCCTGCGCGAGGTGTTCGGCCTCCGCCTGACGCCGCTGGAGGAGGGCCTGGCGGCCTATCTGAAACGCTGACAATCGGGGCTTTCATCTATAGCTCGCATCCACGGCTTGCATCGTCCCCGGCCGGATGGCGTAGAATCAGGCTGCGGCACCGCGGGGGCCGCGCACGACACCCTATCCGCACGGGACGACCATTGCGCGCTGACACCTCCGATGTAGCATTCCGCCTCTTGCTTGCCCTCGGCGACCTCTGGGAAGGCCTTCACCGGGCCGGAATCGACCCATCCGCTCGCGGGCTCCACATGACGCAGGAGTACCTGGGCGGCTACACGAGGTACTGTGCCGGGCCGGGGTCCCATCCCCGGCTCGTTGTCGAATGGAATGAGTCGTCCCGCCACCTGCGCATCATCCGCTGCGAGCCGTGGCCGGGCGCCGAAGCGACGATTTCAGCGACCGTGGCCTACGTGCGCAACGAAGCCCGTTCCCGCGGCATCAGCGACATTGTCGACCGCACCCTCGTCGCGGCCTGCAAGGAGCCGCGCAAGCCTGCCCGCAAGACCGTCGTCCCTTCGGCACTGAACGGAGCGCACGCGCTCGCGGCGCGCCGGGTCTAGCAACGGCCACTGCCCCGGCGTACGATCGGCGGCGTGTCCGCTGCGCCAGCCTTCGCACTTCCCCGCCGCGCCCGGCTGCTCCCTGAGCTGGTCGCCCGTCACCGGGGCGACGGCTTTCTCACGCCCGCATCCATCGAGGCGGTTGCCCGGGAGGTTGGTGTCCCGGCAGCGGAGGCATGGGAGGCCGCCCGGTCGTTCCACGAGTTCCGTTTCGATGCTCCAGGTGGTGAGCGGGCCTGCGCCGGCATCGCCTGCGCCCTCCACCCTGGCTTTCACGAGCCGGAGCTGCCCGCAGGGTGCCTGTTCCGCTGCTACGCCCCGCCCGCATTCGGGGACGAGCAGCCCTTCCCGGCGGAGATGGTGCGCCAGGCCGGTCCCCTGCTCGGGCCGGCAGACCGGACGTGGGCCGGGCTGGAGCGCGCCCGTCGGCTCGGGCCGGCCGCAGTCCTCGACGAGATTGAAGAGGCTGGGCTGCGCGGCCGCGGCGGCGCCTACTTCCCCACCGCCCGGAAGTGGCGCGCTGCCCTCCGCCATGGGGCGCCGCTCGCCCTCGTCATGAACGCGGAGGAGGGGGAGCCCGGCGTCTTCAAGGACCGCGCGCTGCTCTGCCTCCGCCCGGGGCGGGTGGTCGAAGGGCTGGCCATCGCCATGGAGGCGCTGCGGCCGGCGGTGACCATCGCGTTCATCAACGGCGAGGCCGACCCTGCTGCGGAGGCATTTGAGCGGGCGCTCGCGGACTCGCCGATTGCCGGGCAGGTCCTGCTCTACCGCGGCGCGGGCGGCTACGTGCTCGGGGAGGAGACAGCGCTCCTGAACGCCATCGAAGGGCGCCGGGCCGTGCCCCGGCCGCGCCCGCCGCTGCCGGTGGATTCGGGCCTCTTCGGCATGCCGACCGTGGTCAACAATGTCGAGACCCTCGCTGCCGTCGCGGTGATTCTGCGCGAAGGTCCGGCAGCGTTTCGGGCCTTCGGTGCCTCCGACGCGCCGGGGACCCGTATCCTCTCGCTCAGCGGCCGGGTCGAACGGCCGGGCGTGTATGAAGTGCCGCTCGGTACACCGCTTGCGGAGGTCCTCGACCGGGCCGGTTCGCCCGCGCCGGAGGGGCTCGCCGTGCTTTGCGGCGGGCCGTCGGGTGGATTGCTTCCCGGGGCGATAGCCGACCAGCCGGTCCTGCCGGGCCGCTACCACCCGACGGGCGCCATGCTCGGGGCCGGGGGCGTGGTGGTGCTGGAAGCCCCCGGCGACATCCGCCGGGCCGCGCTCACCATGGCCGCCTTCAACGCCGAACAGTCGTGCGGGAAGTGCACCCCCTGCCGGGAGGGGACGCCGCTCCTGCTCGAGGCACTGGGCGGCAATCCCGCTGAACTTACCGAGGACCTGCTCGACGCCATCCAGCTAGCGTCCCTCTGCGGCCTGGGCCAGATGGCCACCGGGCCGGTCCGCTCAGCGCTGGCGTTCTGGCCGGAGGTGTTCTCGTGAAGGTCGACGGGCGGCCCGCCCCGGAATCCGCCAGCATCCTCGATGCCGTGCTCGCGCTCGGCATCCACCTCCCGCACCTGTGCAAGGACGATAACCTGCCTCCGATCGGGGCCTGCCGTACCTGCCTGGTCGAAGCGGATGGCCGGGTCGTCGCGGCCTGCCACACCCCGGCTGCAGGCGTCAGCGAAGTCCTGACCAATTCCGGGCGGGTCGTCCGGCTGCGGCGCGAGGTGCTTCGGCTCACGTCGCGGATGCACGGTCCCGAGCCGGATGTGGCGGGCGGCCCGCGGAGCGGCGAGATCTGGGCCGCGTATGAGGAGCACGGCCTCGAACGACCAACGTTTCCGCGGCGGATCCGCGACGGATTCGACGCCACGAGCCCGTTCTTCGAATTCGAGGAGCAGGCCTGCATTCTCTGCGCGCGGTGCGTGACGGCCTGTCAGCAGCTCCAGCACATCGGAGCCATCGGCATCGCCGGGACGGCGACTGCGGCCCGCGTCACGCCGGGTGCCGGGGCAACATTCGCGGGTTCGATTTGCACGGCGTGTGGCTCGTGCGTGGCGGCATGCCCCACGCATGCCCTGCGTCCGAAGCCGATGCGTGACCCAGCCCGGGCTGGCCGCTACAGGAGACAGGGAAATGGAACGGAAGACGGTTAGCACCTGCCCGTTCTGCGGCGTCGGCTGCGGGATCGTGGTGCACACCCGCGACGACCGTATCACCTGGGTCGACGACGACCCGGCGAATCCGTCGAGCCGGGGAATGCTGTGCGTCAAAGGGCGGTTCGGCATTCCCTTCGTCCAGCACCCCGACCGGCTCACCACGCCGCTGGTCCGCCGCGACGGCGAACTTCAGCCCGCAAGCTGGGACGAAGCCCTGGACCTCGTGGCCGAGCGGCTCCTCGACTACCGCGGCGCCTTCGGCAGTTTCGCGAGCGCGAAGGCGACCAACGAGGACGCCTTCGTCCAGCAGAAGTTCGTCCGGCTGGTGATGGGGACGAACAACATCGACCACTGCACCCGGCTCTGCCATTCCCCGAGCGTGGAGGCGATGCTGGTCCAGCTTGGCAGCGGGGCAACGAGCAACTCCTACATCGACTACGAGGAGGCGTCGTGCCTGGTCGTCGTCGGATGCGACCCCGATTCGAACCACCCGGTCATCGCCTCGCGGATGCGCAAGGCGGTCGACGACCATGGGACGAAACTGGTAGTCGTCAACCCGAAGCGGATCGACCTCGCAAGCCGGGCCGACGTCTTCCTGCAGCCCGCGCCTGGGACCGATGTCGCCCTGTTCAACGGCATGGCCCGCGCCATCCTCGACGAGGGGCTCGAAGACCGCGGCTTCATCGCGGCGCGGACGGAGGGGTTCGAAGCCTGGCGGGCAGTCGTGATGGAACGGACCGTGGAGGAGTACGCCCAGGCGTGCGGGGTTGATCCGCACGCACTCCGGCTGGCCGCCCGCCTGTATGCCCGGCCGCCGGCCCGGCGCGGCCTGCCCGCGGATGAACGCCCTGGGAGCTGCCTTGCCTGGGGCATGGGCATCACCCAGCACACCCACGGGACGGATAACGCGCATGCGCTCATTAACCTGGCGCTGCTCGCGGGCCAGCTGGGCCGGCCGGGCTGCGGGATTTCGCCGCTGCGCGGCCAGAACAACGTGCAGGGCTGCGGGGATGCCGGCTGTATCCCGGACTCGCTGCCCGGGTACCAGCCGTATCGGGACGACGTTGTCGCGCGCTTCGAGGAGGCCTGGCATGCCGGCATTCCCCGCGAGCCGGGCATCAAGGCAACCGACATGGTCGAGCGTATCGCGACCGGCGAGATCCGGGCGATGTACATCGTCGGCGAGAACCCGCTGCTCTCCGAACCGAACCTGGCGCATGCGGGCGACCTCTTCCGTCGGCTCGATTTTCTCGTCGTGCAGGACCTGTTCCTTCACGAGACCGCAGAACTTGCCGACGTGGTGCTGCCAGCCTGCTCGTTCGCCGAGAAAGACGGGACGTTTACCAACAGCGAGCGAAGGGTTCAGCGGGTGCGCCAGGCTGTCCCGCGGGTCGGGCAGTCCCGCGCCGACTGGGAGATTATCTGCGACCTGGCCCGCCGGATGGCTCCGCACGTCGGGGTCGACCCGGGCCAGTTCGCGTACCGGTCCGCCGCAGACGTTTTCGCCGAGATGGCGCGGCTGACACCGCAGCTCCGCGGCATCAGCTATGAGCGGCTGGAACGCGAGGGCGGCATCCAGTGGCCCTGCCCGTCCCCCGACCACCCGGGCACCCGATATCTCTACGCACAGAGCTTCCCGCGGGGGCTCGGAAAGTTCGTGCCGGTCCGCCAGGCCGCGCCCGCGGCCGAACTGCCCGACGCGGACTACCCGCTCATCCTCAACACTGGCCGGGTGCTCTACCACTGGCACGGCGGCACCCTGACCCGGCGCGTCCAGGCCCTGCTGGACCAGGTGAGCGAGGTGCCGGTTACCATCCACCCCGGCGAGGCGGAGCGGTTTGGCATCGCCGACGGCGACGAAGTGGTGGTCCGCTCCCGTCGCGGGCGGCTTACCGGGAGAGCCATCGTCACCGATGCCGTGCGGGCAGGCTCGGTCTTCGTTCCATTCGTCAAACTTCGCGAGAGCGCCGCCAACTTCCTGACGAACAACGCCTACGATGAACCCTCGCGCATCCCGGAGTACAAGGTCTGCGCAGTGCGGGTCGAGAAGAAGCGGCCGCGGGATACAGCGCTCACCGGCGGGCAGCCCACTGCTTCGCGTGATAGGTGATGACGATATCGGCCCCGGCCCGGCGGATACCCGTGAGGGTCTCGTCGACCACGCGGTCGAGGTCGATCCATCCGTTGTGGGCCGCGGCCATGACCATCGCGTATTCGCCGCTGACGTTGTAGGCGGCAACCGGGACCGTCGTCCGCTCGCGCACGGCACGAATGACGTCGAGGTACGGCAGGGCCGGCTTCACCATCACCATATCCGCCCCCTGCTCGAGGTCGGCCAATACCTCGCCGAGCGCCATCCGTCCGTTGGCTGGGTCCATCTGGTAGCCGCGCCGGTCACCGAAGGCGGGGGCGCTGTCGGCAGCCTCGCGGAATGGGCCGTAGAACCCGCTCGCGAACTTCGCCGCGTACGAGAGGATCGGCACCGTCGTGAACCCTGCGGCATCGAGCGCGCGCCGGATGGCGAGGACGCGGCCGTCCATCATGTCGCTGGGCGCGATGACGTCCGCGCCCGCGCGCGCCAGCGAGACCGACGTTTCGGCGAGGAGTGGGAGCGCCGCGTCGTTATCGACGGAGCCGTCGGCGGAAAGCGGGCCGCAGTGCCCATGGCTGGTGTACTCGCAGAGGCAGACGTCCGCCATCACGACCAGCTCCGGCGCAGCGTCCTTCAGCCGGCCGATGGCCTGCTGGACGACGCCGTCGGCGGCCCACGCTCCGCTCCCAAGCTCGTCCTTGGCCGCGGGGAGTCCGAACAGCATCACCCCACCGATACCCAGCCGGGCGAGGTCGCGGGCTTCTTCTGCCAGCGCGTCCAGCCCGAGCCGGTCCTGCCCGGGCATCGAGGGGATGCGCTGACGCCCGGAGAGTCCGGCCTCGACGAAGAGCGGATAGACCAGGTGCGACGGCGTCAGCTCGGTCTCGCGGACGAGCCGGCGCATCGATTCGCTGGAGCGAAGCCGGCGATGCCGGGCAAAGGTTCCGAGTTCCATGCAGCGCCAGTCTAGCATCAGGAAACCCCCGAAGGTCGAGATGGGCGGCGGCCGCTATCCTTTGGCATTGAGGAATTGAAGGAACGATGGAACGACGGCTACCGCCAGAGTACGAGGGGTGGCAGGCGCACGAGGGCCGGATGCGCCGGATGACGACGCCCGAGCTGGTGGCCGAGGTCCAGGACGGCTCGCCCGAACGGCGGCTGGCCGCGCTTTCGGTCATCAATCTGGCCGATGTCGAGCCGGCCGTCGTCCGCGACTGGATCCGGACCCTGCCGGATGCCGAGGCGAACGAACTCGCGGGCGCCATTCCTGTTCTGGCACCCGAGGGCACCTGCGACGACGATGCGCGCTGGGCCGAACTGGCGCGCGAAGGCTTCGATGCCCGCCGGCTGCCGACCTTTCTCGTGGTCCTCATGGCCTCACTTGAGGCGATGGAGGCCCGGGGCTGCCCGGGCGCAGCGGTTGAATGGGAGCGGACCGCCGACTGGCTGGGCGACATCGTTGACCGGCTTGCGGCTGCCGGGGACGAGGACGCGCTGGACGACATTTCGCTCTTCGTCTTCGAGAACTACCTCGACCGGGACGCAATCTTCGAGGCGTTCTGCGGCGTGATCGTCCGGCACGAATGGTTCGCGCAGGAGGTGAGTGCGAATCCTTCGGTCTACCTGGCGCGGCTCCCGGCCGAGCGCCAGCGACGCGCGCTCCTCGAAGCGGCGCAGGCCGGCGGGCTCCCGTTCGAGGTCGCCTGGGCCAATCTGCGCGGGAGCTGACAGGGCTGCAGCCGGCTTTAGACGGCGCACTCTCCTTCGCCGCGCTGCAGGCGGTAGAGTTCGAGCCGGTTCCAGTCGATGAACATGCCGCGGTTGTCCTCCGTGAACTCGCCGGGGATGCAGAGGTCTGCGATGGCGCGTTCGAACGGCTCAGGGCCGACTCGGTCGAAGAAGGCATTGAACGTCTCGCCCGGCAGACGCTCGGCTTCGTACAGGCGGATGAACCGTTCGACGGCATCGGGCCCCCGTTTCGCGGGCAGGCGCACTTTTAGCTGCTGCGCCATCCGCAGCTCGCCGTTGTCATAGTTGCCGCCGAGGAAGACATGGTAGGCCGGGAGCTGGTGGTCGCCGACCTTCATGGCCGCGCCGTGGAACCCGATAGTGGCGATGTGGTGTTGCCCGCAGCTGTTCGGGCAGCCGCTCATCTTGATGTGGATCTGCTTTGTGAGCGGGTCGGTGATCTGCATCGCCTCAACGCGCTCCTGGACAGCCTGGTTGAGGCCCATCGACGACGTGATGCCGAGCTTGCAGCTGTCGGTCCCCGGGCAGCTCACGACGTCGGTAATGGTCTGGGCGCCAATGTCCGCCAGCCCGAGCTCCTTCAGCCGGGAGTAGACCTCGTAGAGGCTTTCATCCCGGACCCAGCGGAGCACGATGTTCTGCCCGATGGTCGTCCGGGCGTAGCCGCCGGTGTACTCCCGCATGATGGCAGCCAGGCCGCGGAATTGCTCCGGCCGCAGATCGCCGCGATTCACTTTGACTTCGACCGCGCTGAACCCCTGCTGCTTCTGTGGCCGAACGTTGGCGGCAACGAATGCGGTGAATTCCCGGTGGTCGCCGTTCGGCTGCTGATAGTGCGGGCGCCGGGCGGGTGCGTTCGCTTCTTCGTCGTGGACGAAGAGGAGCGGGTCGGGGCGGAAGTCGCGTCCGGCGGTCCAGTCGCCCCTCAGCTCCTCTTCGACCATCCGGCGGAATTCGTCGATACCGACCCGGTCGACGAGGAACTTGATGCGCGCCTTGGCGCGGTTTTTTCGGAGCTCATCGGCGCGGTTGAAGATGCGAAGGACGGCCTCGGAGACCTTCAGGTACTCGTCGACCGGGACAAACTCGAACAGCACCGGCGCCTTGCGCGGCATCGTGCTCAGGCCGCCGCCGACGACCATGGTGAACCCGCGCACGCCATCCCTGACCCGGGGAATGAAGCCGAGGTCGTGGATTCCTGTGATGGCGTGGTCCCTGTCGTTGGCGGTGAAGGCGACCTTGAACTTCCGTGGCAGGAGCTGGGTCAGCGGGTTCCGCAGCCAGCGGCGGGCGAAGGCGGCTGCATACGGGGTCGGGTCGAACGGTTCGCCCTCCTGGATGCCGGCCCACGGGTCCCCGGTCACGTTCCTTACGGTGTTGCCGCACGCCTCCCGGGTTGAAAGGCCTGCCCGCCCCAGCACGAACAGGGCTTCTGCGGCCTTGAGCAGCGGGATGTGGTGGAACTGGATGTTCTGGCGGGTGGTGATGTGGCCCTTCCGCAGCGGGGCGTACTTTTCCGCTACCTCGGCGAACGCCTCCATTTGCTCGGGCGTGACGCCGCCGAAGGGGAGCTTTACCCGGATCATCTGGACGTTCGGCTGGCGCTGTCCGTAGACGCCCTGCTTCAGGCGGAAGCCGATGAACTGGGCCTCATCCCACTCACCCTTGAGGAAGCGCGCGGCCTCGGTCTTGAAGTCCTCGAGCTCCTGCTCGAGCACGGGCAGCACGCGGCCGGGTTCGTTGGTGTAGACGACGGTCTCGACGTCGGGCATGGCGATGACCCTTCCCGGGGTGGTCTCCCGGCGACGCCGCCGGGGGCCTTCCGACTGGAAAGCTGACTGAATCTATCAACTTACCCTGTTGACTGCAAGCGGGACGGTGCATAAAGTTGACCCAGTTACTCATCTAAGGAGCTGCCATGCCCTCCCGAGTCCTGAGCGATGCCGAGATTGCCGCGCTCAACGAACGGTTTGAGTCGGCCCAGCCTCAGGCCATCGTCGAGTGGGCGGTCGATACTTTTGGGGATGGGCTGTCGGTCGGCGCGAGTTTCGGCGGCGCCAGCGGAATGGCCATCCTCCACATGGTGTCGCGGCTCAAGCCGGACGTGCACGTCTTTGTGCTCGATACCGATTACCTTTTCGAAGAGACGTACGAGACGATGCGCCGCGCTGTGCCGGCCCTCGGGCTCACCAACGTCCAGGTCTACAAGTCGAAGCTGACGCACGAAGAGCAGGCCCGGCAGTACGGCGCGGCCCTCTGGATGCGTGACCCTGACCTCTGCTGCGAGCTCCGGAAGGTGGAGCCGAACCGCCGGGCGCTGGAGGGCAGGACGGCCTGGGTCAGCGGGCTCCGCCGCGACCAGTCCGAGGGCCGGGCCGCGATCCCCATCATCTCGTGGGCGGAAAAGTTCGGCGTGGTGAAAATCAACCCTCTGGCGAACTGGTCCGAGAAGCAGACCTGGGCGTACATCCTCGAGCACAAGGTCCCGTACAACCCGCTCCTCGACCGCGGCTACGCGAGCATCGGCTGTTACAACTGCACCGTGCCCGGCGTCCAGGGGCGGGCCGGCCGCTGGCAGGGCTTCGAGAAAGACGAATGCGGGCTGCACACCTGACCGGGGCCACCCGCTTCATCATCCCGTGACAGACAAAGGCAGGAACATGACCGACCAATCGCGCGGATTTGTGCTCTGGTTGACGGGGCTGTCGGGCGCCGGCAAGTCAACGCTGACCGCGGGCCTTGCCCCGCTCCTCCGCGAACGGGGGCTCAAGGTGGAAGTGCTCGACGGCGACGAGGTACGAACCCATCTGTCGAAGGGACTCGGCTTCAGCCGGGATGACCGCGATACCAATATCCTCCGCATTGCGTACGTTGCCCGGCTGCTCGCACGGAATGGCGTCGCGGTCATCACGGCCGCAATCTCGCCCTACCGGGAGACGCGCGAGCGTGCGCGTGAGCTGATCACGGCCGACGGCGTGCCATTCCTGGAAGTGCACCTTGCGGCCTCGCTGGAGGCGTGCGAAGCGCGGGACGTGAAGGGGCTGTACGCCGAGGCGCGCGCCGGTCGGCGGCCCGGCTTCACCGGTATCGATGACCCGTACGAGCCGCCTGAGGCGCCGGAACTCCGGCTCGATACCGGCGTCCAGTCGGTCGAGGAGAGCCTCGCCGCCCTCGTCCGATTGCTCGAAGGGCGCGGGCTGATCCCCGCGGCGGCGGAGGTGGGCGCGTGACGGCCCAGGCGGTGATGCCCGTCGACCACGACCCGGGCCTCGACCAGCTCGAGGCCGAGGCCATCTTCATCCTGCGCGAAGTGGCGGCCGAATTCGAACGGCCGGCACTGCTCTTCTCGGGCGGCAAGGATTCGATCGTCCTGCTCCGCCTCGCGGAGAAGGCCTTCTGGCCGGCCCGCTTCCCGTTCACCGTGATGCACGTCGATACCGGCCACAACTTCCCCGAGGTGATCGAGTTCCGCGACCGCCGCATCGCCGAGCTGAAGGCGCGGCTGGTCGTTGCCTCGGTCCAGGAGGCGATCGACGAAGGGTGGGTCCAGGAAGAGCGCGGGCCGCGGGCCTCGCGGAACCGGCTGCAGACCCCGGTGCTCCTTGCCGCGATCGCCCGCCACCAGTTTGACGCGGCGATCGGCGGGGCCCGGCGTGACGAAGAAAAGGCTCGCGCCAAGGAGCGGGTCTTCTCCTTCCGGGATGAGTTCGGGCAATGGGACCCAAGAAACCAGCGCCCCGAACTCTGGAACCTCTATAACGGCCTGCATCTCCGCGGCGAGCACATGCGCGTGTTTCCGCTGTCGAACTGGACCGAGCTGGACGTTTGGCGCTACATCGCCCGGGAGGGGCTCCAGATTCCATCCATCTACTTCGCCCATGAGCGCGAAGTGTTCCAGCGCGACGGCATGCTGATGGCGGTCAGCCCCTACCTGCCGATGCTGCCGCATGAGCGCCCGTTCGTGGAAACGGTGCGCTACCGGACGGTCGGCGACATGACCTGCACCGCCGCGATCCGGTCTACGGCCCGGACCGTCCAGGAGATTATCGCCGAGGTTGCCACTGCCCGGGTCACCGAGCGCGGAGCCAGCCGCGCCGACGACCAGTTCTCAGATGCGGCGATGGAAGACCGGAAGCGGGAGGGGTACTTCTAATGGACCTGCTCCGGTTCGTGACCGCCGGCTCCGTCGATGACGGCAAGAGCACGCTCATTGGGCGGCTCCTCTACGACACGCGCCAGGTTTTCGAAGACACCCTGGCGAGCATCGAACGGGCCAGCCAGGCGCAGGGGCTCGATGAACTGAACCTTGCGCTTCTCACCGATGGCCTGCGCGCCGAGCGCGAGCAGGGGATCACCATTGACGTAGCGTACCGGTACTTCGCCACGCCCCGGCGAAAGTTCATCATCGCGGATTCCCCCGGCCATGTGCAGTACACGCGAAACATGGTGACCGGCGCGTCAACTGCCCAACTCGCGCTCATCCTGGTCGATGCGCGCAAGGGAGTCGTTGAGCAAACCCGCCGGCACTCCGCACTGGCTGCGCTGCTCGGCATTCACCATGTCGTCCTGTGCGTCAACAAGATGGACCTCGTCGACTGGTCGGAAGCCCGCTTCCGCGAGGTGGAGGCCCAGTACCGCGGCGTCGCGGCTCAGCTTGGCATCGAGAGCGTGACGGTCATTCCGCTTGCCGCTCTCGAAGGGGCGAACCTGGTCCACCGGTCCCCATCGCTGGACTGGTACGAGGGACCCACGCTGCTGGAGTTCCTCGAAACCGTCGAGGTGCCTAACCGAGGGCTGGACGCGCCCTTCCGCTTCCCGGTGCAGTACGTCATTCGGCCGCAGTCACGCGAGTTCCCTGACTACCGCGGTTACGCCGGAACCGTCGCCGCCGGGAGGGTCCGCATTGGAGACCCCGTACGGGTGCTGCCCCTCGGCGCGACCACACGGGTGGCGGCGATTGACCGGTTCCAGGAGGCCGTCGAGGAGGCCAGGGCAGGCGACGCGGTCGTGATCCGGCTCAGTGATGAACTCGACGCCGGCCGCGGCGCGATGTTCGTTGCAGCCAGTGATCCGGTTTTGCCGGCTACGCAGTTCGAAGCTGACGTGTGCTGGATGACCGATCTCTCGGCGCTCGAACCCGGCCGGCAGGTGCTCATCAAGCACACGACGCGCCGCACGCGGGCCGTCGTTGAGGCGCTCATCGACCGGATGGATATCGAGGCGCTCGCGCGGGTGCCTGAACCCTCTGCCCTCGGGCTGAACGATATCGGCCGCGTGCGGTTCCGGCTTATGGAGCCGATCGTTGCCGACGAGTACGCCGCGAATCGCGAAACCGGGGCATTCATCATCATCGACCCGGCGACGCGTCATACGACCGGCGCCGGAATGATCCGCGCGATTCACGCTCCCGTGCCGGCTGGCGCCGCATGAACGGCGTGCCCGGGCGCAAGGCGCTGGAGCGGCCTGCCGTGGAGCTCGAGGCCGCGCCAGGCCGGGCGAGCCGGAGGGGTGCGGCACGGGTTGCCATCCCGGCGACCAGGGCAGCCGCGGCCACCGCCGGTATCCTGCTGTTCATTTTCGGGCTCCAGGTCCTGAAAACCGGCGCCAGGGCGCTCGTTCCCGTTCTCGACGGTCTCAGTGTTTCGGGGCCGGCGAACGCGGTCGGTTTCGGGTGGCTCCTCGCATACGCCGCCATGAGCGGTTCGCCCGTCGCGGCGATCGGTGTGACGCTGCTCGCAGGCGGCGTCCTCACACCTGCCGAGTCGTTCGGCATCATTGGCGGGTCGCGGCTTGGGGCCTCGTTCATCGTGCTGGCCGTCGGGTTCGTGCTCTACCTCGCCCGGCGCCGCAACCCAGACAGCCTCGCCATCGGCGTCATCGCGCTGCTCACGACCTTCACGACGCAGGGGCCGGCCATTCTGCTGGGCCTTGTCTCGCTCCATTACGGCTGGCTCGACCGGTTCCAGTTCACGCCGCCACCGGGCATGCTCGACTGGGTCGATGCGCTCTACGGCGACCCGGTCCGCTGGCTCGACCGGCAGCTTCCGGGTGGCGGAATGTTCGGCCTCGGCGTCCTCGTGCTCCTCGGAAGTTTCGCCGTCTTCGACCGGGCGCTCCCGCAGCTCGAGGCCGGGTCGAGCAGCTTCGACCGCCTGCTCCACCGCATGCGCTCGCGCTGGTTCATGTTCTTCATCGGTGGCGTGGTCACATCCATGACGATGAGCGTGTCGATTTCGCTGACGCTGCTCGTGCCGCTGAGCCTCAAGGGTTACCTCAAGCGTGAGCAGGTCCTTCCGTACGTGATGGGCGCCAACATCACCACCTTCATCGACACGCTGGCAGGCGCCCTCATCCTGGGCGGGGCAGCGGCGTTCACGGTGGTGCTTACCGAGATGGTATCGGTAGCTGCCGTGTCGCTGGTCATCCTCACGCTGGCCTACGGGCCGTACGCACGGGCGATCCTCAGGCTGGCGCACCACGTTACGCGGAGCGAGCGGCACCTCGGGCTGTTCCTGGCTGCCATCGTCGCGGTTCCGCTCATCCTGGTCCTCCTGTGACCCGGGCCTAGCGGTGGAGCGACTCGTCGGGGACGTCGGCCGCAACCCCCGCGCGGTACAGCTCCGCGATGCGAGCATCATCGAGCCCAAGGAGCTCACGGAACACGTAGTCGTTGTGCTCGGCAAACCCGGGGGCCGGGAGCCGGATGTGGCCGGGCGTCCGCGACAGGACCCAGGGCGGCGCCTCCATCTCCCAGGTGCCGGCGTCGGGGTGGGTGTGCTCCACCCAGGCGCCCGTTGCCCTGAGGTGGGGGTCGGCGACGAGCTCCGGCGTGGTGAGCACGGCTCCGGCCGGCACTCCGGCCCGCTGGAGGAGGTGCATCGCCTCGTGGTGTCCGCGCTGGCGCGTCCAGGCTTCGATCTCCGGGTCGAGTTCGTGCTCGTGCTGCTTGCGGGCGGCGGCGGCCGCAAGGCGGGGGTCTTCGGCGAGTTCGGGCCGGCGCATCACCCGGCAGAGCGCCTGGAACTGCTCGTCGGATTCGCAGGCGATGGCGACCCAGCGGTCTTCGCCGGCGCAGCGGTAGACATTGTGGGGCGCGTGGTGAGGATGGCGATTCCCCATCGGACGCGGGAGCTCGCCGGTCAGCGAGTAGCCGACCAGGTGTTCGCCGACGAACATCGTAAGGTTCTCCCGCTGAGCCAGCTCGACGTAACAGCCGGCCCCGGTCAGCCGCCGCTTGCGCAGCGCCATGGCGACGGCACCGACGAGCGCCGTCGCGGCCATGGGGTCGCCGTAGCTGAATCCCGTCTTCATCGGCTCGCCGTCCTCGTACCCGGAGATAGAAACGAGCCCGGCCAGCTGCTCGACGTTGGAGCCGTAGGCGACGTAGTTCTTTTCCGGCCCCGTTTTGCCGTGTCCCGACATGGAGACATAAATGATGTTCGGATTCACGGCGCGGACCACCTCGTAGCTCAGTCCGAGGTTGTCCATCACGTCGGAGCGGTAGTTCTCGACGAGCACGTCGGCTTTCGCGCAGAGCGCGAGCACGGTTTCGCGCCCCAGCGGATGGGCGAGGTCGAGGGAGATGGCGTACTTGTTCCGGTTGTTGTGGTTGAAGTAGGCCGACCGGTTGTACCAGCGGGGGACGTCCCGCGGGATAAGCCCAAGCGCGCGGAGCAGGTCCCACTGGCGCGGGCTCTCGACCTTGATAACTTCGGCGCCGTAGTCGCCGAGCAGCCGGGTGCCCATCGGCCCGGCCCAGACCATCGTCAGGTCGACCACCCGGATTCCGGCGAGGGGCTGCGTCATCTGGCGCCCTCCCTGCGCGCGAGGCTGGGCGGCCCCTGCCACACCTCGCCGGTATCGAGCGCGACGGTCAGCTGGGTGCCGGTCTGTTCGACCGTGCCGGGCAGTTCGGGCGTACCGGCCGGATACCCGGCCCTGCGGGGTACGAGGACGCGGGCGCCGGGCGGGAATTCGGCGCTGGCGATGATCTCGAGCGCCTCGATGCGGCGGCCGATGGAACGGGCCAGCACCTGGAAAAGGGCGAAATCGTCAGTTTTGCGGAAGGTCTCGAGCGCCTCGTCGCGGTCGGCCGCCTCCCGGGCCGGCCGCAGCTCCGCCGGCGGCGGGATCGTATCCTCGTCGCCGCGGGCGAGCAGCGATGCGACGTACTTCCGGGCGCGTGGCGCAGCCTCCGCCGTGAGGCGGTGCAGGAGCGCGAGGTCGTCGCACTGCTCGAAGAAGGCCGCCGCCCGGGCGACCCGTTCGCGCTCGTTCATGCTCCAATGCTCTCCAGGACGACGTTCGTGTGTTCGCCCAGCAAGGGGGCGCGCCCGGCGTCCCAGTCGCCGGGGCCCATCCACCACGGCGGCCCGGGGTAGACCGCCTCCCCCGCCACCGGGTGGTCGATGCGCTGGAGGAACCCCCTCGCGTTGAGCTGCGGGCTCTCGATGAGGTCCTGCATCGTGTGCACGAAGGCGATCGGCGCGCGCCCCGCGCCGGCCCGGCGGTAAAGGTCGTGCTTCGTTTCGGTTGCAGCCCAGGCGTACAGCTCGGCCATCAGCTCATCGTTGTGCTGGACGCGGTCGGCCTGAGTGGCGAACCGCGGGTCCTCCCCCAGGTCGGGCCGGCCGATGACCTCGAGGAAGGGCTTCCAGTTGCGCGGCATCAGGTGGATGCCGATATGCCCGTCGGCACAGGGGTAGATGCCGATGAAGCTGGCCATGTGATTGCCCCGCCGGATGCCGCTCCACTGCCCGAGATAGCAGAAGTACGGTACCGAGGCTTCGAGGATCGGCGCCATGCACCGCTGGATTGAGATATCGACGTGCTGGCCGACGCCGTCCCGCTCGGCCGCGAGGACGGCGAGCATCGCCGCCGAAAAGGCGTTGAGCCCGCCCTGGTAGTCGGCCTGGTAGCCGCCGTTCTTTAGCGGTCCTCCCTCGAGTGTTCCGGTGATGTACATCTGACCACCCATGGCGAAGGCGATGAGGTTGTTGCCGCGGTAGTCGGCGTAGGGTCCGCTTTGTCCGAAGGGCGTGATGGAGACCATCACCAGCCGGGGGTTGCGCTCCGCAAGCGTGGCGAAGTCGAGCCCGAGCGCGCGCAGGTCGGCAGGCCGATAGTTCTCGATGAGCACGTCGGCCGTTGCGATGAGGCGGAGCAGGCGTTCGCGGTCAGCCGGCTCGCGCGGGTCGAGAACGACCGACTGCTTGCCGGTGTTGAGGTAGAGAAAAAGGGCGCTCGCCTCGGGGTTCGGTTTGCCGCCCGGGAAGGGGCCGTGGGCCCGGGCGATGTCACCGCCGGGCGGCTCGACCTTGATCACTTCGGCTCCGTAGCCGGCGAACAGCTTGCCGCAGTACGGAGCAGAGACGAAGGTGCCGAATTCAACAACACGGAGGCCTTCGAGGGGGCGGCTCACGGCGCCTCATCTTACGCGGGCGCACCGCTGACCTCATCCCCCGGGGTGCTGTGCTCGGACAGCCGGGCCGCCGTCGCCGTGCAGTTTCGAAAAATCGATCCGCGTCGGCGGAATCTGCCCCATGCGGCCGGCGTGGAAATCACGAATCGCCTGCACGATTTCGTCGCGCGAGTTCATGACAAACGGGCCGTGAAAGACGATGGGCTCGCGAATCGGCCGCCCGCCGAGGATAAGGACATCAAGCTGCGGCGCCCGCGAATCCTGTACGTCGTCCGCCTCGATGACCATGCCGTCGCCGTTGCCGAAGACCACCAGCTGGCCCTCGCCGAACGGCCGGCGCTCAGTCCCGGCCCGGCCGCGCCCGTTGAGTGCGTACGCGAGCGCGTTGAAGTCCGGCCGCCACGGCACTTCGAGCCGCGACCCGGGGTACAGGGTGACGTGGGCACAGGTGATGGGGGTGAACGTTACGCCCGGTCCGGAATACCCGCCCAGCTCCCCCGCGATGAGGCGGATGAGCGCGCCGCCATCGAACGAGGCGAGGAGCGTCACCCTGCCGGCGTCGATGTCCTGGTAGCGCGGCGGAGTCCACTTCATCGCCGCGGGGAGGTTGACCCAGAGCTGAACGCCGTGGAACAGGCCACCTTTCTGGACGAGCCATGCGGGCGGCACTTCGTCGTGAAGGATGCCCGCCCCGGCCGTCATCCACTGGGTCGCGCCGTCGGTGATGTACCCGCCTCCGCCCGTGGAATCGTGGTGTTCCAGGGCGCCGTCGATCATGTAGGTCACGGTTTCAAAGCCGCGGTGGGGGTGCCACGGCGCTCCTTTGGCCTCGCCCGGGGCGTACTCGACGGCGCCGATGTGGTCGAGGAGGAGGAAGGGGTCGGCGATGCCGAGGTCGAGCCCGGGGAACGGCCGCCGCACCTGGAAGCCTTCGCCTTCGAGGTACGTCGGTGCCGTGACGACAAGGTAGACGGGGCGCGGGCGTGCGCCGGGCGCAAGCCGGTCGACCCGCGGGAGGGCGAGGAGATTCTCGACGGAAACGGCGGGCACGGCGGCCTCCTTCGTTGCGATTGCAACTACCAGCCTAGCAGGTTGCGGAGGCCGCCGTCCGCCCCGGGTTCAGGACCTGGAAGGGAGCTGGATCTGCACGTTCGCCCGGGTGCTCGGCTGGCCCTCGGCGAGTGTGACGACTTCCAGCTCCACAAGGTGCGCCCCATCCTCCACGCGCTTCTCGACGACCCTGCCGGCCAGCACCAGCGGCCGGTCGGCAACGTCAGGGCGCCGGTAGGCCGCGCGCACGCTGCGGACCATGCTTTCGGTTCCGGCCCAGTCGGACACGTACTGGGTGATCCAGGCGAGTTTCAGCAGGCCGGGGACGAGGGCGCCGCCGACGCCGAGCCGTTTCCCGGCTTCGGCATCGGCAAATGCGGGGTTGGTGGGGTTGTCGCGCCCGAAAAAGTCGATGGCCATATCGGTCGTGGGGACACGCTCGAGCGGCTCGAGCTCATCGTCGATGTTCACGTCTTCGAAGTACCGCTGGCTCATTCGTCGCTCCCGCCCGCTGCCATCTTCGGGTCAAACTGCGTGATGGTGATCATGGCCGCGGCCACGTGGTTGCCGTCGGCGTCGTAGAAGTCGGTGCCCTGGGTGACGAGCACGCTGTAGCCATAGCGGCCGCCGAGCCGGTCGCGGATGTCGTAGACCTGGGAAACGGCCTGCAGCTGTTCGCCGATACGGAAGGGACGGGTGAAGCGCCACTCCTGCTGCGTGAGCAGGCCGCTCGGGAGAATCTGCGGCATGCCGCGGCGGGGGCCGCCGGCCAGCATCGCGATGACGTAGGGCGGGGCGATGCCAGTCCCGTCGGCATAGCGGGGGTCACGGTCGCCGAGGACGTCGCGCATGCGGCGGGCGTCCTCCTCGCGGATCGTGACCGTGACCGGCTCGCTCTTCCGTCCGATGACGGCTCGATGCTCGTCGGTGATCAGGCTCTGTTCAGGGATTGCCATGCATCCTCCACTGGTCGCCGGCAGCCCGGCAGGCAGGGGCACCGCCGGCGGGGGAATCGGGGTGCCCGTAGTCTGCCAGCTTTTCCAGCATTCCGGGAGTGGCAGGGCGCTCAGGGGACGCTGATCACGGTCACCGCGCCGGTATCGCCGTCGACCTCGATGGTGGCGCCGTCCGGGATACGCTTGGTCGCGTCCGTGGCCGAGACGACGCAGGGGATGCCCAGCTCCCGGCTGACGATGATCGCGTGGCTGAGCGTCGCGCCGACATCGACGACGACACCGGCCGCAGGCACGAAGAGCGGAGTCCAGGCCGGGTCGGTCATCGGCGCGACGAGGATGTCTCCGGGCTCCAGGACAGTGGGGTCGAGCGGGTCGAGGACGACGCGGGCGGTTCCCCGCGCCTTACCGGGGCAGCCCGGCAGACCCTGGATGACATCGCCCGGCCGCGCGGCCTTGGCCTCGTGCTCCGTCCTGCGCCGCCAGGTGGTGTTCGGCGGCGGCGGACCGTTGATGATGAACGGCGGCTCGAGCGAGAGCAGCCACTCGTAGTAGCGCCGGCGCGGCTCGACGAGTTCGTGCAGGTCGCCGAGCCGGCCCTCAGCGTAGGCCCGCAGCTCATCCTCGAAGAGCAGGCAGAGGTCCTGCGGCCGGTCGAGGTGGCCGCGTTCGACGGCCCGCCGTCCGAGTTCGCGCAGTGCCATGCGCGTCTCTTCGATGACGCGGACGATGTTGGTCTTCGAGCGCTCGCGGCCGGGCACGAAGGTGAGCGCGCTTTTCATCGCTGCGTCGAACTGGGCGAGCGTGTCGGGGTCGCCGGCGAGGGCCTCGCGGATCTCATTTCGAATCCGCTCACGCTCCGCGACCCGCTCGGCATTCTTGCGCGCCGGCGAACCCTCATCGCCGCTCAGCCGCATCCGGTCGATGGCTGCAAGCGCGATGTCGGGGTTGGTCTCCCACGTGTCCGCCATCACGTCCCACTCGTTCGGACCGCGGGAGCCGTATTCGGCGAGGAAGTCGGCGAAGGCTGCGAGGAACTTCTCGGCATCGGGACGGCCGGACGTTCGGAGCCGCTCGTACAGTCCGGATGGCCCCTGGTCAAACAGCCGGGTCAGCTCTTCGGAAGCCCTGACCATGCGGCTCAGCTCCCACATGGCGTAGGAAGGCGCCGCTGAGTCGACCCCGCCGAGCCCGGCGATCAACTTCATGGCGTCCGCCGGCCTGCCGATGGCGGCACAGATCGCGGCGATGGCGCCGGGACCAATCGCCGAAGCGCCGCTCTGGTTGATGTGCTGGTCGAACATCCGTCGGCAGTATGGGCGCATGGAGATGGCCCGCTCGATGAGCTCCACATCGGTGAGCTTTGTCAGGTCGGGCCGCTCGGCGCGAATCTGCCGGGCGAGCTGCCGGTCAGCCTCAAGTTCCGACTGGTCCATGTCGCCGAGCACCCAGCCGAGCCACTTCTCCATCACGGCCGTGGTGCGTGGGTTCTCGTGCCAGGGCTCTTTCACGTAGGGCGGCACGTCGGGGTGGTCGCCGAAGTACGCGGCATCGATGGCGGCGGCCGACATCCCCGGCGTCCGCTCGCCCCAGACCCGGATCCAGGTCGCGTTCAGGTAGCCGTAGCCGCCGATGAGCCCGATGAAGTCGCACCGGTTCGGGTCCGGGTCCAGCTCTTCTTCATCGATGCCGAGGCGGTTCACGGCGCAGTCGCGCCAGCCGCGGACGGTGCCGCCATTGCTGAAGACGAGTTCCCAGCCGGCCGGGCTCGGCGGTTCGGGCAGCACTTCACCGACATTGGCCCGGGTCCAAAACGACGCTTTCGGGTTGTACGGCGGGTCTTCGATCCAGCGAATCTGCTCCATCTCCCTGCCCCTGTGTGGCGTTGGTGCGGCCGGATGGTAGCGGGTTGTTCGCCGCTTGCGAAGGGGTTGGCTGGCCGGCCGGCCAGTTTGACCGGAGCGCGACGCCCTGCGATAGATCGAGCGTATTCATCCATAGTTCGAAGGGGGCTGCGATGCGGGTCGAGAAGATCGGCGTGATTGGGGGAGGGCTGATGGGGAGCGGGATCGCACAGGTCGCGGCGTACCATGGCCTTGACGTCACGCTCGTTGACGTCAACCAGGCGCGCGTCGACCGGGCGATTGAGGCGATTAAGGGCAGGCTGCAGCGCGAGGCGGAGCGGGGCCGCATCAGCGCTGAGGCGGCCGAGGCCGCTGCGCATCGCCTCCGCGGGTCGGCGGATATCGACGAGCTGACGTCGGTCGCCCGCGCCGAGGCTGTCATCGAAGCGGTGGTCGAGGACCTTGAGGTTAAGACCCGCATCTTCCGCCAGCTCGGCAGGGTGTGCCGGCCGGACGCCCTCCTCGCCAGCAATACCAGCTCGCTGCCCCTGAGCGACCTCGCAGCAGCCTCCGGACGGCCCGAGCGGGTCATCGGACTCCACTTCTTCAATCCGCCATGGGCGCTCAAGCTGGTCGAAATCGTTTCGACGGCCTCGACCACGGAGGAGACCCTGCAGGACGCGCTCCAGCTGTGCCAGCAGCTCGACCGTGTGACCGTGCAGGTCAAGGACACGCCTGGCTTTATCGCGAACCGGCTGCTCGTCCCCTTCATCTTCGATGCGATCGAATTGCTTCAGACCGGCGTGGCGTCGGCGGAGGATATCGACCTCGCCTGCCGGGTCGGGCTAAACCATGCCATGGGGCCGCTGGCCACCGCCGACCTGATCGGGCTCGATACCCTGAAAGCGATAGCGGAGAGCATGTTCGAGGAGTACGGCGAGCCGCGGTTCAAAGCGCCAACGCTGCTCCGCCGCCTGGTGAGCCTCGGTTACCTTGGCAGAAAAACCGGGCGCGGGTTCTTCCGCTACACCTGAGTCCCGAGCTCTGAGCAAATCGCCGCCGTTTCCTCGATGATGGCGCGGCACTCGTCGTCCGTGTTGTAGAAGTGCGGCGCGATGCGGATGCCGGCCCCGGGCCGGTAATCCACGACGAACCCGCGGCGGACCAGTTCGTCCTTCACCTGCTCGGCGCGGGGGAGGTCGACCGTTACGTGGTTGCCGCGCCGCTCGAACTCCAGCGGCGTGCGGACGATGAACCCCCGGGCGAGCGCACCTTCGATGAGCAGCGACGTCTGGTGGCGGGCCTTCTCGCGGATCGCTTCGACCCCGACCTCACGGATAATCCGGTAACCCTCGCGCGCCTGGTAATAGGCCGGCATGTTCGGTGTCCCGCCCGTAAACCGCCCAATGCCCGGCGCGTAGACGATCGGCGGCGGTTCGAACCCGAACGGGCGGGCGTGCGAGAACCAGCCGGCCATGCGCGGTTCGAGCCTATCCACCAGGTCGGGACGGACGTACAGGTACCCGGCGCCGGGTCCGCCGCACAGCCACTTGACTGAGCCGCCGACAAGGAAGTCGACACCCAGCTCGACGACATCGAACGGCACCGAGCCCATCGACTGGTAGGCATCGAGGACGACCATCGCGCCGTACTCGTGGGCGCGCTCCACGATTGGGCGTACGTCGACCAGCTCGGCGGTCCGGAAGAGCACATGCGAGACGACGACGAGGAGTGTGCGGTGGTCAATCGCCTCGATGAGCTGCTCTGCCGGGAAGGTAAGCGGGTCGCTGCCGATCCGAACAACTTCAGCACCGCAGGAGCGCTGCCCATCGAGCAGGTATTCGACGGTGGGGAATTCGCCGGCGCAGGCGATGAGACGGTTGCGCGGCGGTTCGTACTCCAGGCACGAGAGAATCTCCGCGAGCGCGTTGGTGACGTTCTGGCACATGGTCATCGAGCCCCGCGGGGCCCGGATGATGTCCTCAAGAATGGAGGCTACGGCGGCGACCTGCGGCAGCCAGGTATCCCAGGCGATAACGCCTTCCTCTGCCCACAGGCGGGTGTATTCGGCGAACGCTCCGGGCACCGAATCGGGCATCGCGCCTAATGAGTTGTTGATGAGGTAGGTCTTGCGGGCGAGGATGGGGAAGCGTGAACGCCAGGAAAGCAAATCGGGCATGCCATGGAGCATGCCCGATGAGTGCGCTGCGCGGAAGGTGCTTCTACCGGGGGAGGGCGACGTACACCTCGCCGTTTTCGACTTTCACCGGGTAGGTCTGCATGTCCTCGGCGGTGAGGGTCGGGCGGGCGAACTTCGGGACCGGGAAGGCCTGGTACGGCATCGGGATGAAGCGGAGGAGCTTGAAGAGCTTCGATTGAATGCCGCCCAGGAAGGGGTGCTCAGCGTTGAACTGGCTCGAGAACGGCTGGCGGACAACTTTCCCGGTTTCGATGTCGAACCGGGCCCCGTGGAAGGGGCACATGACGCAGTTGTCTTTGATCGGCTCGGGCCGGATCGGCGACCCCGGGAACCCGGCGAGCGGCAACCGCGCGTGTGAGCAGAGGGCACTCAGCGCGTGGACCTTATCGCCGGTGCGGATGATCACGACGCGCTGGGCCCGGGCGCGGACCTCCTTCGGGAGGCCGTCGGGGAAGTCGCGCAGGAGGCCGACCTTTGCCCAGCGGGTCATTGCGGCGTGCGGCTTGATCTCCTTCGCCCGGATGGGCACCGGCGCATCGAGCCCGAGGAGGGGCGAAACGACAACCTGCATCAGCCCACCGGAAACGAGGCCGGCAACCAGGAGCACGATGCCCCCGAGCGTGTTGTCCGACGCGGTGACGGGATCGCCCGGGAAGAAGAGCAGGATGATGCCGCCGGCGATGAGGCCGATGCTTGCGATGCCCCACGTGCCGAGGATCGAAACGCCAAGGAAAGCCAGCGCAGGTGACACAGCCAAACCTCCGACGGGATACTACCCCGCTTGTGCAGAATTGCGCAAAGTTTCGGCTGACCGGGTGAGCAGATCACGCACCGGACAGCTGTTCCGAGAGCCCCTCGAGCAAAACCCTGACGCGCTCCGGCGCAGCCAGGTGCTGGCGGATGCGGGATTCAAATTCCCGCCGGTCCGGCGACTGGGACCAGCGCTTCCAGTCGCCGAGGCCGAACCAGGTGCTGATGACGACGAGGTTGTGCGGGTCCTCGCTGTCGCGGAGCGTCTCACCCGAGATGTAGCCGGGCTCGTCGAGGCAGCGGATGCGCAGCTGCCGAAGCAGCTCCAGCACATTCCGTTCGTGTCCGGGGAGGACCCGCCGTTCGATGACGACCTTGACAGCCATGGGTTCAGCCCTCCGCGAGAGAGCGGTATGCGCGGCGGAAGTAGATGAGCGGGGCGCGCTCCGGGTCGAACCGGGCGCCGACGACCCGCCCGATGACGATGGTGTGGTCGCCGCCGGGCAGCGCCTGGTGGAGCTCGCAGTCGATGTGTGCGATAGCGCCCGGGATGAGCGGACAGCCGGTCACCCAGGTTTCAGTGGGGACCGCCGGATCGAACGATGCCGCCGGCTCACGGCCGGAGGTGGCGAAGTACCGCGAGACATCCTCCTGCCCGGCCGAGAGGATGCTGACGGCGAAGCGGCCCGATTCGCGGATCATCCGGGGCAGGTGGTTCGTATCGGCGAGGCTGACCAGGACCAGCACGGGGTCGACCGAGAGCGAGGAGAAGCTGGAGACCGTGATGCCGTACACCATCCCGTTGAGTTCGGTGGTGACGACGGTGACGCCCGAGGCCCAGGAGCCCAGCGCGCCTTTAAAGTCGTCCAGCGAGAGTGTGGCGGACATGCAGCCTACGCGGGGGGCAACGACGGCACCATGTCCCAGAGGGCGTGGACCGTCGTCTCGACGAAGTACCGGGCCAGCGGCAGGGATGCGATGAGGGTGTCCATTTCGCGGGCGTCGGCGGCGTCATAGATCGCGAGGACGCCCACGCCGGCTTCACGGTACAGGGCGCGGATCTTGCCCTGGTCGTACTGGGCGCGGACCGCGCGGAGCTGCTCGCTGACAAGCGCCTGCCACTGCTCGGGCGGCATATCGTGCGGCTGCCGGGAAACCAGCCGGACTGAAAACAGCATGATGGGCTCCTGGGGTGACGTGGATGGAAGTATAGCTGCGCCGAACCCCTGGGGCGATGCGGCGGCGCTAACGGACCAGCAGGACCAGGGCAGCTGCCGTGCCGTAGGCGATCACCGCGACCCGGAGCCACCGCTGCCCGAGCCTGCGGGCCAGCCCGACGCCGAGGTACCCCCCTGCGAGGGAGCCGGCCGCCATCACCACCACAGCCTCCCAGATGACTGGCCCGAACAGGACGAAGTACGCAACGGCAACGAAGTTGATGACCACAGAGAGCAGCCCCTTCAGGGCGTTCGAATGCTGGAGATCGTCGGGCAGGAGGATGGCGAGCGCCGCAAGCATGATGATGCCAAGTCCGCCGCCGAAGTAGGCGCCGTAGATGGCCAGGACGAACACAACGGCGACGAGCTGCGGCGATACCCGCGCCTGGCTCCCCGGGGGCGGATGCGCCCGGCGGGCCACCCGCGAGAGCGGCCCCTGGAATGCCATCACGCCGCAGGCGAACAGGATGAGGAACGGGACGACCGCATCGAAGGCCGAGTCGGGTGTGAGCAGGAGGATGGCTGACCCGGCCAGCGAGCCGAGGATGGCGGGTGCCGCCAGGACGACAGCCCGGCCGCGCTGGCGGCGGAGTTCGCCGCGGTATCCGATGCTCCCGCCGACGTAGCCGGGCCAGAGCGCGACGGTGTTGGTCACGTTTGCGGCTTTGGACGGGTACCCCGCTGCCAGGAGCGCGGGAAAGCTCACCAGGGAGCCACCGCCCGCGACAGCGTTGATTGCCCCGGCGGCGAATGCCGCTGCGGCGAGGCCGGCTGCACTCTGGAGGTCCATGCGATGCCCTACGCTGGCAAACGCGGCCCGTATGCGCCAGAGGCGGTAGGCTGGCGGCATGGCTCGCCGGCTCCTCACCTTCGACCTCGATGGTGTGCTCTGCAGGCCGCCGTTCGGCATCAACCCGGGCAGCGGGAAGGGCAAGGGCCGCGATGCCCGCGGGCATGCCGGCATCCTTTGGCTGACCGAGCGCTGGCGGTACCTCGGCCGTCGCCCGATGCCCGGCGCACTGGAGGCTTTCGAACAGCTCGCCGGCATGTTCGACGTCGTGGTCGTCACGGCGCGCGGCGAGCAGGCTCGGCCGCTCACCGAACGCTGGTTCCGGCGCTACCTCGGGCGGGTGCCCGACCTGCGGATGCGGCCGTCAGCCGAGGAGACATCGGCGCAGTTCAAGGTGCGCGTCATCCAGGAGCTCCAGCCCGAGGCGCATTTCGAGGATGACCCGTTCACCGCGGGGTGGGTTGCGGAGCTCGTCCCCCGGGTGTTCCTGGTCGACTGGCCGCGCAACCGGTGGCTCAAGGGCGGCAATATCGTCCGCGTCCGCTCGGTGGCCGAGGCTGTCCCGCTCCTCGCAGGGAGTGTTCAGGCCGGGCGGGCCGAAAGCTGACCGAGCAGGGCCCGCCGGAGGAGCAGCATGGCGGTCGTCACCGCACGGCGCTTCACGGCGGCGCGTCCCTGGTTCATTGTGGTGGTGATGACGTAGGCCTCGCCGTCCGGCGTCGCGACCGCGACGTGCACGGTCCCCGGCGGGATGCCGTCCTGCGGGTCAGGACCGGCGACACCAGTGATGCCGATTCCGTAGTCCGTCCCGATGCGCTCACGGACCGCGAGGGCCATCGCCCGGGCAGTCTCCTGCGAGACTACCCCGTGCTCGGCGATGACCTCCGCCGGGACGCCGAACGCGATCTTCTGCTCCGTCTGGTAGGTAACGAGCCCTGCGACGAAGTACGAGCTGGCGCCCGGGACATCGGTGAGCGTGCTCGAAAGCAGCCCCCCGGTGCAGGATTCCATCACTGCGAGAGTGGCGCGCCGCTGGTGCATCAGGTCGGCGATGTGGCCTTCGAACGTGTCGTCGTCGCGGCCCCAAATAGCGTCGCCGAAGATGCGTTCGAGCGCCTCTTCCACCGGCCGAATCCGTTCCCACGCCTCCTCGCGCGTGCGCGCCTTCGCCCCGATGCGGAGGTGGACGCCGTCGGCGCGGGCGTAGGTGCCGATACCAATACCCGGGGTCGCGTACAGCGGCCGGGCCATTTCATCGACCGTCCCCTCACCGATGCCCACCGTCTTCAGGGTCCGGGTGACCAGCACTTCGCCGGCAAACCGCCGTTCGAGTTCGGGCTGGACCTCCTTCGTCCACATTCGCTCCATTTCGGAGGGGACTCCCGGCATGCAGACGATGATGTGTCCGTCGCGTTCCACCCACCAGCCGGGGGCCGTCCCTCGGGGGTTCTCGATCGGCCGGGCGCTTGGGATTAGCCACGCCTGCTTGATGTTCGACTCCGGCATCGGGTAGCCGCGGCCGGCGAACCATGCGCGGAGGCGCTGCTCGAGGGCAGGGTCGACGTACGGCTCCTCGCCGAGCACGCGAGCGACGCCCTCCCGTGTGAGGTCGTCGTCAGTCGGGCCGAGACCGCCCGTGGTGATGACGAGGTCGGAGCGGTTCCATGCCCGTTCAAGCGTCTCGACAATCCGCCCGAGGTTGTCGCCCACGACCGAGGTGTACAGGAGGTCGATGCCCAGCTCCGGAAGCCGCTGGGCGATAAAGGCGCTATTGGTGTCAACGATTTCGCCGAGCAGGATCTCGGTGCCGATCGCGATGATTTCTGCCTTCACGGCCCGCAAGTCTACGAGCGGGCAGCTCCCGGGGAAAGGTCACCGCGAAATGAGCGCCTGCGGGGCAGCCCGCTGTTGCGCCGCCGCGAAAGGGTCACGTCACGGGGAGTTCGCCGGCGCGGGCCAGCGCATCCCGCACCGCCGTCCCGGTGCCGGCGATGACCGCGCGGCTGGCCATCGCGGCGGGAGTCCCATCGCGGGCCAGCACCACACCGCCTGCTTCGCGCACGATGAGCAGACCGGCGGCGAGGTCCCACGGCTGCAGGTCGGAGTGGAGGTACAGGTCCCACCAGCCAGCGGCAAGCCCGGCAAATCCAAGCGCTGCCGAGCCCGGGATCCGCAGCGACTGCATGCCCGGCCAGAGGTGGGCCGCGAGCTCGATCTGCCGGCGTGCGCGGTCGGCGTTGTAGCCGAGGTCCATCGCCACGACCGCGTCCGCAACCGTGGGGCAGGGACGCAGCACGGCGCGGTGGCCATCCACTGTGCAGCCGCCCCCTGCGATGGCGACCACTTCAAGTCCGAGGAGCGGGTGGGTCGTGAGCCCGAGGACAGGTTCGTCATCGACGCAGAGCGCGAGGGTAAACGCGAAATGGGCGATGCCGCGGGAGAAGTTCTTCGTGCCGTCGAGCGGGTCGATGACCCAGGTCCAGCCATCGGTCGGCGTGGCGGAGGCTGTCTCCTCGCTCAGGATGGCGTGCCCGGGGAAGTGCTCCCGGAGAATGGTCATGACCGCGCGCTCGACGGCAAGGTCGGTCGCAGTCACGACATTGCCGCGCCCCTTGACGGCGGTCACGTCGGCATGGCTCGCTGCTGACCGGATGATGTCACGGGCGACACGAGCGCAGTGCCTCGCGATTTCAAGCGCATCGCCACCTGCGGCCGAGCGCGGAAGGTCAGCGTCGCTCACCCGTCCTTCCTCCGGAGGTCGCGGGGGCTCACCTCGAGGTCGGGGACCCAGCGGTCAACCGCGACCCGGTGCTGCAGCGGAAGCCGCCGCTGGGGCGCCGTCTCCTTGGCTGCGAGGTCGGGCGGGAGCGTGGCCGGGTCGCCGGGATACCCGCAGGCCACAACCGCCAGGATGCGGACCTGCCCCGGGCAGCCGAAGACTTCGCGCACTGCGGCCTCATCGAATGCCGCCATCGGGTGGGCGACCAGGCTGAGGGCCGTGGCCTGCGCCATCAGATTCCCAAGCGCGATCCCGACGTGGAGGGGATAGAGCTCGCGCCGGCTGCCGTCGGTGCCCTCGATCACAATGTCGTGGGACGGGTTGGCGGCGAGCGCGAAGAGCAGTGGTGCGTGGCGTGCCCAGTGGCGGTTCCCCTCGTTCAGGGCCGCGATCAGTCGTTCGCGAACGGCCTCGCTCTCGGCGACCAGGATGCGTGTCGGCTGGGTGTTGCCGTGGCTGGGGGCGCGGGCTGCGGCCTCCCAGAGGAGGTCGCGTGCCGCAGCCGGAACGGGTTCCGGGCGGAACGCCCGGCTTGCACGTCGGTCACGAATGGCAGGAAGCAGCTCGTCCACGCCCCCATGGTGGCACACGCCTGGCCGCGGCAGCTACCGTGGTGCCATGCGCTGCATCGGTATCGACCTCTCCTGGACGGCCCGCAGGCCTTCCGGCTTCGCGCTCATTGACCCGGCCGCCGACGGACTGGTGCAGACGTGGACGGCCACGCTCGCCCCGGCCGAGGTGGCGGCCTGGCTTGATGGGTTCGAGGATGCTGTTGTCGGGGTCGATGCGCCGCTCGTCAATCGCCCGGGTCGAACGGCTGAAGCAGAGCTGGCGCGGGCGCTGGGCCGGTACGGTGTGACGGCCTATGGGATCGGCAACGGCTTCCTCGAACGGCGTGGGCTGGCGGCGGGACCCCAGCTCGGAGAGCTGCTCGCTGCCCGCGGCTGGTCCTTCGAGCCCCCGGGCCCCGGAGCGGGGCGGCGGTTCGCGTTCGAAACGTTCCCTCGCGCCCTCATCCTGTCGCTGCTCAGGGCTGCGGAAGTGCCCCCGTACAAGCGCGGCCGGCTCGCCGGCCGGGCCGCAGCGCTGGCGACCTGCCACGACCTGCTCGAGGGGGCGCTCGCGGCTGCGGGCATGCGCCTCGACTTCCCGCTGCCGGCCGCCCCGGCCCACGGGGCATGCCCCAGGGGACGCGAGCTGAAGGCTGCGGAGGACCGGCTCGATGCTGCGGTCTGTGCGTTTGCTGCGTGGCAGGCCGCAAGCCGAGGGCTTGAACCCGGCGACCTGTTCGGCTCGGCGGCCTCGGGGTTGATCGTGGTGCCCGGAGCCGGCCGGCTCACATCCGCTCGGGGGCGGACATCCCCATAAGTCCGAGGACCCGGGCAAGCGCGATCCGCGCTGCGAGCACGAGCCTGAGGCGTGCCCGGCTGAGCGCCTCATCGTCCGTGATGACCTTCAGTCCGGGGTCGTTCTGCTGCTTGAAAGCGTCATTGAAGGCGTGGAACGCGGTGGCGAGGTCCTGGGCGTAGTGGGGGAGGTGCTGCGGCTCAAAGCGCGTGGCGACCGTTTCGATGACGTCAGCCAGCCGCATCATCTCGCGGATGAGCGCCAGCTCGTGCGGCGCCGTGAGGCGGGCGACGTCGCCGCCCTCCGGCGTCAGCCCCTGCTCCTTCGCGCGCTCGAGTATTGAGCAGAGGCGCGCGTGCGCGTACTGGACATAATAAACCGGGTTCTCCGATGACTGGCGAACCGCGAGGTCGAGGTCGAAATCCATCTGCGCCCCGGGTGAGCGGAGCAGGAAGAAGAAGCGGGCTGCGTCCGTCCCGACCTCATCGATCAGCTCGTCGAGGGTGATAATCTCGCCCTCGCGCTTCGACAGCCGGACGACCTCGCCGCCCCGCTTCAGGGTGACGAGCTGGTAGAGGAGGATGTGAAGCGCCTCGGGGTCGGCCCCGACCGCGCGGGTCGCGGTCTTCAGCCGCGAGACGTGCCCGTGGTGGTCCGCGCCCCAGACGTCGATCACCAGGTCGAAGCCGCGACGGAGAAATTTGTCCCAGTGGTAGGCGATGTCGCTGGCGTAGTAGGTCGGCCGGCCATCGGAGCGGACGACGACGTTGTCTTTGTCCTCCCCAAGTTCGCTTGAGGCGAACCAGAGCGCTCCTTCGCGTTCAACGAGCATCCCGGCCTGGCGCAGGATGGCCATCGCCTGCTCATATGCGCCGCCCGGCTCGTAGAGGGACTTCTCCGAGTACCAGCGGTCATAGCGTACCCCGAACCGTTCGAGCGTCGCCCGGATGCGGGTCACCATCAGCTCGATGCCGAGTGCGCCGAGTTCGGGCGGCATCGGCTCGCCCGGGGGGCGGAGGAAGGCGTCGCCGTGGCGCTCCTTCACCTCGCGCGCCAGCTCGACCATGTACTCCCCGGGATACCCGTCGGGCGGAATGGGGACATCCCTCCCGAAGAGCTGCTGGTACCTGGCGTAGAGGGTTTCGGCGAAGTAGTCCGTTTGCGTCCCGGCGTCGTTGATGTAGTACTCGCGCTCGACCCGGTACCCTGCGGCGGCGAGGGCGTTGGCCAGCGCATCCCCAATGGCCGCGCCGCGCCCGTTCCCGACATGCAGCGGGCCCGTCGGGTTTGCCGAGACGAATTCGACCTGGGCCGAACGCCCGGCGCCCAGCTCGAGGTCCGCATAGGCTGGACCCGCCGCGATGATGTGCTCGACCTGCTGCTGCAGGAAGGGCACCGACAGGCGGAAGTTGATAAACCCCGGCGGGGCGACGGACGGCCGTTCGATGGCGGCGTCTGCGCGGACGTGCTTTGCGATCGCCTGGGCGATCTCGAGCGGAGGCCGCATTGCGGCGCGGGCAAGGCGCAGCGGCAACGTCGATGCGAAGTCGCCGTTCGCGGCATCCTTCGGCCGCTCGATGGCTGCGCCGGGGATGGCAACGTCGGGAAGGTCCCCTGCCGAGATGGCGGCGCGGGCCGCCTCAGCGACGATCGATTCGAGATGGGTCCGGATGGTTCGCGTGTCGGGCATCGAGCCTACAGCGTACGGTGCCAGGCCGGATTGCGACAGACCGGCGGGTCATCCGCAACTGAACGGGAAGCGATGCTCCCGGGCGAGCCGCGCGACCTCCTCCGCCGCCCTCCGGGCGTTCGCCACGATGTGCTCGGGGTAGCTGTAGGCGACCCGGTGTGCTTCGAACTCGTCTTCGTCGAGCAGCTCGATGCAGCCGCTGGGGTACACCTTCACATCGAGGTCGAGGTCGACATAGCCGATCTGGCACCCGTCGAAGGTCGGCGGTGTGGTGACGTTGCAGTACCAGAGGGCAGTGCGGCAGCCCGGCCGGGAGAGGCGGAAGACGTTGTACCAGCGGTCGCGCCAGAAGTAGACGATGGAATCGTACGGGGATCGGAACTCCCCGCGGGAGGTGTAGATTGGCGTGCGCGCGCGGTAGGCCGTGACAAGGAGGTTCCCGTCGTCGGACAGTACGCGGAACGGCTGGAGCCAGTGGGCGGTGCCGTCGTACTTCGTTGCCCTCAGGAGCACCCTGGCGCCCGGGCGGGCCCGCGCTGTTCGGACGTCCATTGCCGGATGATACACGCGGAACCCGGCTCGCCAAGCGATGTTACGTGAACTTCCCGAAAAATACTGGCTGGTAAGCCAGCAAATCCTTAATCGTTGACGAAGACCAGGCCGGAGACGAGTCCCGCCACGAGGGCGATAACGGCGAGGATGTAGCAAAAAGCGACAGCGCCGGGGTCGAAACTCTCCCGGACATCGGTATGCATGGGGGCAGCGTTCGGGTTGGCGGGGGCGTGATGATGGTCGGCCATGGCAGGAGCTCTCCAGAAAAGGTGCTGACCAATTCTTGCCCGGCAGGGTGGTTGGGTCACGTGCGGGGCGGTACGCTGGCCCCATGGTTGCGCGGCGCAAGCGGTTTGTGACCAAGCGGGTGACCGTACCGGAAGCGTTCGAGCGCTTCTGCGCGGAGTTCAACGAAGGGCGGTTCTACGAGGCTCATGAACACCTCGAGGAGATCTGGCAGTTCGAGCACGGCCCGGTGCGCGACCTGTATAAGGCGCTGATCCAGGCGGCTGCGGCGTACGTCCACGTGCAGCGCGGCGGGTACCCCGGCGCGAGCCGGCTGCTCCGCACGGCGCTCGGCTACCTCGAACCCTATCGCCCGGGGCCGGCAATGGGCTTCGACGCGGAAGCCATCGGCCGCGCGCTCGAAGAAGCTCGCGACCTGCTCGAACGGCTCGGCCCGGACGGCGTTGCTCAATTCCCGCTCGCGCAGCGGCCGCGGATGGCGTTCGACCGCTCGGCCCTGTCGGCGGAGGCCAGGCGCTGGCGCGCCTGGGGCTTCGACGAGGAGGGGCTGCCGGTTGCGATGGAGGTCACCATCCCGGCCTGACCGCATCGACGCCGGACTCGAAACTTTTTGATTGCCTTTGGCCGTTATTATCATCCATGCAGCCGCGGTTTCCGGGTCCGGTGTGGACCGTTCCGGAGTCACACGAACAGGAACGTGAGCGGGAGGGAGTCCATGTCTCAGCATCCAGCGAGCGATATCGTGATCGATGCCAGGGACGTCGTGAAGACGTACGACACCGGCACGGTCCAGGTGCAGGCCCTGCGCGGCGTCAGTCTGCAGGTGCAGCGCGGTGAGATGGTCGCCATCATGGGGCCATCCGGCTGCGGCAAGACGACGCTGCTCAACTGCCTGTCGGGCCTGGACGAGTTCGACAGCGGAACCGTGCTCGTTGCCGGCCACGACATCGCCCACATGCCGGACGACCGGAAGACGGAGTTCCGCGCCCGGGAGATGGGGTTCGTCTTCCAGACCTACAACCTGCTCCCGGTCCTGAGCGCTGTTGAAAACGTCGAATTGCCGCTCATCGTCTCTGGGACCAGGCCGAAGGAGGCGCGGGAGAAAGCGCTCCAGGCGCTCGACCGCGTCAATCTCCGGCCCTGGGCGAACCAGCGGCCAGGGCAGCTTTCGGGCGGTCAGCGGCAGCGCGTGACCATCGCCCGGGCCATCGTGAACCACCCGTCCATCATCTGGGCGGACGAGCCGACCGGTGCGCTCGACTCGAAGTCTGCGAACGACATCATGGACCTCATCGTCGAGCTGAATGTCACTGAGCAGCGAACCTGCGTCATCGTGACCCATGACCCGAAGGTCGCGGCGCGGTGCCACCGCACCATCCACATGGCGGACGGCGTCATCGTCCGGGAAGACAGCCGGGAGGCGATGCGTGCGCTGGTCGCCGCCGGCGGCGGGGCGGAGTAGATGAACGAGCTGTTCGGCGTCTCGATGACCATCATCGCCAGCGTCTGCGTGGCGGTGACGGTCCTCATCTTCCTCGCAATCGGGTTCATCGCCTGGCGCAACCCGGTGATGTTCAAAATGGGCCTGCGCAACATTCCCCGGCGGAAGGCGCAGACGGCGCTCATCATCGTCGGCCTCATGCTCTCGACGCTCATCATGAGCGCCGCGTTCGGCACTGGCGACACCCTCACGTCGTCGGTGAGCGCACAGGTCTACAGCATGCTGGGCGAAACAGACGAATGGATTGCGTGGGATGCACAGAAGAACCCGGCTCCGCAGGAAGACCAGGTCATCCCGCTGGCGCTGGTTGACGAGTGGAAGGCGGAGCTTGCGGACGACCCGGATATCGAAGCGATTGTCCCGCTCCAGCGTGAGACGCTGCCTGTTCAGAACGTCCGCACCCGCCTCAACGAGCCGTCCGCGCGCATCGTCGCGTTCCGGCCGGATGACGCTGCAGCGCTCGGCGGGCTGAAGGACCTCAAAGGCGACCCGGTTGAGCTGGTCGGCCGGACGATCGCCGTCAACGAAGACCTGGCGAAGCAGCTGGACGCCAGGGAGGGCGACCAGGTCCTGCTCTTCTACAAGGGGCTTGCCGTGGAGTTCACGGTGGTCGCCATCACACCGTCAAACGTCCTGTCGGGCGCGGCCGACCCCTTCGCCATGCGCGGCGGCGCGGTTCCGTTCGACACCTTTGCCCAGCTGACCGGCCGTGGCGACGTGGCCGATGCCGTCGTGGTCTCCAACGTCGGCGGTGTCGAGGGCGGGCTCAATCGCTCGCGGGCCGTGACCGCCCGGCTCGAAACCGTGCTGGAAGGCACGCCCTACCGGGTCGTGGAAGTGAAGCGGGAGCTTGTCGGAACGGCGGAGCTCGTCGGCTCGGCGTTCACCGCGATCTTCGTGGTGTTCGGCCTGTTCTCCATCGCGGCCGGCATCCTGCTCATCTTCCTCATCTTCGTCATGCTCGCAGCGGAACGGAAACCCGAGATCGGCATGGCCCGGGCCGTGGGAGCGAAGCGCCGGCAGATTGTCGAGTCGTTCCTGTCCGAGGGGATGGGGTACGACCTCGGCTCCGCGGTCGTCGGCCTGTTCGCCGGGATGGCGGTCACGGTCGGCATGGTCCAGGTGATCCAGTATTTCGGCGGCGACAGCCTCGGCCTCGACCTGACCGTCAGGTTCACGCCGCGGAGCATGGTGACAGCGTTCTGCCTCGGCATCATCGCCACGTTCCTCGTCATCTTCATCGCCTCGTGGCGGGCGAGCCGCATCAACATCACGGCTGCGATTCGCGACCTGCCGGAGACGAGCCCACTTGACCCCGAGGCGTCGACCTGGCGCGGCTATTACCGCGCAGCGATCAACGGCATCGCGGCGTTCAGCCTGCCGATCGGCGCGGCATTTTTGCTCTTCGGCACGCCCGGGCTCCTGCTGGGCGTCCCGCTCATGCTCGTCGGGCTCATCAGCCCGTGGTTCTACCTCCTCCGCAACAGCGACGTGGCCGCGCCGCGGGCCCGGCGCACCGGGGAGCCGGCCCCGCGCTGGCCGTGGCTGGTGGGCATCCTCCTCCCGGTCATCGGCTGGTTCCTCGTGCTTCCGTGGTACGCCGTTGCGCTGGTGCTGGTGCGCCTGACCCGGGACCGGAAGCCCGCGCGTCTCCCGCGATGGCTCGGCATCGGTGCGCTCGCGGTGTGGCCGCTCGCCTTCCTTGCGGCAATGCTGCAGGACTGGCGCGTGCGCGTCCCCTGGACTGCAGCGGCGGCAATCGCCTTCGGCATCGCCGGCGTTGCCCTGACCTACGGCGGGCTGGACCGGGACAGCTCCTTCTTCTTCCTGCTTGGCGTCTCGACCGTGTTCCTCTGGGGGGCTGTGACCCTCCGGTATTTCGGGGTATCGGAGCGCCTGGCGTTCTCCGGAACCAGCGCCCTCCTGCTCGCCCTGTGGTACCTGCCGCGCAAGTGGCTCGAACCGATTACCGGGCCGCTCGAGGGAGACATCGAGATGTTCTTCCTGAGCGGCGTCGTGATGGTCACCTGCGGCGTCTTCATCGTCGTGTACAACGCCGACATCGTGCTGCCAGCGATTGCGGGCCTGGGCAACCGCTTCGGGCGCCTGGTCCCGGCTCTCAAGACCGCGGTGGCCTACCCGCTCACATCGCGGTTCCGCAACGGCATGACGATGGCCATGATCGGCCTGATCATGTTCTCGCTCGTCATGATGTCTACTATCAACGAGAATTTCGCCGCGCTGTTCCTGAACGATGAGTCGAAAGGCGGCTTTGATGTCGTCGGGACCGTCAACGAGAACAACCCGATCGACGACATCAAGGGAGCGCTTGCCTCTGCCGGGGTTGATATCGCGCCCGTCGAGGCGGTCGGGATGGCCCGGGTGGCCTCGCAGGAGGAGGTCGAGGTCGAAAACCGGGACGGGTTCGTCAACACCGACGACGGAACGGTCGCTCCGTATAGCAGCATCAAGCTGTTCGGGGTCGATGACGGCTTCCTCGCCGCACAGGAGCTGAAGCTGAAGTTCCGGGCGGCCGGATACGCCGATGACGCGGCGGTGTGGAAGGCGCTGCGGGAGCAGCCCAATCTCGCCCTGCTCCCGGGGGACGCGACGACGGCGCCCCAGGGATTCGGCGGAGGAGGCAACCTGCGCCTTCGCCTGAAACCGCTGACCGACGGGTTCGCACCGTTCACGCTCGACCTGCGCGACCCGGGGACGGGCGAGGTGACCACCGTCACGGTCATCGGGCAGCTGAAGGAGTCTGCCGACACGTTCTTCGCGCTGAGCAGCCCGGATTTCGGGACCGGGATCGTGGTTCGCGAGGCCACCCTCCGGGAGGCATTCCCGGCGGCACGAGGGGAGTTGTTCTTCCTCCGCCTCGCGGCGGGCACCGACTCGGAAGCCTTTGCCAAGACGGTAGAGGCCGCCCTGGTGCAGGCCTCGGCGGACTCACTCGATGCCCTGCTCGCGGACCAGCAGCGGCAGCAGACCGGGTTTCTCCTCGTCTTCCAGGGGTTCATGGGCCTTGGCCTGATCGTGGGCATCGCCGCCCTGGCGGTCATCGCCTCGCGTGCGGTCGTGGAACGCCGGCAGCAGATCGGCATGCTGCGGGCGATCGGCTACACCCGGCGCATGGTGGCACTCAGCTTCCTGCTCGAATCGGCGTTCATCGCGGTTGCCGGCATCCTGCTTGGTCTTGTACTCGGACTGTCCCTCGCCTGGGTGCTTTTCACAACGGAAGAACTCTTCGAGGGTTCGGAGTCCGTGAGCTTTATCGTGCCCTGGCTGCAACTCGCGGTGATCTGCGCGGTCGCGTTCGGGTCGTCGATTCTGATGACCGTGCTCCCGGCGCGGAGCGCGTCGCGCGTGCCCGTCGCCGAGGCCCTCCGGTACGAATAGGCCCGCGCGGTGACCTGCGCATGGCGAGGGCAAGCGGAAGGGGCTGCCGTGTGGCAGCCCCTTCGCGATGGGAACGTTCGAATGTGAACGTCGCAGATTGTGCCGCTCAGGACGGCCGGGCCAGGAACCGCCCGATATTGACGATGACGCGCTCGCGCAGCAGCCGGGCCGCGTTGCGCCGCTCGGGGTTGATAAGCTCCTCGGGCTGGCGCCGGGATTCAGCCCGGCCCCGTTCGTATTCCTCCCGGAATCGCGTCTCGGGCGTCGGCTCGTGCGGCCGGGTGAGATACGCCAGCGACATCGGGTCGAGGTTGTACATGAGGCACCTCCCTGCACAGTGAATGTGCGTTTCCTCACAACCACCGTAGCACAGGAAGGTGGCGATTACGTTACGGCTTTGAAAATTTCAGCCCGATGTAGCGAACTCCCATGGCTGCCATAGACCGAAGACATAGCCGTCCGGCCCCATGACCTCGCATTCGAGCCGGCCTTCGAACTCGTACGGCGGCGCGATAGTCTGCGCGCCGAGCGCGAGCGCCTTGCGGTACGCGGCGGCCACGTCGGCGACGGGAATCAGCAGCTCCGCTCCGATGCCCCGGGCCACGCCCTCGCGGGCAAGGGCATGGAACCACGGGTGGCCGCGGAACGATTCGTCGGCATGGACCTCGATGAGGGAGCCTGCGAGGCGCAGTGCCGCGTAACCGGGGTGGCGTTCACGCAGTTCCGCGCCCGCAACCGCCACAAGAAAGTCCGTAAGGGCGCCAACGTCGGTCGCCCAGAAGACCATGCCGAGGACTGGCTCCCGTGTCACGCCCGAACCGTCGCGCCCCGGTAATTTGCTGTCAAGTGTGAACGGGAGCGCTCGTCATAAGTCCCGGGCCGGCCGGAAACGCGGCAGCGTGACGTCGTCGTACCGCTCGAAAACGACTTCCACGGGCATGCCGACGTAAATGGCCTCGTTCGTGACGTCGACGAGGTTGGTCGGCAGGCGGGGACCCTCCTCGAGTTCGACCACGGTGACGTTGTACGGCACCTGGAATGCCGGGTGGTACCTCTGGTGCATGATGCCGAAGGTCCGGACACGGCCGCGGCCGCTCGCGGGCTCCCACGTGTACCGGTCGCTGAGGCAGACGTCGCAGTGCTGCCTTGCCGGGAGCCGCCATGTCTGGCAATCGATGCAGCGCATCAGCATGAGGCGCCCTTCGGCTGCACCGTCGAAGAATGGGCGCGAGGCCTCATCGGGCTCAGGCACGGGGATGGTCGACTGGGTCATGGTGCTGCTCCTCGCGGTCAGGCAGGGTGCGGGCTGAGGATGAGGCAGGCGTGGTAGCTCAGATTGCCGCCGTTCCCCGTCACCAGGATGACGTCGTTCTTGACCTGCCGCTCCCCGCCGTGGCCGCGTCCTTGGATGATGCCTTCGCTCAGCGGGGTCATGCCCCACATGTAGTAGGCCGAGAGCTCGCCGCCGCCCGTGTTGGTCGGCAGGGAGCCGCCCGGACCCAGCTTCCCGTCCTCCACGAAGGGGCCGCCTTCGCCCTTCTTGCAGAACCCGTAATCCTCGAGCGTCACGAGGACTGTGTAGGTGTAGCAGTCGTAAATCTGGCAGCAGGTGATGTCAGACGGCCCGACGCCGGCCATCCGGTAGGCCGTTTCGGCGGCGATGCGGGCGCCGGTCTCGGTTTCCCAGTCAGAGCCCGCACGTCCGCTGTCGCCCGGGTGTCCCTGCCCCATCCCGTGGATGTACACCGGGGGCTGCGGCATGTCTTTGGCCCGGTCGGCCGGGCTGACAATGACCGCCACGGCCCCATTGGAGACGAGACAGCAGTCGAGCAGGTGGAGCGGCTCGATGATCCAGCGTGAGGCGTGGTAGTCCTCGAGCGTGATCGGCTCACGCATCTGGGCCAGGGGGTTCATCGTGGCCCACTGCCGCTGCCCGACGGCGATGATGCCGAGGTGGTCCTGTTTGGTGCCGTAGAGGGCCATGTGACGGCGTGCAGCAAGCGCGTAGGGGGTATTGGCACCGAAGTAGCCGGCCGCTGCGTACAGCCCTGCCATGCCCTTCGGCCGCTGCGGGTTCCGGGCGGCGCCGCCGTAGGCCGCGCCCGCCGAGGTTCCCTCTTTGAGCGGCGCATCTGCGAAAACGCAGAGGACATGGGTCGCTATGCCGGCGTGAATCGCCAGGGTGGCGTACTGCACCATCTGTGCGGCAGTAGATCCGGCGGCGTTCATGTGATTCAGGAGCCGCAGATTCTTCAGGCCAAGGTAGTTCTGCAGGCCGAGCGTGAGGCCGCCGCCGGTGGTTCCCGTAATGCCGGCGTTGATGAGCAGGCCATCGATGTCGTCTTTCCGCAACCCGGCATCGGCGATGGCATTCGCGACAGCCTCGGCGGCGAGTTCGTTGGTGGATCGGTAGATGCGGCCCATCGGGGTCATGCCGAGCCCGGTGATGGCCGCGACGCCACGGAGCGGGTGAGCCATAGATGCAGGATTCTCCTTCGCCGGCTCATTCTACCGGCGGGCATCAGATGCGGTAGCGCTCGAGGTCGCGGGCAACCGACGTGTTCCGGAGATTCCCCGCCGTCACGTCCGGCGCCAGGTGCGTGAGGATGAGACGCGCCTCTGGCGCCATGGCATCGCGCAGCCGCGGGATGTCGTCGACAAGGTTGAGGTGAATCGGGACTCGCTCATCGACCGAAGAACACTCGGCGATGAGCACCTCCGATGCGCGCGCCATCGCAACGACGGCCTCGCAGAAGCCGGTGTCGCCGGTATAGGCGAACCGCCTGCCGCGAAGCTCGCACTGGTACCCGAGGTTCAGGCTGAGGCGCGCGTCGTGTTCGACCCGCCGCGCAGTGAGCCGCAGGTCGCCGACCTGCGCAGATTCGTCGTCGGCGAGTTCCACCCACCGCAGGTCGTACGCGGTATCGAACAGGCTGGGGTAGACCGACCGGCCGATGGCCACGGCAAGCTCCTGCGTGCCGGGCGGCCCGACGATGGTGGCCGGCCTGGTGCGGCCGAAGTATTTCCAGTGCAGGAGGAGGAACGGCAGCCCGAGGAAGTGGTCGCCGTGGTGATGGCTCAAGATGACCGCTTCGAGGCTGTTCGCATCGATGCCCATCCGGTTGAGGGACTGGAGGGCCTGCGGCGGCGCCTCGAACAGGTAGCGGTCATCCACGACGAAGCCGTTCCAGCAGAGGCCGCCGGGCGCAAATGCGTTGCCGGTTCCGACGAAGGCGACATCGAGCGCTCCCACGGTTGCAGAATTCTACCCCGGCCCGGTAAACGGCCTGCGTTCGACGGCCGCGCTACGCCTCCGGTTTGCGGGAGCTCCCCATGCCGAACATCACCTGGGCGATGCGCCGGATCTGGATTTCGTCGCTGCCTTCGGTGATGCGGTAGCGCCGGTGGTGCCGGTAGATGTGCTCGAACGGCATGTGTCGCGTGTAGCCGATGCCGCCGTGCACCTGGATGGCCAGGTCCGCGGCGTTGCAGGCCAGCCGGTTAGCGCGGTAGTTGCACATGGCGACCTTGTCGCTGATCTCCATGTGGTGCTTCTGGTCGAGCAGCCATGCCGTCCGGTAGACCATCCAGCGGACCATCTCGCACTCGGTCTGCAGCTCGGCGAGCGGCCACTGGATCGCCTGGCGGGTGGCAAGAGGCTGGCCAAAGGTTACGCGCTGCTTCGCGTATTCCACGGAGCGGTCGATGCAGTACTGCGCGGCGCCCACGCCGGAAGCAGCCTGCCGGATGCGGTTCTCGTGAACGAAGGTGTTGGCCAGCGCGAGCCCGTCGCCTTCCTTCCCGAGCATCGCCGTCGCGGGGACCCGCACATCTTTGAGCGTGACCTCGGCGTGGTCGCTCGGCATGTTCATCGTCCACCACATGAAATCCACCGAGAACCCCTCGGCATTGGTCGGAACGATGAAGCAGCTGATGCCCTGGGCCTTTCCCTCCTCGCCGGAGGTGCGGGCGAAGATCAGGTCGTGGGTCGCATTGTGAAGGCCGCTGTTGAACCGCTTCTTGCCGTTGATGACCCATTCGTCGCCGTCGCGGACGGCGCGGGTTTCGAGCCACGTGGCGTCGGAGCCGTGGTTCGGCTCGGTCAGCCCGAAGGCGACCCGGGTCTTGCCCGTGAACATGCCCTCGAGGAACTCCTTCTTCTGCTCCTCGGTGCCGAACTGCTCCCACATCTTCACTGTCGGGAAATTGCCGACGACCGAGGACTCGTTCTGCAGGTCGTTGTGCAGGCCGAGGCCCTTTTTCGCGAGGTGCTCCCGGATGATCGCCATTTCGAGGTTGGTGCCGTCGCGCCCGCCGTACTTGCGCGGGACCGCGAAGCGGAGCCAGCCGGCGCGGTCGGCGCGGCGCCGCATCTCGGCAAGCAGGTCCTCCCACTCCTTGCGCGGGATGCCGCCATTCTCCCAGTCGGTCCGGGCCCATTCGCGGCGGTGGTCGAAGAAGCGGATGTTGTCGTCCTGCTGCTCGAGCGGCTTGATTTCACGTTCGATGAAGTCGTCCAGTTCCCGGAGCAGTTCGGGGATGTGGGGCGGTAGCTCGAAGTCCATAGGGGCGACGCCTCGCTGTCGAAGGTTGTCGGCGTATCCTACCTTCAGGAGCCGCGGGTTGCCTGCATCGAAACCACCGGCCGTACGCTCGCTCGAGGCGCGGAAGGTCCCGCACCGGCTTATCCGGTTCGACCCGGCCATCCGGTCGGCGGTCGATGTTGCCCGGGAGGCCGGCGTTGAGCCGGACCGCGTGCTGAAGACGCTTGTGCTCGAATCGGAGCCGCCGCAGCGAAAGCCCGTTCTGCTGATGGCGCCGGCAACGATCGAGGTGGACCTGAAACAGCTGGCGGCTGCCCTGGGGATGAAGCGGCTCCGGATGGCCCGTCACGCCGACGCCGAGCGGATGACGGGCCTGGAAGTCGGCGGCATCAGTGCGCTGGCGCTTGCCGGCAAAGGGTTCCCGGCCCTGGTCGACGCGTCCGTGCTCCACCACGCCACCGTGTTTGTTAGCGCGGGCGTCCGGGGCGCCGATATCGAACTTGCGCCGGCCGACCTCGTCGCAGTCACCGGCGCGCGGCCGGTTGACCTTTTCCCGGCGGCCTCACCCGAGTAATTCGAGGTACTTCCTCTTCATCCAGTCGCCCTTGCGCCGGTAGTCTGCCGCGGTGGAAAGCGTGCCGCGCTGGCCGGTCTCGCGGGCGTAGGCGGCGTTGAGGATGGCGAAGTGGTTCTCCCGGGGGCCGAACCGTTTCGCCCGCTCCCGGGCAGCGCGGCTGGTCCAGGTCTTGCAGTAGTCGATAGCCTCCTGCAGCTCCGCCTGCAGGTCGACCACGTCGCTCTGGGCCGGCGCTGGCGGCGGCGCGACGGGCGCGGCAGCGCGTGGTGCAGGGGGCGGTGCCGGGATGCCGAACATCGTCAGCTGCTGGCCCTCGATGAGGCGCCCTGTCTCGTCGAGCACAGCGTCGCCCGCTTCAACCACGTCGACGATTTCTGGCGTGGCGCGGTCCTCCGCCTCGCCGGCCATCTGCTCAGCCTCGGCCTCCGCGTTCTCGACCTCCCGGCCCGGTTCGTCACGGTCGCGCTGGCCTGCGATGGCGGGAATTGCTGCCTCGCGCTCCAGGTGGTCGATGATGGGGGCGAGCCGGGGGTCGCGCCCGATGAACACGTGCAGCACGTTTTGGGCTTCGGGCAGGCTGTGGTTGTACCGGAGGCCGCGCCCAAGCTGCTGAATGACGGGCTCGCGGCTGAACACCGCATCGAGCTTGAGGAGGACCGAGACCGTCGGGGCATCGAACCCTTCGCTCGCCTTGCGGACCTGGATAAGGACGTCGTAGCGGCCGGCGTGGAAATCGCGCAGCCGCTGTTCCGCCTCCGCCGCCGGCAGATCGTCGCCGCTGTGGACTACGGTGCAGCGCAGCCCCGGGTGGTGGCGGGCGAAGACCCGCGCCAGGTGGTCGGCGTGGGCCGTGGTTGCGGCGAAGACCAGCCCCTGGTGCTGCCCCGGCGCGAGGGCGCGCTTCCGCTCGAGCGTCCGGGCAAATTCGCGAACGAGCGGCTGAACATAATCATCATTCCACCGGAGCTGCTGACGGACGCAGCGCTGGTCGAAGTCGGGCAGTTCGGCCATCTCCGAGGCGGTGAAGGTATAGATTTCGCCGTCGGCGCTCCGGAGTTCGACGGCGTAGTCCTTCATCTGCATCGCCAGCCGTTTGAGGATGCGCCCCTCCCTCCACGCCTGGCGCATGGTCACGTGAACCAGGGGGTCGATGACGAGCCCCTCACCGTCCTCGGCGGGGACATAGCGGGCGCCGGCCAGCGGTTCGCGGTCGAGACGGACCGGCGTCGCGGAAAGGAGCATGGTGGTTGCAACCGGGAGCGCGCGGAGCGCCGCAGCCCACTGTCCACGCTCGCCGAGGTGGTGGGCTTCATCGCAGACGAGGTGCACGCGCCGCCGGTCGCAGAGCCTGGCATAGCGCTGGGGCGCGGCAGCGACCTGCTGGTAGGTCGCCACGATAACGTTCGCACGGTTGGCCGCGGCGCGGTGGAGCGTGGCGTTTTCGGCCAGGTACTTGCGGACATCGAGGCGCGCGTCCAGGACCTCCAGGGCCCGCTCGAGGCCGTGGTACACCTGCGTGCGGAGAACGTCGGTCGGCGTGAGGTAGAGGCAGGTATCGGCGTGGCCCCCGGCAGCCGAGACGGCGAACGAGCCGACGCCGATGATTGTCTTTCCATAACCGACGGGCACAACGACGAGCTCGGAGCGGGAGCCGGCGGCAAGCGCCTGGGCCCATCGCTCAAGCGCGAGGCGCTGGCCGGGACGGAGGCGCGGGTTGACGACGTTCACCATGCGCGCGCGGAACGACCCTCTGCGTGCATGTGGATCAGCCTACGGCCGCTGGCGGTCGGAATCAGCCGTTGCCGGCGCGACATCTCGTGATGCCCGGTGAGCGGCCGGTTCGGCGCGGAGTCAGTCGGCTGCTGCGAGGGGAACGACCGCCCGGTACTGCATCAGCGGGCGGGTGGGGCCCTGCGCGCTGGGGTTGGCCCCGGGGCCGTCGGGTTCGCGCTGGAGGTACTGCCCCGCCATCCAGCCGTCGCCGACGGGCGACGAGACGAGATACCACGCCACGCCGAGCCGTTCGACCGGGCCTTCGATGACCGTCACCCGTGTGCCGTGGGCCAGGCAGGTGAGAATCTCGCCGCCCGGTGCGGTCCGGAGGCGAAGGCAGTCGCCCGGGGTGTTGACACGGGCGGTATCGCCCGGCTTCAGCGTCGTGGGGCCGGCCGGGACCGGGGACGCGGCCGGCGTACTCCCGTCGAGCGGGAAGCGGTAGGCGTGCACCTGGAGGCCCGCTGCTGCGGCCTGGGCCGCCGGGTTGTAGGCGGGCCGCAGCCGAACTATGCCGTCCCAGAGCTGGTTCGAATCGATAGCGTCGAACGTGCCGTCGCCGTTGTTCCGGATGACGATGGCGGTATGCAGGCCGGCGTAATCGGCGTCGGGCGAGGTCCAGCTATCGAGCGCGACCTGGATGATGTCGCCGGGGGCAGCCCTGGCGAGGGGCACTTCCACGGCCCCGGCTTCGAAGAAGCCGTGCCGGTAGTCGAAACCGATCTCCCGGCCCGTGGCGTCCCGGACGACACGCTTCACCCAGGGCCAGCAGTCGCCCTGGTAGGTCCCGAGGTCGCGCAGGGCGCGCTGGACGATGGGGTGGTCCGCATCAGCATGGGCATCCGCGCGGGTGACCGCGACGGCGGCGAGGGCAATGATGGCGACCAGGACGGTTGCCAGGGTGTGCCGGTGGCGGGTCATCGGCATCGCACCTGCTCCTGTTTCCTGAGGGCTCCGGGCACCGTACCCCAGCCGTGCAGGTTGTGACAACCCGCACGATGCTGAATTCGGTATTTCTCGGACGGCAAATCAGGGGAGGCCGGGACAGAAACTGGAAAATTGCGGGGATGGGCGCGTTTCCGGGCTGCCTCTTGGGGCCCCGCCCGTACAATCGCTCCATGGCCGAGACATCGCCGCTGGAAGGACTTCGGGTCATCGAATGCGCCGGGTGGAACGGGGTGCTTGCCGGGCGCCTGCTCGCCGAGGCCGGGGCCGACGTCGTCCGGGTGGTGCCGCCGGCGGGCAATTCGTTGGCCGCCGAACCGCCGTTCTTCGGCTCGACCGGCGTATCCATCCAGTCGACCTTCTACAACGCCGGCAAGCGCACGGTCCGGCTGGACCTGGCCGACCCCCTGCAGAGGGAGCAGCTGCGGGCGCTCATCGCGGCCGCGGACGTGCTCATCGAAGACTGGCCGCCAGGGGCGCCGGTTTTCACGGCGGCCGAACTGCGCGCCGTCAACCCGCGGCTGGCCCACGTCGCCGTCACTCCCATGGGCCAGGACGGACCGTGGCGCGACTGGCGCGTCAACGACCTCGCGGCGAATGCCCTCTGCGGGTCCGCGTGGGTCACCGGCGACCCGCAGAGCCCGCCGATCTCCGGATACGGCAACCAGTCGCATCACACCGTGGGGCTCTACGCGGCTGTGCTCGCCCTCGCGGCGGCACGCTACGCCCGCCTTACCGGGCGGGGCATTCACGTCGACCTCTCGGCGCACGAAGCGCTGGTCACCTGTACGGAACAGGTGCTGATGCAGTGGTTTTTTCCCAACGGTACGTGGGGCACGCCCATCGCCCGCAGGCAGGGCAGCCTGCACTGGAGCGGCGCCTACGAGGTCTACCCCGCCCGCGACGGCCACGGCGTGATGGTGACTGCCTCGCTCAAGCTCACCGAGGTGCTCGTGCCGTGGCTCATCGAATGCGGCGCTGCCCAGGAGCTTGCAGACCGCGAGAAGTTCCCTGACGTCATCGCAATGGTGAAAAACCTTCCCTACGTGATGAAGGTGCTGCGCGAGTGGGTAGCGGAGTGGAACGGCGAAAAGCTGTTCTACGAAGCCCAGCGACGTCACCAGCCCTTCGGCGTGGTCTGGAACGTGGCCGAGGCCCTGACGAAAAGTCCTCAGATCGCGGCGCGGGGCTACCTGTACGAAGCTGACGTCCCCGGCGTTGGGACGGTGCGGCTGCCGGGGCGATTTTTCCGCACCAGCGCCGACGGACCGCCCCTGCTGCCCGCCCGGGAGGTGGAGGCGTCAGCGGTCGGCTGGGCGCCCCGGGGGCCCGCAGCCGCGGCCGCGTTCGACCGGCAGCCCCCTGCCACCCGGCCCCTCGAGGGCGTCCGCGTGCTCGATTTCACCCATGTCCTGGCGGGGCCGTTCGGCACCCGCGTGCTCGCCGACCTCGGAGCCGAAGTCATCAAGGTCAGCAGCGCGAAGCGGAGCGGCGGTGCCAACTCCCCCGACCACCCCTACTACGTTTGCTGGAACCGGAACAAGAAGAGCGTCGCGCTCGACATGACGCTGCCCGAGGCGCGGGCGGTGGCGCGCGACCTCGCCCTCGCCAGCGACATCATCGTCGAGAACTTCTCGGCCGGGGTGCTGCAGCGCTGGGGCCTCGACCGCGCGTCCCTCGCGCCGGACCACCCGGGAATAACGGTCATCTCCATGGGCGGCATGGGACAGACAGGCCCCTGGAAGGAGTTCGTGACCTACGCGCCGACCATTCACGCCCTGACCGGCCTGACCTATCTCACGAATCCCGAGGGAACGTACACCGACGGGTACGGCTTCTCGCTGACGGACCACCTGAGCGGCCTTGCCGCGGCGCTTGCAGCGCTCGAGGGGCTCGAACACCGGGATCGGACCGGCCAGGGGCTGGCCATCGACTTGGCCCAGTATGAACTCGGCCTCGGCATCATGGGCCCGGCGATGATCGACTACCTCGCCAACGGCACGAATCCCGAGCCGCGCGGCAACCGGCACCCGTTCGATGCCTGGGCCCCGCACGGGATCTATCCCTGCGCTGGCGAGGACCGGTGGGTTGCCATTGCGGTCCGCGGCGATGATGAGTGGCGGCGCCTTGCGGGCATGCTTGGCATCGAGCCTGGCGGGCGGTTCGCCACCCATGCCGACCGCGTGGCCAACTGGCGGGAACTGGATGCCGCGATAGCAGCGCGGACCCGGCGCGAAGACCCGTACGAACTCTCCGAACGGCTTCAGCGGGCCGGGGTGTGCGCTGCGCCGGTGCAGCACGCCGCGGACCTTGCCGAACGCGACCCGCAGCTGGCAGCGCGGGACTTCTTCGGCAGCGCACGTGCGGAGAAGTGGGGCGAGTACGGTATCGACCGATTCCCGGCGCGGTTCGACGGCGAGCGCCCGCCCGTGTACGAAGGAGTTCGGCAGGTCGGCGAGGACACCTACGAGGTGCTTTCCACCGTGCTCGGGTACGACGACGAGCGGATCGCCGAACTCATGGCAGGCGGGGTGCTCTCCTGACGGTTGCGAACAGCAACCGAGTCTCTGCTACGCTAACCGGAGCCATCGCCGGGGAGCGTCTATCGTGCCGTTTCGCCTGTTTACATCGCTGGGTAACGAAGTTCGCGAGTTCCGCACGGTCAGCCCCGGCGAGGTACGGATGTACGTCTGCGGTGTCACGCCGTACGACGTCACCCACCTCGGGCATGCCTTCTCCTACGTGCAGTTCGACACCCTGCGGCGGTATCTGACCTGGCTGGGCTATCGCGTCCGATACGTCCAGAACGTCACGGACATCGACGACGACATGATTATGGTCTCGAAGCGCCAGGGCGGGCGGCCGATTGCGGAGATCCGGGACGAAAACGACGCCATCCTCCGCGCTGACCTCGACCGCCTGAACGTCCTCCGCCCGACCGTGTACCCGTACGCGACCGACCATATCCCGGAGATCATCGAGACGACGCGCAGGCTCATCGACCGCGGCCACGCCTACGTCGTCGACGGCGACGTGTTCTTCGACGTGGCCTCGTTCCCCCGGTACGGCCGCCTCAACGGCCTGACGCTCGAGGAGCTGGGCAAGCGCGAAAACCCGGAGTCGAAGCGCGCCTACAAGAAGCGGGGCCACCTTGATTTCCTGCTCTGGCAGCAGGTGGACCCCGGCGATCCTTCGTGGGACAGTCCGTGGGGACCCGGCCGCCCCGGGTGGAGCATCGAATGTACGGCGATGGCGGTGAAACACCTCGGCACGCAGATTGACATCCATGGCGGCGGCAGCGACCTGAAATACCCGCACCACGAAAACGAGATCGCCCAGGCGGAATGCGCTTACGATGTGGAGCCGTTTTGCGGCTGGTGGGTGCACAACGGCATGCTGCAGCTCGACGGGGTCAAGATGAGCAAGTCGCTCGGGAACCTCGTGCTCGCACGCGACCTGATGCAGCGCGTCGAGCCGGACCACCTGCGGCTCTACCTGCTCAGCACGCACATCCGTGCCGATGCGAACTATACCGAGGGCGCCCTCGACCGGCTCCGCGACCGGTACGAACGGCTGAAGGGGGCCGCAGCCCGGGCAGGGGAGGCTGAAGCTGACGGGGCCGTCTTCGCGCAGATCCTGGAGCGGCTCGACGACGACTTCGATGTGCCCGGGGCGCTCGATGCCGCAGACGCGTCCGCGCACCGGGTGCTTACCGGCACCGGGGATGCTGCCGAAGCTGCGGCGGTCCGGAAGGCGCTCCAGCTGCTCGGCTTTGCCTTCGCAGGGGCCCGGGGCCCCGCCAACGGCGACTTCTCGCCCTGAACTCAGTCCTCTGCCGGCCCGATGACCCGCTCGCGCCGGAGCCGCTCCAGCTCCGCATCCGAAAGGCCGGCCGCCCGCAGGACCGCCTCGGTGTCGATGCCGAGGTCGCGCGCCGGGAAGCTGAGGCGGGGCGGGGTTTCGGAAAGCTGGATGTGCGGCCCAACGACCCGCTGGCGCCCGAAGCGAGGGTGGTCGGTCTCCATGAGGTAGCCGTTGGCCCAGGCCTGCTCGGATGTTGCGAGTTCCGCATAGTCCTGGACGAGCGAGGCCGGGACATCCTCCCGTCGGAGCCGTTCGAGCCAGTGCGCGGAGTTGTTGCTGGCGAACGCGGCCTCGAGGATTGGTTCAAGCTCGTGCCGGTTCTTGTACCGTACATACCCGCGGGCGAAGCGGGGGTCGTCAATCAGGTGGTCGAGGCACAACGCCCGCGCAATCCTCGGCCAGAATTTCTGGTCGATGCCCACGATCATGACCCAGCGGCCGTCCGAGCACTGGTAGTGGCCCACCGTCGGAGAGGCGCGAAATTCGCGCGGCCGCTCGGTGCCGAAGTGGAGCACGTGCTGGAGTTCGGGCGCCTGCAGGGCGAGTTGCGTACCAAGCAGCGACACCTCGACGACCTGCCCGCGCCCGGTCCGCTCACGCGCGTAGAGCGCCGTCATGATTCCGAGGGCGAGATTCATCCCGCCGGTCTGGTCGGCAATGCCGGGATAGGGGATTTCCGGCCGGTGACCCGGGCCGCCGCCGGCGTGCTGGGCAAATCCTGAGTACGCCTGGGCAATCTGGTCGAAGGACGGGAGGTGCGCCATCGGGCCCTTCGAGCCCCATCCGGTCGCGCGGGCGTAGATCAGCCGGGGGTTGCGCGGCAGCACGACGTCCGGTCCAAGACCCCATCGCTCCATCGTGCCCGGGCGGAAGTTTTCGACCAGCACATCGGCGGTGTCCGTGAGCCGCAGGGCCAGCTCCACGCCGTCGGGCCTGCGGAGGTCGATGCAGACAGAGCGCTTGCCGCGGTCGAGCGACTCCCAGAACGCGGAGAAGCCATCAGGCTCCCGCCACATTCGGCGGCCGTAGTCGCCGTTCGGCTCTTCGACCTTGATCACGTCAGCGCCGAAGTCGGCGAGGATGACGGTAGCGAACGGGCCTTGCTGGTAGCGGGTGAAGTCGATGACGCGGATGCCTTCGAGCGGAGCGGACATGCGCCTGAGTCTACGCCCGGGCTGCGCGGTTGCGAAGCCGTTCCGCCGTCACCGAATTGTCACCATTGTCACCTGCGCGCCAGGCCGGGTGCCCCATGCGACGACTTCAGGCGGCCAAAGGGCGTGCCGTCGAATATGGTGAGCGGCTGCGCGCCGGTGAAATTCCCCGCACCAGTCCATTCACCGAGCGGGCGCGACGCCACGGATCGACGACAGCGGCACGACATACCGGCGAGGCAGGGCCGGTCAGGCGGCCTTCGGAACGGATGCTGAGCGGTCGATAAGTATCAGCGAGATGCCCGCCCGTTCCTCGCTCCGCACCCGGGAAGACTGGTTCATCGCGCTCGCTTTCGCGGCTGGCTCTCTCGCGTTCACATCGGCGTTTTTCCTGCAGCCGATCGACGACCCGGTCGGCCTGGCGGTGGTGGTCCTCCTGGCGGGCCTGACCGAGGCGCTTTCTGTCCGGCTCTATTTCGGCGGCTGGGTGTCGGTCAGCTTCGTCGGCACGGCGATGGCCGCGGTCCTGTTCGGCCCGCCGGGGGCCGTCACCGTCGCGGCGGTCATCGCCCTTATCGGGTATTTCCGTCGGGAACGCGCGCCGAGGAAGCTCGCCTTCAACTTTGGGCACGAGACGCTGGCAGCGTTTGTGGCGGCCATGCTCGTGGTCGGGGTCCAGGCGGCACTCGGCAGCTATCTTCCGCGGTCCGTGCTCGCCCTCGTGGAAGGTGGCCTGGCGGCGCTCGCCCTGTTTGCGGTCGACGGCGTTGCCGTTGCGGCGATCATCTCGCTGACAGCGCAGCGGAGCTTCGGCTCGACCTTCCGCGGCAACATCGGCTGGCTGTTCCCCTACTACGGCGTGCTCGGGCTCGTCGCCGGCGGCCTGGCGGTCATTTTCAATGAGCTCGGTGTGGCAGCTGTCGCGGTCATGGTCCTGCCGCTGGTGCTCGCCCGGTACTCGGTGACCCAGTTCGTCGAGCGGACCCGGGAAAACGTCGTCCGGCTCGAACGTTCGAACGAGCAGCTCCACCGCGCCTACATCGAAATCCGGGACATGTCGGAACAGCTGCGGGATGCCTACACCGGCACGCTCGAGTCGCTTGTAACGGCCCTCGATGTCCGCGACCAGGAGACGAAGGGTCATTCGGTGCGTGTGGCGCACCACGCGATGGATATCGCGAAGCTGCTCGGCATCAAGGACGAGGAGGAGCTGCTCACGATCTACCGGGGCGCCCTGATGCACGATGTCGGCAAGATCGGGGTGCCCGACGCAATTCTGCTGAAACCGGACCGGCTGACCGAGGAGGAGTGGGAGTTTATGCGGCGCCACCCCGCGATGGGCTACCGCATCCTCGCGCAGGTGCCCTATCTCCGCCCGGCCGCAAAGATCGTTCTCGCGCACCATGAGCGGTGGGACGGCAAGGGGTATCCGCGCGGCCTCGCAGGCGAGGCAATTCCGCTCGGCGCCCGGATTTTCGCCGTCTGCGACACCTACGACGCAATCATCTCGGACCGGCCGTACCGGCGCGGGCAGTCGCCAGAGGCAGCGCTGGCTGAGATACTGCGCTGCGCAGGGACGCAGTTCGACCCCGAGGTGGTCGAGGCGTTCGAAGCGCTGTTCCCCAGGTGGAAGCAGGAGGAGCCCGGAACCCCCGCCCGGCCGCTGCTCTACCTCCCGGCATGGAGGCAGGCGGATGACGCGCCAGGAAGAGCGGCGAGCTAGGACTCGCCGCCAGCTGGTCGAGGCGGCACGACGGGCGGTCGCAGCCCGCGGATACGAGGGCGCTTCGCTCGACGCCATCGCAGCGTCGGCCGGGCTCTCGAAGGGCGCGGTCTATGCGCACTTCACCACCAAGCTCGACCTGTACCTGGCGGTGGTCGAAGACGTGCTGGACGAGGCCAGGCGGCGGCTCGAGCGGGCTGCGGAGGCACTTGCTGCCGGCGCATCGCCGCCAGCCGCGGCCGAGGCGTTCCTGGGGACCGCCTTCGATGCGGAGCACAGCGCACTCCTGCTCGACATTTGGGCAACCGCAGGGCGAGAGCGACGCGTCGGCGAGCTGCTCGATGCCTTCCTTGCGGAGCGGCTGACGGTACTGGCCGATGCTGCAATCCGGGCGGGCCAGGGGCCGAGGGAAGCCCTCGCCACCGCGGAACTGGTCGGCCGGCTCATTGACGCCGCCGCGCTGCACATCCGCTACCGGGGCGCGGCGGCTGCGGGAGATTCGGCCTGAGGCACGGGCATGGCGAAGGGGCCGCCTGGGCGGCCCCTCCTGATGGGGGTTGCGCTCTCTGTTACCAGCTGATGGTCAGCATGGGCGCAGCCGTCGAAACGACCGCGACCGCAGCCAGCGCGCCAGCAACGAGGAGCATCCGGAGCCTAGCCATTAGGCACCTCCCGCGAGAATCCGGCGGCAACATGCCGACCGGCCGGTATGTAATACGCCGCGGGACAGAATGGTGTCAAGATGGTAAAGACCGGGTGGCGACGCTTTCGGCCGCGAAAATCGGAAATTTCTTAGTGCGCGGGCGGCGTTTCGCGGCGGTGGATGCTCAGCCCGAGCTCAAACTCTTCAATGAGCGCTTCGGCCAGGTCGCGTTCGGGCCCCGCAGGCACCTCCCCGCGCCAGGCGGCAAGGGCGAGTTCAGCGAGGCGTTTTGCCCCGAGGGAACGCTCAGCCTCGGAAAGCTGCTCCGCACGCGCGGCCTGGTGGAGACGGATGCGCTCCTTGAGCAGGTCTTCGATTTTCCTGTCAGCGGCGCGCCGCGCCTCCGCTTCGGTGAGCGGCGGGAGCCGATACGCGGCCAGTTCGCGGGCGCGCTGCCCGACTTCGTCCGTCGCGGCCAGCGCGGACTCGGGGTCGCGGAGCCAGCGGCGGAAAACCTCCCGCTCGACAGCGCCGGTGAAGAGCGACTCCGGGTAATTGCGATAGGCCAGCCGGAGCCCGGGATGCCGAAGGAGGAGAGCGAGCAGGACTTCCTCGGGCCCAGAAGGGCGGCGCGCTGCCTGCTCCGGGGCTGCCCGGGGGCCCGCCTGGCGTCCGCGACGCAGGCGGTCGACCACGGTCGTCTCGGGGACCCCGAGGTGCCGGGCCACCCGCTGGATGTAGAGCCCGCGCTCGACAGGGTCGCTGACCGCTAGCAGGACGGGCGACAGACGGTCGACCAGGTGGCGCACCTCGAGCGGCGAGACGGGCCGGCGCTCGCCGAGCATGCGGAAGAGCAGAAACTCCACAAACGGCTGTGCCCCCGCGATGGCCCGCTCCCAGGCGGGGCGGTCGTCCCGGACGAGTTCGTCGGGGTCGCGGCCGGCGGGCAGCGGCGCCACGCGCAGGTCGATGTCGGTATCTACGGCGAGGGCGTCGGCTGCGCGGGCCGCGTCGGCGGCATGCTCCTCGCCGCTGAAGCCGAAGAGGAGGCTCCCGGCGCGCTCCGCGGCGTTCATTCCCGCGGCATCGGGGTCGAGGGCGAGGACGATGCGCGGGGCGAAGCGGCGGAGCAGCGCGGCGTGGTGGCGCGTGAGGCTGGTGCCCATCGTGGCGACGACGTTGCGGTAGCCAGCCTGCCAGGGCCCCAGCACGTCCATGTACCCTTCGACGACGACGACCTCGCCCTGCAAGCGGATGGCATCAGCGGCGGCATGCAGGCCGAACAGCGTGCGGCCCTTGTCGAAGATTTCGGTCTGGGGCGAGTTGAGATACTTGGGCTCTTCGCCGTGGAGGCCGCGGCCCGCCAGCGCCACGAACTCGCCGCGCTCGTTGGCGATTGGGATGATGACGCGCCCGCGGAAGCGGTCGTACGGCTCCCGCCCCTCTTCGGCGTCAACCAGCACGCCGGCGGCCACCATATCGGGGACGGTGTAGCCGCGGTTGAGGAGGAAATCGCGCAGGTGGTGCCATCCGTCGGGCGCCCAGCCGAGGTGCCATGCTCCGATAGTGTCGGCGGTAAGTCCCCGCGCACCGCTCAGGTATTCAAGGGCTTCTGCACCCTCAGGTTCGCGCAGCTGCCGCTCGTAGAAGCCGACGGCAGCGGAGACGATGGCGGCCAGCCGCTCGATGTGCGAGCGGCGCTTCGGGTCATCTTCGTGGAGCTGGATGCCAGCCTCGGTAGCGAGGATGCGGAGCGCCCCCCGGAAATCGACGTTCTCGCGCTTCTCGACGAAGGTAAAGAGGTCACCGCCTTCCCCGCAGGCGCCGAAGCAGCGCCAGGTCCCGCGCTCAGGAAAGACATAAAATGACGGCGTCTTTTCGGTGTGAAACGGGCAGAGCCCGCGGTAGCTTCGCCCGGACTTCTGCAGGGGCGTGAATCGCCCGATGTAGGCGACAAGGTCGACCTGACGTTTGATGGCGTCAACGACGTCCATATCTCCATCGTACGTGCCCCGGCCGACGGAGGTGATGCCTGCGGGCCGGCCTGAACGCGCAGGGCACGATTACGTCTAGGGAAGCTGCACGGTGGTGCTGGCGAGCGGCTGATTGCCGACGTAGACCGTGACGGTCGCCTGTCCGGAGCCGGCGGGGCGCGCCACGGAGATGACCGGCGATGACTGGCCCGTGGCGAGGGCGAGGCTCACGCTCTTGCTCGTGGTCTCTCCGCCGAGCTGGACCTGGACGACGAGGCTGGTCACCGGGAGCGGGCCGCCGTCGTTTCGCACCACGACGTCGATCGTTGTTGCCGTGACGCTCGCGGAGGTAATCACGAGATTCGGCGCTTCAACCGGCGGCTGGAGCACGAAGGTCGCGCCGTTGTTGTCCTCGCGCTGCTCGCGCACGATGTTGGCCGGGTCGACGGTCACCACCGCGCGCTTCCCGGGCTGGGTAATCGGCGGGGTGACCGGGAATTCGACGACCGTCGAGCCGCCGTTTGCCGGGAGGTTCACGTTCATCGCCAGCTCCTGCTGCGGGACGTCCCCGCCCACGGCAACCACAAGCGGACCGCTGTAGGCGTTGTTGCTGACGTTCGAAATCGTGACGCGAAGGACAGCGCCGCCCTGAGCGAGCACCGCGTTCGTAGGCACGAAATCGGGAGCATTGGCGGCCGGCGACGGCGATGGCGAGACGGTTGCCGTCGGGGATGGCGCGGCAGTCGAGGTTGCTGTCGGCACGGGCGTGGGGGTGGCATCGCGGACCGGTACAAGGTCGAGCGTGTCGAGCGGCTCGATGGCCGCGCGCCGGACCCACCCGGCGCGCCCCGCGGGCGGCTGCACAAGCAGCCACGCGAGGTCGCGAGTCTTCCCGGTAATCGTCACCTGTGCGCCGGCGCGGAGGCTGCCCGCCTCGGCGAAGGTGTCGCCGGGGCCCTCGCGCAGGGTGGCGTCAGCCACCACCCGCCCCTGGATGGTTTGCGGCCGCTCACCCACTGGCTCGATGGCGACAACGCGCACCTTCTCGGAGTCTTTCGAAGCACCGGACGCGGCGAATACGCGCACAAAGAGGTCGTACGTGCCCTTGCTGGGCAGCGTGAACCGGAGGGTGGCGCGGTAACGGTTGTCCGGGGGAGCCTCGCTCACGTCGACGGCATCGACGACGCGGTCGCCCACGAACAGTTCGAATCGCCGCAGCGGCTCGGTGGCCGAGGCCTGGACGACCGCCTCGTGTTCGCGGTTGATCTCGAGCCGCTGGTCGCGGGCGGGCGATTCGATGCGGACCGCGAACTCCGTCGCGGGTGCCGTGCCTCCGTTCCCGCCGCCCCGCACGAGGTTGAAGACCAGGAACACCAGCACACCGCCGACGACCGCGGCGAGGAAAAGGAATACGTAGAACATCGGCTGGCGCGCTGGCGGCTCTGCGTCGCCGTAGTATTCGTCGTCCCAGTAACCGTCTTCCCCGGCGAACTCGTCGTCTTCGTAGTACGGCTCGCCGGTATACCCGCCGATGGTCGGCGGCGCAGGTTCGTCGGGGGGATACGATCCGCCGATGACCGGTTCATCCGGTGGCGAATAGGTCGCACCAATGACGGGCTCGTCGTCGTGGCCGGAGCCGAATCGATTGGACATGGCGGGCTGACCCGAGTATCGGCGCGGCTCTACCTACCTTCAAGGCGGGCTGCAGCTGGCACCGAAACGCGCGGGAAAGGCGCGCGGCGTTATCAGACCTGCCAGCCGATCGCGTCAGGACACCCCAGGGACGCAGCGAGCCGGATGGCAAAGCGGTCCGTCATCCCGCTGACGTAGTCGGCGGCGCGCCGCTCCACCGGGTCCTCGGGGAGGGAGTAGTCCGGCGAGATCCCTTCGGGGTGCCGCACAAAGTGCTCGAACAGGAACCGGACGATCCGCTTGCCGCGTTCAGCTTCCCTGCGGGTGGTGTCATAGAGGTAGACCCGCTCAAACATGAACTCGCGGAGTTCGTTCGCCGCCGCGTGGATGGCCGGGCTGAAGCGGATGACCGGGTCGGGGCCTGCTCCGGTGGCCGCCCAGCTGGCCTCGACGATGTCGCAGATGAGTGTGTCCAGCCGCTCGGCGTGGCTGCGCCCAATCAGCCGCTTCGTGCTGTCCGGCAGATCGTCCTCGGTGATAATCCCGGCCCGAACGGCGTCGAGGATATCGTGGTTAAGGTAGGCGATGGCGTCGGCGGTCTTGACTACCTGCCCTTCGAGGGTCACGGGGACGCCCCAGCCCTCGGCGAAGATGTCTTCGCGCGCCTTCGAGCTTTTCTCCACCGCGTCGAGCACCTCGAACGTCAGATTCAGGCCGCGGCCGCCATTCTCCAGCCGGTCGAGCACGCGCACCGACTGGTAGTTGTGCCGGAACCCCTCGGGAAGGCATTCGGCGAGCGCCTCCTCGCCGGCGTGGCCAAAGGGTCCATGGCCGATGTCATGACCAAGGGCGGCGGCTTCGGCGAGGTCCTCGTTCAGGTTCAGTGCGCGGGCGATCGTCCGGGCTACCTGGGCGACTTCAAGGGTGTGGGTGAGCCGCGTGACGAAGTGGTCCTGCGCCGGCGCGATGAACACCTGTGTCTTGTGCTTGAGCCGCCGGAACGCCTTGGTGTGGAGGATGCGGTCGCGGTCGCGCTGGAACTCGAGGCGGAGCGGGGAGGGCGGTTCGGGGCGCTTCCTTCCCCGGCTGGTCGTGCTCCGGGCGGCGTAGGGGCTGAGCGTCGCCTCGAACGCTTCGAGCCGCCGCCGGACGTCGAAGAGGTCCATATGCGCGGATTGTACGGTCCGAACCCGCCGCCCCCAACCACGCCGGGCAGCCGGCCCGGCCGGAGGGGCATCGCGACGGAGGCTCGATCGCCTGGAACTCCCGGCCCCCATTCGACGGGAGGCCCGGGAGTTCCAGGCGTCCGTTTAGTGCGCGGGGGCGCGTCCCAGCTTCGCTTCGGCGTTGGCGATGATCTCCCGCGTCTGGTCGATCATGTCCGGGCTCACGCTGACGCTGGTTGCGCCCCACTCGACGAGCTTCTCGGTCACCTCGGGGTAGACGCTTGGCGCCTGGCCGCAGATCGAGGCCGTGATACCGCGCCGGCGGGCGACGGTGACGGCGGTCTGGATTGCCGCCATGACGGCTTCGTTCCGTTCGTCGAAGATGTCGGCCAGCGCCTCGCTATCGCGGTCGATGCCGAGCACGAGCTGTGTCAGGTCATTCGATCCGATCGAGATGCCGTCGATGCCGACATCGATAAAGCGGTCGAGGATGAGGACATTCGATGGGACCTCGACCATCATCCAGAGCTTAAAGTCGTCGCTGCGGACGAGCCCCTGCTCGGACATCAGCTGCTTGACTGCGCGGAGCTCGTCCGGCGTCCGGACAAACGGCACCATCACGTAGAGGTTCTTGTACTCCTTCCGGACGCCTTTAATCGCTTCGAGCTCCAGGCGGAAGATGTCCGGCTCGCGGATGTAACGGCTCGCACCGCGGTAGCCGATCATGGGGTTTTCTTCCGTGGGCTCGTACTTTGCCCCACCCTCGAGGTTGGCATACTCGTTCGTCTTGAAGTCCGTGAGCCGGTACACCACCGGCCGGGGATTGAAGGCCCGGCAGAACTCCTTGATGCCCTCTTCGAGCCGGCGCGTGTACTCCTCCGGCTGTCCCTCTTCGATGAACTGCCGCGGGTGCTTGCCGATCTGCGCAACGATAAATTCGGCGCGCAGAAGGCCGACGCCGTCGACGTGGCGCTTTGCCACCACCTCGGCGAGCTCGGGCTCGGCCAGATTGACATAAAGCTTTGTGGTCGTCTTGAGGGCAGCGGCCCGGGCGTACCGCTCTTTCTGGCGTTCGTACCACGCGAGGCGGGCTTCCGCGCGGCCGTCGTAGATCCGCCCGGCCGACCCGTCTACGGTGACCTCGCGGCCGACCTCGAGGCGGGTGGCCCCCGCGACGCCCACGACACACGGAATGCCGAGTTCGCGGCTGACGATCGCAGCGTGGCAGGTGCGGCCGCCGCGCTCGGTGATGATTGCGGAGGCCCGCTTCATCGCCGGGACGAAGTCGGGAGTCGTCATCTCGGCGACGAGGACATCGCCGGGCTTCACGATGTCGATTTCGCGCGGGTCATGCACGACCCGCACCAGGCCGACGCCAACTCCCGGGCTCGCGGGCTGCCCGGTGAGAAGAACCGGGGCGGTTTCTTCCTCGCCATCTTCGGCCTCGATGGCAACCTTGAGCGTCGTGACCGGCCGCGCCTGGACGAGGTAGAACTGGCCCTTTTCGTACGCCCACTCGATGTCCTGCGGGGCGCCGTAGTGCTCTTCAACGGCCCGGCCGATGCGGGCAAGCTCGCGGATCTCGGCGTCGGTCAGCTTCTGGCGTTCTCGCAGGTGCTCCGGTACGGGGAGCCAGGCATTGGCACCTTCATGGCTGCCGTCGGCGTCCGGCCGGCGGGCGATCATCCGCTCCTGCGGTGTCACCGTCTTGGAGATGATCTGGAGGGACTCCTTGTCGACGAGGTAGAGGTCAGGGGAGATTTCGCCGGAAACGATGCCCTCGCCCAGGCCGTAGACGGCTTCGATGGTGATCCGCGTGCGGTCCGACGTTACGGGTTCGACGGTGAACATCACGCCCGAAATTTCTGACTGCACCATGCGCTGCACGGGCACAGCCAGCCCGACCTTTGTGTGGTCGTAGCCCGATTCCTCGCGGTAGAAGATGGCGCGCGCTTCAAACAGGGACGCCCAGCACGCCTGGACGGCGCGCACGACGTTGTCGGCGCCGACGACGTTCAGGAAGGTGCTCTGCTGGCCGGCGAAGCTCGCCTCCGGCAGGTCTTCGGCGGTCGCCGAGCTGCGGACAGCGACCGGGCCTTCGCCGAGCTCCCGGTAGGCGGCCCGGATCTCGTCGGCAATGTGCGCCGGCATCGGGGCTTCCATGATGCGCCGCTGGATATTCTCGGCGCGTTCGTTCAGCTGCCGGGTGTCGTGGACATCCAGGCCGAAGAGCTCCTTCTTGATGACCGGCTCGAGCCCGTTCTGGTGGATGAAGCGGAAATAGGTATCGGCGGTGACCACGAACCCGGGCGGCACCGGAATGCCGGCGCGGATGAGTTCGCCGAGGTTGGCGCCCTTGCCCCCGACGAGGCCGATATCCTCACGGCCGACCTCGGAGAACCACACGACGGAACGAGTGACGCTTACCAATCTGTCTATACCTCCGCGCATCGCGCATAGTGCAGACCGATGGCTTCGGTCGCACGATTATAGGCCGATGCCGGCGATTTGCACGGCCGGCCAATCGGCCTGACTTCAATGTCCGGACGGCCGCTCATTCGACCGTCACCGTTTTGGCGAGGTTCCGCGGCTGGTCCACGTCGCAGCCGCGGTGTACCGCCACATCGTAGGCGAGAAGCTGCAGGGGGATCACGGCCGCCACGGGCTCGAGCCACGACGAAACAGCAGGGACCGTTAGCACGGCATCACAAAGCGCCGTCAGCTCGGCGTCGCCTTCCGTCACCACTCCGGTAACGGGACCGCCCCGCGCCTGGATCTGCTCGATGTTCGAAATCATCTTCGTGCGCAGCGCATGGCGTGTCGCGATGGCGACCGTTGGGAATGACGGTTCGATCAGCGCGATCGGCCCGTGCTTCATCTCGCCGGCGGCGTAGCCTTCCGCGTGGATGTAGGAGACCTCCTTCAGCTTCAGCGCACCCTCCATAGCGACCGGGAACGCGAGTCCGCGCCCGAGGAACAGGACGTGCTGGGCAGCGGCGAGGGACACGGCCCGCTTGCGAACCAGGTCCTGCTGTCGAAGGACCTCCGAGACGGCCCGCGGCAGCTGCGCGAGGTCGTGCAGGTGGAGGGCGAGCTCGCGGTCAGAGAGCCGCCCTTTCGCCTGGGCGATGCGCAGCGCCAGCAGGTACAGGGCGACGACCGCGGTCGTGAAGCACTTTGTGCTGGCAACTCCCCGTTCCAGTCCGGCACGGGTGTAGACCGTGCCATCGGCGACGCGCGTGGTCTGTGCCCCGGCTGTGTTGCAGACCGTCACCTGCAGAGCTCCCGCTTGGCGGGCCACGGCCATCGCTTCGAGCACGTCGACCGTCTCGCCTGACTGGGAGACGCTGATGACCAGCGTGCGGTCGTCGAGCACTGGCTCGCGATAGCGGAATTCCGAAGCATTGTCGGCGTCCGCGGGGATGCCCGCGAAGGCCTCGATGTAGCGCTGGCCGACCATTGCGGCGTGGAGGCTCGTACCCATGCCGATGAGCACCACCCGCTCGATGTCCGCCAGCCGGTCTGCGGCCGGACCGAGGTCATCGAAGTAGAGCGCCGGCGGGTCGAGCGTTGCGAGGCTCCAGATTGTGTCGGCGATAGCCTCCGGCTGCTCGTGGATTTCCTTGAGCATGAAGTGGGGGTACTGGCCTTTGAGCGCGGTGACCGGGTCGATGGGAATGCGCTTGCGCTGGAGAGCTACCGGCTCTCCGGTCACCGTTTTCGCTTCAGCCCCCGCGGGCGTCACGCGGGCGACCTGCCCATCGGCCAGAAACGCGACCTCCTGCGTCAGCGGGAGCACGGCAGCGAGGTCGCTGGCGACGACGGTTTCGCCGTCGCCGAAGCCGATGACAATGCCGCCCGCGTTGCCGAGGCGCGCGGCGACAAGCGTGCCCGGCTCGTCGAGCGACATCGCCACCAGCGCCTGCGAGCCCTCGAGCCGGCGTGCGGTCCGGGCGAGCGCTTCGAAGAGGTCAGCGCCGGCGGCCATTTCGGCTTCAAGCAGATGGGCGACCGTTTCGGTGTCGGTTTCGCTGTGGAACGTGTGGCCGCGTGCCTGCAGCTCATCGCGCAGGGCGGCGTAGTTCTCGACGATGCCGTTATGGATGACGACCACCCGGCCATCACACGAGCTGTGGGGGTGCGCGTTCCGGTCGCTGGGCCGGCCGTGGGTGGCCCAGCGGGTGTGGCCGATGCCGACGGTGCCGGCCGGCGCCGGCCCGAGGGCAGCCTCGAGGTTGGCGATCTTCCCCTGTTTCTTCGTGATTGCGAGGCGGTCGCCATCGAGCACGGCGATGCCGGCAGAGTCATAGCCGCGGTACTCGAGGTCCTTCAGGGCTCGCAGGAGGATGGGCACGGCCGGACGGCCTCCGGCGTACCCGACAATCCCGCACATGTGCGTGGCTCCTTTGGCTGCAGGCGCGGGGCCTGCAATCTGGGGCACGCAGCGACCGGCCCGTCGCGGAGGACGGTCACGGTCGAATCCAGATGGTGGAGCAAGGGACGGGAGGGGAACCCGTGCACGTGGTGCGCTTTTGTCACCCGGTTACCCGGCGTGGTTTGTGCGGCACCTGCGGCTGTGCGGCCGGGGGGCCATCCGCCGAATGGTTCGATACTGCCCCCGCCTCGTCATCCGCGCCTAACCGCGCGGACCTGGCGCTTGCTGGTGTGCTCCCTGCGTGCCAATGGCGTGACCGATGCTGGACTTCCCTGCACCCACCTCCTGCCTGGCGTCGCACCTGAGTGTCCGGGGAACGCCTCCCGGCCGTCAACTCTCGGCGCGGGGAATGCCGGCGAAGCCGAGGAAGTCATCCTCCCATTCGAGGACAACCCTGATAAGGCGGGCATCGATGCCATACGGCCGGGCCACCACGCCGCGGCGCTCGAACTCTTCCGCCAGTGCCGCGGCGATCGTGTCGAGCGGCTGAGCCTGGATGCCGAGCTCGCGCTCGGTCTCGAGGATCAGCTCGATCAGTTCGCCCTGGACTTGGAATCCCTCCTCCTGGAGCTGCTCCCAAACCCACTCGGCACATTCGGTGAAAAGTGCGCCCTGGAGGCGACCGGTAGCTGGCACGTCGACCCTCGTCTTATCGCGAAACTTCTGCGCATGCGGCCTGGCGGATCGCCTCGATGGGAGGCATGTCCGGGGCCGGCAGGCCGAGACCTTCCCGGAGCTGCTTGAGCCGCCGGATATTCTCCTCGTCGGGGCCATGCCCATCAAAGCCGGGAACTTCGAGGATAAACGGCACCTCAGCGAACGCCGGGTGCGCCATCAGCGTCCGGAATCCGTCGACACCCAGATGCCCCTCGCCGATGTTCTCGTGGCGGTCGCGGAACGTGCCAATCGGCTGTTTCGTGTCGTTCGCGTGGACCGCGACGAGGCGCTGGAGGCCGAGCTCCCGGTCGAACTCCTCGAGCGTGGTGTCCAGGCCGGCTGGCGTCGCGATGTCGTATCCCATGGCGTAGGCGTGGCAGGTGTCGAAGCAAATTCCGACGTTCGGCGGACTGCCCATCGCCCGAACGATGGCGCCGAGCTCGGCGAACCGCCCGCCGATGCAGTTTCCCTGCCCGGCGTTGTTCTCAAGGATCAGCAGCGCCGGGTTGTCCGGCTCTTCGGCGAGAATGCCGGCCAGCATGCCCGCAATGCGCTCGACCATCGCGCCGTCGAACCCGGCGCCGAGGTGACTGCCGATGTGGAAGATGGTGCCGACGACCCCCAGCTCGCCGGCGAGCCGGTGATAGGCGCGCAGGGAGGCCTGCGATTTCTCGAGAATAGCGGGGTCCTGGCTGCCGAAGTTCATGAGGTAGACGCCATGGAAGAACGCCGGCATGCCCGACGCTTCGCGGGCACGATTGAACCGTGCAATCTGGTCAGGGGTGAGCGCGGGGAGCTTCCACTGCTGCGGCGCGCTGACGAAGAGCTGGACCACCTCTGCACCGATGGAAGCCGCCCGCTCGAACGCGAGATGCGGGCCGCCGGCGCTCGAGACATGCGCTCCGATTCTCACGCTGAGGCCTCCCGTCCGACACTCGCGACGCCGACGATCGCCGGCAGCGGGCCAATTTTGGTGACCTTGAGTTCCTGGACGGAGAACCCGGCTTCCCGGATCGCCTGGAGGGTGTCGCGGTTGGGGTGGCATCCGCCGCCGACGCGCTTCCAGAGGGGAGTGATGGCGTTCAGCACGGCGCGCCCGAGGCGCGAGCCGGCATTGACGTGCTCCCAAAACAGCAGGCGGCCCCCGGGGGCAAGGACCCGGCGCACTTCCCGCAGCGCCTTTTGTTGGTCAGGAATCGTGCAGAAGACGAGGGTGGCCAGCACCGTATCGAAGCTGGCGTCCGGGAAGTCGAGCGCCTGGGCATCGCCGTCGCGAAGGTCGAGCTGCCGGTCCGGCGGGCGGTGGCGTTCGGCCCGCTCGCGCATGAACGGGTCGGGCTCGATGCCGACATAGGAGACGTCAGCGGGCAGGTGCGGCCAGTTGGAGCCCACGCCGTACCCGATTTCGAGGATGCGGCCGGCGGCCTGCCCGGCCAGGCGGGCGCGGAGCCTGCGCTCACGGGCGCTTTCGTGGCGGGAGAGCCAGTCCCAGGCGGCCGCAAAACGGCGATGGCCGGCGGCGTTCGACATGAGCACTTCCTTGTTTGACAGGATCGTGCGGCGCGACCAAGATCCCGCGCAACCGGGAGGGACCCATGTTCCCCAATGTTCCCCATACCGGGCTCCCGCTCTCGGGGCTCGTGGTTCTCGATTGCACAATCTGGCAGCAGGGTACGTATGCGACGGCGATGCTGGCAGATTTCGGCGCAGATGTCATCAAGATTGAGGGCCCGGACTCACCCGACCCCGGGCGCGGCCTGAGCGAGGCGTACTTTGAAAGCCACAACCGGAACAAACGGGGGATTGTCGTCGACCTGAAGCACCCGCTTGGCCGCGAGACCGTCCTGCGCCTCGCAGAGCAGGCGGATGTCTTCGTGCAGAACCTCCGGCAGGGGGTGATGGACCGCCTCGGCCTGGGGTACGAAGCCGTTCGGGCGCGGAACCCGAGCATTATCTACGCCACAGCCTCCGGCTACGGCTCGAAGGGCCCCCACGCCCGGTGGCCGGCGATGGATATCCTGGGCCAGGCGCGCGGCGGCACGATGATGGTGCAGGGCGCTCCGGACCAGCCTCCCGTCTTTTCGTTCGGGGGGATGGCTGACCAGGTCGGCGCGATTTCGCTCAGCTACGGCATCCTGCTGGCCCTCATCCACCGGGCGCGCACGGGTGAAGGCCAGCACGTCGAAGCCTCGCTCCTCGGCGGACAGGTGATGCTCCAGTCGTTCAACATCACCGGCACACTCTTTACCGGGCAGGTGCCGCCCCGCCGCTCACGGGAAGATGCCGCGCCGCTCTGGAATGTGTACCGGTGCCGGGATGGGGGGTGGATCGCGCTGAGCATGGCCCAGCTCAGCCGCTGGTGGGCACCGTTCTGCGAGGCGGTCGGGCGGCCCGACCTGCGCGACGACCCCCGATTCTGCGCCCTGCCGGCGCACATGGACCACCGCCGCGAGCTGATTGCCGAGCTGGACCGCATCTTCGCGGCGAAGGACCAGTGGGAGTGGGTCGAGGAGCTGTGCGGTCAGGGCCTGCCCATCGCCCCGGTCCAGGACTACGCCCAGGTCATCCGCGACCCCCAGGTCGTGGCCAACGACTACATCGTTGAGTACGACCACCGCTCCGGAGAGCGGCGGAAGATGGTGGGGCCGGCGGTGCAGCTCGGGGCGACGCCGGGGCGGATTGCGCGGGGCGCTCCGGAGTTCGACGAGCACACCGAGCAGGTGCTGCTGGAGTTCGGGTTCAGCTGGGACGACATCCAGGAGCTGCGCGGCCAGGGCGCGATTGGGGCTCGCTGAGCGCCGCCCGGTGGTCGGCACTTGACGCCCGCCTCTCGCAATGGAAGGATAGGGGGGTACCCTATCGGAGGGCGCATGACACCGGAAACCCGCCGCCAGGCGCTTCGACGGATCAAGATCATCGCCGGCCAGGTTGCCGCCCTTGAGAAGCAGATCGAGGACGACCGCTACTGCATGGACATCCTCGACCTGTCGCTCTCGATACAGCGCGCTCTTCGCAGCCTGGACGCCCTCGTGCTCGACGGGCACCTGAAAACCCACGTCGTCGAGATGATCCGCAGCGGCGAAGAGGAGAAAGCAATCGCCGAACTTCAGCGCCTGTACCGCACGCAGGGCCCAAGCGAACCCTAACCTCAGCAACAACATCGGAGGCATCCAATGGCACAGACAATCGAACTCAGCATCACCGGAATGACCTGCGACCACTGCGTGAACGCGGTGACCGGCGCACTCAAGTCGGTTCCGGGGGTCCAGGACGCCGTCGTGAGCCTCGCAGAGAAGGCGGCCCGCGTCACGGGCGAGAATCTCGACCCTGCGAAGCTCATCGAAGCCGTAAAAGAAGAGGGGTACGAGGCCGCCACACGGTAAGTCCGCCCGGTTCGCCCCTGCTCCGCGGGAGGTTTGAGATGGCCGCTGCAAGTGAAGAAAAGGCGGTGACGCTCAGCGTGACCGGAATGACCTGCGCCTCGTGCGTCCGGCGAGTGGAGCGCGCGCTGAGCAGGGTGGAGGGTGTGGAAACCGCCGCCGTGAACTTCGCGGCCGAGACAGCGCGCGTGACCCTCGGTGCGCCAGTGCCGGTCGAGGCGCTCATTGAGGCTGTCGAAAAGGCAGGCTACCACGCGCGGCCGCTCACCGATCGAGAGCGCCCCAACCCGGCCGAACAGGCGAAAGGGACGCTCGTCCAGCTCGTTGGGGCGTCGGTTTTCGCCGTGCCTGCGGTCATTCTCGCCATGGCGATGGACATCGCCGGGCTCCACCTGTTCGGGGACCCGCAGCTCCACGCCTGGGTTGTCCTTGTCCTGGCAACGCCGGTGCAGTTCGGCCTGGGCTGGCGGTTCTACCGGGGTGCGTGGGCCGGGCTTCGGCAGCTGAACCCAAACATGGACGTGCTCGTCGCGCTCGGGACGAGCGTGGCGTACGGCTACAGCGCATGGGTGGTTCTGCGGGGGCAGTTCGATACGCACATGTACTTCGACGTGAGCGCCGCAGTGCTGCTCTTCATTTCGATGGGCAAGTACTTCGAAGAAACGTCAAAAGGTGCCGCATCGCAGGCGATCCGCGCGCTCCTCGCGCAGACGCCGGAGACCGCAACTGTGCTCCGCGACGGTGCCGAGATGGAGGTGCCACTCGATGCGGTGCAGGTCGGCGACCGCCTGCTCGTGCGCCCCGGCCAGCGCATCCCGGTCGACGGCGTTGTCGTGGACGGATTCTCGGCGGTCGATGAGTCGATGCTCACGGGGGAGTCGGTGCCTGTCGAGCGGAAGCCGGGCGACCGGGTGATTGGCGGAACCATCAACCAGCACGGCGCCATCACGATCGAGGCAACGGCCGTAGGAGCCGATGCCGCCCTCCAGCGGCTCGTTCGGCTCGTCGAGGAGGCGCAGGGCTCGAAGGCGCCGGTTCAGCGCCTGGTTGACCAGGTGGCAGCCGTCTTCGTCCCGGTGGTCATCCTCCTCGCGGGCGTCACGTTTTTCGCCTGGGGACTCCTTGCCGGGGAGTGGCAGCAGGGAATGACCGCCGCGGTGGCCGTGCTGGTGGTCGCCTGCCCGTGCGCGCTTGGACTCGCGACGCCCACGGCAATCATGGTCGGCACCGGACTCGGGGCGTCGCGCGGGATCCTCATCCGGAACGCGGCAGTCCTTGAGCGGTCACGCAAGCTCGATGTCGTGGTCCTCGACAAGACCGGTACCCTGACCGAAGGCCGCCCGCAGGTCAGCGACGTTGTGCCCCTTGGTGAGATGAGCCGGGACGAGCTGCTCCGCCTGGCGGCCGCGGCCGAATCGCCGAGCGAGCACCCGCTCAGCCGGGCGGTTGTTGATGCCGCCGTTGAGGCCGGGCTGGAGGTTCCGCCCGCCACCCGGTTCGAGGCGCTGACCGCCCGGGGGGTCCAGGCGATGGTCGATGGCCGCCTCGTGCAGGTGGGGAACCCCGGGATGTTCGCCGAGCTTGGCTATGACATGGGGCCGCTGGAGCCCCGCATCGGAGAGCTGGAGGCTGCGGGCCGGACCGTGGCCCTGGTCGCCGTCGACGGGACGGTCGCTGGCCTGCTTGGCCTCTTCGACGAGGTGAAACCAAACGCAGCGCGGGCCGTCGCGGCCCTCCATCGGCTCGGGCTCCGGGTGGTCATGCTGACGGGCGACAATGAGCGCGCCGCGGCAGCGGTGGCGGCGCAGGTGGGCATTCACGAATTCCGGGCCGGGATGCGGCCGGAGGAGAAGCTCGCGTACGTCCGCGAGCTGCAGGCGCAGGGGCTCGCGGTGGCGATGGCGGGGGATGGCATCAACGACGCCCCGGCGCTGGCGCAGGCCGATGTCGGGATTGCGATGAGCAACGGCACCGATGTCGCTATCGAAACCGGCGACATTACGCTGCTGCATGGCGACGTGGCGAAGATTGCTGAAGCGATCGCGCTGTCGCGGGAAACGCTGACGACCATCAAGCAGAACCTGGCCTGGGCCTTCGGCTACAACGTGGTGGCTTTGCCGGTCGCGGCGCTCGGGCTGCTCAATCCCCTTTTCGCTGGCGCAGCGATGGCGCTGAGCTCGGTGAGTGTGATGGCGAACAGCCTGCGGCTGCGGACGAAGGCGCGGGCGCTGGCGCGCGCCGCCGGGAACGAATACACGGCGCCCGTCGAGGGTGTGCTCCAGGCGAACCGCGGGCCGGTCATCGCGATGGCGGCGGCGTTCGTCCTGCTCGTCGTGCCGCTCGTCGTGTTCACCGGCATCGACCGGGGCTGGTTCGGCAACGCCGGGAGCGGTCCGGAAAGCCACGCCAGCCCGCACCAGTGAGGTCCGGCGCCGGGAGCCGATTGTAAAATCATCGCAAATGCTATTGACGTGATGAATCGTCTGTCCGGTAACATCCGGCTGCGGACACGGCACGGTTCGCGGAAAGGAGCACGATTTCCGTGAATGACCCAGGCAGACAGACAGACAGACAGACAGACAGACAGACACGGGTCCAGCGCTCTCGACTGACCGCCGCCCTTCTCGCCGCCGTCGCCGGGCTGGGGCTTACTGGCCTGGCAGCGGCCATGACGGTCAACACTGATTCGTGGAACTGCCCCTGGTCTGGGACGACCAACTGGCAGGGCGTCGGCGCTGTCGCAAGTACGGCTGCGTCGTCGTGCGCGGTGGTGACCACCGTCCAGTTGAGCTACCAGTACGGCGGGAACTGGTACGCGAACTCGTACAAGTACGGCTCGACATACGTGAGCGACAGCACAGGCCTCGCGATCAGCGAGGCGTTCACCCGCCACCAGATCGGCGTTGCCGGTTACGGGTGGGGACAGGAGGAGTACACATGGATTCCCTGAAGCGGTGCTTCACCGACCGCAGCATCTTGACCATCGCCATTTCCGGCCTGGCTGCTCTCGCGATGGCCTTCGTCGCCGGGACCCTCTCGACCGCCGACGGCCGCGCGACCGATGCCGCCCTGATTCCTGCCGGCGAACGGCAGTGGGTGCTCGAGGGAGCGCCCGCGGAGCAGCAGGGCGCCCTCGCGGACCTGGAGGTGGCGCGGGAGGAGTACGTCGCCGCCATCGAGGCCGAGCGGAAGTGCCTGACCGACCAGGGCATTTGGGTCTCCGATACCTGGTGGGAAGACAACCAGCTGCGCTACACCTTCGGCGGGGTGCCATCCCGTGAGCAGGCGGCCTCCGTCTTCGAGACCTACCGCGCCTGCCACGCGACCTACGCGCGGAACGTCGCGACCGGCTGGGCGATCGGGTCGGCGCCCGCGCAGCCTTAGCCAAGGCGCGACCGCGAGCGGGGCGGGCCGCCGACGGGTGCCGACGCACGGCGGCCTGCTCCGCTCACGCCGCGTTCACCGGCCCGCTGATAGACTGGGAGTATGAAGCGTGCGAATACCCGGCCGGTCCGGGCCGGTACGGTCATCATCGGCGGGGGGAACCCGATCGTCGTCCAATCGATGTGCGCCACGCGGACGACGGACATCGAGGCGACGGCAGCGCAGGCGAAGATGCTGCACGAAGCGGGCGCCGGGCTGGTCCGCATCGCGGTCGACAGCGCGAAGGATGTCGCGGCCCTCGCCGAAATCCGTGCCCGCGTGCCGGAGGCGAACCTCGTCGTCGACCTGCAGGAGAACTACCGGCTGATCACGCAGGTCGCGCCGCACGTCAACAAGGTGCGGTACAACCCGGGGCACCTCCACCATCACGAAAAGCAGAAGACCGTCCGGGAGAAGGTGGCCTTCATCGCCGAGACGGCGGCCCGCCACGACCTCGCCGTGCGGGTCGGCGTGAACTGCGGCTCGGTCGACCCGGAGATGGACGCGAAGTTCGAAGGCGCGGACCCGCCGGGCCTCGAAGGCGTGACGGCGATGGTCGAAAGCGCCATCGAGCACTGCGCCATCCTCGACGACCTCGGGTTCGACCGCTACGTCGTCTCGCTGAAGGATTCGGACCCCCGGAAGGTCATCGAGGCGAACGTGCGGTTCGCGGCGATTCGTCCTGAGGTGCCGCTCCACCTCGGCGTGACGGAGGCCGGGATGCTGCCGGACGGCGCGATCAAGACGCGCATCGCCTTCGAACAGCTGCTGTCCCGCGGCATCGGCGACACGATCCGGGTTTCGCTGACGCTGCCGTTCGCCGAGAAGTGGCGCGAGGTGGAAGTTGGGCGGCAGATCATCGCGGACGTGGAGGCCGGGCGGTTCCGTTCGGTGCCGCAGTTCCTCGAGGGCGGGCTGAACATCATCAGCTGCCCGAGCTGCAGCCGGGTCGAAAACGAGGCGTTCGTCGACCTCGCCTTCAAGGTGAAGGAGATGACCGCCTACGCGAAGGAATACGACATAACGATTGCGGTGATGGGCTGCCGGGTAAACGGGCCGGGCGAGACCGACGATGCGGATTTGGGTCTCTGGTGCGCCCCCACCTTCGTCAATCTGAAGCGCGGCGAAGAAGAACTCGGCGCGTTCCCGTACGACACCGTCCTCGACCGGCTGAAGGAGGAACTCGACCGGCTCATCGCCGAAAAGCGGGCGGCCGCGGCATCACCTACAAGCTGACTCCTTGGCTCCCCCCTGGGCCCGCGGTCAGGGCGGTACCCTGGAGCAGAACGACGACGGCCGGGGCAGCTGCCCCGGCCGTTGTGGTGTCGTTGGTGGAGACGCGGGAGAGTTGAACTCCCGGTCCAGAGAAGGTCGGCTCCGGATTATCCTACAGGCTTTCCCACCGATAGAGGTCTCGCCGGGGAACTGCAGTGGTGGTCCCCACGTTCTCCGGCCAGCCGATGCGTCTTTCGCGGGCGGTATCGGCGTCAGCCCGCGGCAGCCTGGCTTTGGTGACGCCCTACCCCAGTGCTACCAGGCCGGGCCCTGGGGAGGACGGCTCCGCACTAAGCGGCGAGAGCGAGTTGGCGAGTGTTGCCGTTTATTTTTGGCCGCCTGATTAACGAGGGTGACAGCCAACCTCGGCCTGCTATCCGGCTACCTGGCTTCCTGTCGAATCCTTTCGTCCCCGTGATGCCCCCATCATAGCACAGCTGTTCGCCCCTGGGGACTACCGCCTCCGGTGGAGCGCCTCCTGGAGCGCGCGCTGCTGGTCTCGCTGCTTCAGCGCTTCCCGCTTGTCGTACCGTTTCAGGCCCCGGCCCACACCCAGCTCGACTTTCGCCTTGCCGCGCTTGAAGTACATCGAAAGCGGGACCAGCGTGAGCCCCTTCTCCTCGACCATCCGGGCGATGCGCCGAATCTCCTGCTTGTGGAGGAGGAGCTTGCGGTCGCGGGTCGGGTCGTGGGCCGCGTACCCCGCGTTCCGGTACGGGGCGATATGTGCCCCGATGAGCCAGACCTCGCCGTCCTTAATCCGGGCGTACGAGCCCTGCAGCTGCACCTTGTGTTCCCGGACTGACTTGATCTCGCTCCCGGTCAGGACAATACCGGCCTCGAAGCGGGCGAGGATTTCGTAGTCGTGCCTGGCGCGGCGGTTCTGGGCAATGGTTGCGTCGGACATGTCTGGGTGAAACGCAGCGGGCCCATCGGCGATGGGCCCGCTGGATGCTATCCCAGTCTACCGCGAGGTCAGTTCCCGCGCAGGAGGTCGATTGCCTTAAAGAGCTGGATGTCGCCCTGGTCGACGTAATCGTCATAACTCATCGGCACCTCGATGTCTGGTTTGACGCCGAGCCCTTCGATCTGGTCGCCCTTCGGCGTCAGCCACCGCCCAACCGAGATGTACAGGGCACCGCACCCCTTGGGGTCGCCGCAGCTCTTCAGCTCCTGCAGCTGGTTGACCGTCCCCTTGCCGAAGCTGCGGGTGCCGACGATCTTTGCGCGGCCGTTATCCCGCAGGGCTGCAGCGAGAACTTCCGCCCCGGAGGCGCTGCCCTGGTCCTGAAGGATGATGACCGGGATCTTCGTCGCGATGCCGCCGCGACGGGCATTCCAGCTCTGCGTTTTTCCGTCGGCGTCGACCTCCGACAGGATGACGCCGCCGTCGAGGAACTCGTCGGCCACGTCGACGGTCGCCTGGAGGAGACCCCCGGGGTTCCCGCGCAGGTCGAGGATGAGGCCCTTGTAGCCCCGCGCCTCGACGTCCTTCAGCTTCGTGCGCAGTTCGTTCAGGGTGCGGTCGTGGAACTGCGTGATCGCAACGTAGGCGATGTCGGTCACTTCCTTGCCGTTGCGGTCGACCAGTTTCGTGCCGCTTTCGCCCGGGATAACTTCGAGGTTCGGCTCGAGGAACACGCTCTCGAGCGGGATATTGCCCCGGGTGATGGTGATGGTCTCGATTGTGCCGTCAGTGTGCTTCACCTTCAGCGTCACCTGCGTGCCCGACGGCCCGCGGATGACCTGGACTGCCTGCGTCTGGGTCCAGCCTTCCGTGGACACGCCATCGACCTCGAGGATGATGTCCCCGGCGCGGATTCCAGCCTTCTCGGCCGGCGAGTCGCGGAAGGGCGCCACGATGGTAATCGCGCCGCTGCGGTCCGAGACCGTTGCACCGATGCCGTCGTAGCTCGACGACAGGTCAAGCGCCCCGGCCGCGAGTTCGGCGGGCGTCAGGTACTCGGTGTGCGAGTCATTGAGGGAGCGGATAATGCCGTCGATGGCGGCCTCGCGGAGCTTTTCCGGGTCGATGGTCGCCTTGTCGACGTAACGTGTCTCCAGCAACTGCACGATTTCGTCGATGATGGCGGCGCCAATCGGGTCGTTTCCGTTGGCGGCTCCCGCCTGTGGTGCGGACTGCACAGGGCCGGACCCGTCCGTGGTCAGGTCATGGACCGCATAGCCGAGGCCGAAGGACAGTGTGAGCATGCTGAGGAGGAGGAAGACGGCCACGGCCGCGCGAGCGATCTGTTCGCCGCCCGGGCGTGAGGATTCGCGGGGGATATCCATAGGGGTCCTTTTCGCGCCGAGCGCGGGGACGGAGTTACAGGGAGTGTACAGGCGCCGCTTCCGGCGCTTCAATTTGGCGATTACCGGAGGTTTACGCCCGACCCGGCGCAGCGCCAGCGAGCCAGCCCGCAACACCCTCCGCAAGCACGCGCCAGGCAAGGGGGCGGGCGTCAATCTCCGCGGCTACGACGCCGAGGACCCGGTCGGGTTCGGGCGGCCCGAACAGGGCGAACGGTCCATCGGTGTCCGCGCGCCCGCCGACGATAAACCAGTCGCCGCCCGGCGACCAGGGGCCGTGTGATCGGCCAAACTGATCGAAGAAGGCGAGCGCGAGCTGCATCGGCGGGGATGGCACGAACGGCGCGAGCCGGCCGAGCTCCCGCCCCCGCGCATCGATGAAGGCAGGCTGGACCCGGCTTTCGGGGGAGAATCCGGGCAGGGCCAGGGCAACCAGCTCACGGGCAGACGCGGGACTCGCCCAGGCAGCAAGGAATCGCCCGCGGTACAGCATGCGGACCGTCGGGGCGCCCGGTTCCCAGGCCACGAGCCGCCCGTACATCGCGGGGGCACCGGGTTCGCCGACCGCGACGAGCACATGATTCCGGACCGGGCCGGGGACGAACCGGACGGTTCCTTCGAATGCAGGGCCCGGGAAGGTGCGGCCCGTACCGACGTCTGCCGCCCGGAGACGCACCCCTCCACCGCCAGCGGGCTCGGCCCAGGTAACGACCTGGCCATCTCCGCAGAAGGCCGGTGCTCCGAATCCGCCGACGCCCTGCTGGACCAGGCAAACACGGGCCGGCGCCCCGTCCAGCAGCTCCAGGACGACGAGGCGTGCTCCCGATGGGCCGCCGTGGTGAACCGCCAACCGCGACCCGGTGTCGTCGAACGCGGGGAAGATGGGTGCCCCGGCGAACAGGCGCTGCGAACCGGGCGTCCCCGGCCTCCAGCTGCGGAGTTCGAGCGCGCCGTCCGCGGGCTGGACGATGAGGAGGTTCGTCCCGGCAGGCGACCAGTAGACGTAGTGGGTGAGCCCCGGCGCAACGCCGTGCCCCGGTGCCAGTTCTGAGCCGGGGACCCCGGCTGCTGCGCCCGGTGCATCGGCCGAGAAAAGACGGACGTGGGCCGTTTCGCCCGGCTGCGTTGCCCCGACCGGCAGGGCCAGCTCGCCGCGCGACGACACGGCCGGCCAGTTTCCGCCGCGGGTGACGACAATCCGCGCTTCCCGCGTGTCGTTTTCGTTGATGGCGACCGTGCCGATGCTCGAAACCGTGACAAGCCTCACGGAGGACAGGGTACGCGGGCGCCGCGAAGGGGCGCAGCCAGTCCCGGGACGAACTTCGCACTATACAAGTTATGCAGTGAAGCACCGCGCTGCGTTCGATCGGGACCCGGCAGCCAGCGGCAGCCGCTCCTGCACGGGGGACACGGGGGAGCGGAGGACCGCGCAAGCGATGGCCCTCAGTGAGCGGCATCCCCGTAACCGCGTGGTCCTCGTTAAAGGGTGCGCGGAAGCGGCTTCGCTGGAGCGGCCTGCTGCCGCGCGGACGCCCGTGCTTCGACTCCCATGGATGCGGCGCCCCGGGCCCGGTCCCTGGCAGGGTTTCCCCGCGTTCGACCCGGGCAAAACCCTTATGTCGCCAGTTGTCACCGAAGCACCACCGGCACGTCACGAGCCGCGCGTTGTTCTGTCACCAGCCGGGCCTGAACAATCGGCGCATCCGCTCGACAACCAAGGCACACAGGGTTGCGATGCGGGTGCTTGTTCGGGGGAGCAAGAAAATGCAATGGCCGTCAGTCAACCAGGAACCTGAACCCGGCGGGGACGCGCAGCCGAACCGCCTATCGCTCGAAGAGCAGCAGCGCCTTGTTATGCAGTATGCGCCGCTGGTCCGCCGCGTGGCCAGGACGCTCCCGCTCGAAATCCCGGGGCTGCTGGAGTTCGAGGACGCGGTCGGATACGGGACCTGCGGGCTGGTCGAAGCGGTCCGCCGATACGACCCGTCGAAGGGCACGAACTTCCACGCCTACGCCGTCCAGCGCATCCGCGGCGCGATGATCGACGCCTTCCGGCGGATGGACCGCCTGAGCCGGACGATGCGGCAGAAAGCCAGGGACGTCCAGCGGGCCCAGTCCGAACTCGAAGTGCTGCTGGGCCGCACGCCGACCGAAGCTGAGACCGCCGAGCACATGGGCGTCTCGGTCGAGCAGTACCGTGAGGCGACCTCGCATGCACGCTGGGTGACGGTTTCGCTGGACCGGATGCTGGAGCGGGACGACGACGGCGACTCGTTCCCTGCGGCCGAGATGCCCACCGCAGAAGAAGACCTCGATTTCACCCGCTCCTTCGAAGAAAAGGAGCTGTACGAAGAGCTCGCGAAATCCGTGGCGGCCCTCCCGGAGCGGGAGCGCCTGGTCATCAGTCTCTATTATGTCGAGCGATTGACCATGCGCGACATTGCCGCAGTACTCCAGGTTTCGGAGACGCGGGTGAGCCAGCTCCACGCGCAGGCGGTCAAGCGACTGCGGAGGGCACTGCTGCGCGAAGCGGCCTGAACGGCCAGGGCGGTCGACTATCCAGCGGGGCCGGGATGCCGGGGACGGCGTTTCGGCCCCGCTGCACGCTGTTTGGCGCTCCGTTGCGAAACGGGTGCGAACAAGGGCACAGTTCACCGGCCAGACCCCTATTAGCCGGGCCGCACCTGCCGAAGATAGAGAGTGAGCACCTGTCGCGCGCCGGCCGCACGGCCCGCGCCGCCGGGGCTCAACAGTGCAGCGATGCCCGGCCGGGGCCCGCGAACCGGCCGGGAACGACCTCCTGGGGGTGATGGAATGGCGGACCGCTTCAACGACGGCTTCCGGAGCCAGGTCGCGTTTGTGACTCACACGCGCGACTACCGCTCCGCGGACGTGCTCCCGTCGCTTGCGCGCCACGGGTTCACGACAACGGAACGTCCGCACGACCGCGAAACCGAACGGCTGCTCGCGCAGTTCGACCCGGACCTCGTGGTGCTGGCCATCGACCCGCGGCACGACGAAGACATTGCGCTGGTCCGCCAGGTCGCCCGGGCCTGCAAAGCGCAGGTCATCGTGGTCGCGCCGGGCCCGCACCCCCATGGGCTGAGCCTCGCCCTCGAAGCCGGCGCTGACGTCTGCCTGCGCGACACCGACGGGCCCGAGATGTTCCACGCGCAGCTGGGGGCCATGATGCGTCGGAAGATGGCGGCACAGGCGGAGCCCGAAGAGGAGGGCCCCAGCACCATCTCCGTCCGCGACCTGGTGCTGGATTTTGACCGGTGCCAGGCCGTGCGTAACGGCGAGACCATCCCGCTGACGCCGACGGAATTCAAGATCCTCGCGTACCTCGCGAAGAATGCGGGCAAGGTGGTCAGCCCGGTTGAAATCCTCCGCGCCGTGCAGGACTACACGTACTCGGAGCGGGAGGCCCAGGAGATCGTCAAGGTCTACATCCGCCGCATCCGCCGGAAGGTCGAGCACGACCCCGCCGAGCCGAGCTACATCGTGAACGTCCGCGGATTCGGTTACATGCTCGAGCGGCGGAGCAACCGGCGTGACGTGGTGCGCGCCACGGAGGCCGCCTGACGCCCGCGCGTCCGCGACAGCGCACCAGGACAGCGGCCCCGGCAGAACCTGCCGGGGCCGCTCGCATCCAGGCCCTTGCCCGGAGCTTCAGGCGATAGTGACGCCCTCGCAGCGGTAGACATCCTGGATGGCGTTGAGGAGCGCAATGCCTTCGTTCATCGGCCGCTGGAACGCCTTGCGGCCGCTGATGAGGCCCATGCCGCCGGCGCGCTTGTTGATGACGGCGGTCCGGACGGCCTCCTTGAGGTCGCTCTCCCCGGAGCTGGCGCCGCCCGAGTTAATGAGGCCGACCCGCCCCATGTACCCGTTGGCGACCTGGTAGCGCGTCAGGTCGATGGGATGGTCGGTGGTGAGCTTCGTGTACATGCGCTCGTCGAACTTGCCGTAGCTTCCCTTCTGATTGAGCGCTTTGTACCCGCCGTTCTGCTCGGGGAGCTTCTGCTTGACGATGTCGGCCTGGATGGTGACGCCGATATGGTTCGCCTGGCCGGTCAGGTCGGCCGAGGTTTCGTGATTAACACCGTCGACCTTGAAACCGGGGTTCCGCAGGTAGCACCAGAGGACAGTCGCCATGCCGAGTTCGTGCGCGTAGGCGAACGCCTCGGCAACTTCGACAATCTGGCGCGAGCTCTCCTCTGAACCGAAGTAGATCGTCGCGCCGACCGCCGCGGCGCCGAGGTTCCAGGCTTCCTTGATGGTCCCGAACATGATCTGGTCGTACTTGTTCGGGTAAGTCAGCAGCTCATTATGGTTGATTTTGACGATGAAGGGGATGCGGTGGGCGTACTTGCGCGCCACTGCGCCCAGCACCCCGAACGTCGACGCGACCGCGTTGCAGCCGCCCTCGATGGCAAGGAGCACGATGTTCTCGGGGTCGAAGTACGCCGGATTCTTGGCGAACGACGCCCCGCCCGAATGCTCGATGCCCTGGTCGACCGGCAGGATCGAGACATAGCCGGTGCCGCCGAGCCGGCCGTGGTCGAGAATTGCCTGCAGGTTGCGCAGGACCTGCGGCGACCGGTCGGACTGTGCCCAGACGCGGGTCACGAAATCAGGACCGGGCAGGTGGAGCGAGGAGGCAGGGATGCCTTCGCAGCGGTGCTCGAGCAGGGACCGGGCGTCGTCCCCGAGGATGTCGGCAATGTCGGAGAGGGAGAGTTCGCGGGTCGGGCGTTCTGCGAGAACCATACGTTGTCCCCTTGGGTCAATGTGGCGGAAAGCCGCCACGGGGATGATACCGCGCCGGCATCGGCCAGTCGTCTCGACGCGCCCCGGCACCATGCGGTTCCGCGATTCCTTTACCTTCGCCTTGGTTTCGTTGCGCTACGGTAGAAGCACCACGAGTTGCAGGAGGGTCGGCGATGCGCGTGCTGGTCGTTGAAGACGAGGAAGCAATCGCAGGCGCGATCGAACGCGGGCTCATCAAGCAGGGGTACGAAGTCGACGTGGCCCGGGATGGGGCCGAGGCCCTCGAGATGGCCGCGACGACGAACTACGACGTCATCTGCCTCGACCTGAACCTGCCGCGGGTCGACGGGATCGAAGTGTGCCGCAGGCTGCGCGAGGAGCGGTTCCCGGGCGGTATTATTATGTTGACTGCGCGCAGCTCGATCAGGGAACGGATCGAGGGGCTCGACCAGGGCGCCGACGACTACCTCGTCAAGCCGTTCGCGTTCAGCGAACTCGCCGCGCGGATCCGTGCCATCACCCGGCGGGATGGCGCGATGCGTGAGCCGATTATCGAGACGCGCGGCCTCGAACTCGACCCCAACACCAACCGGTGCCGTCGCGACGGCAAGGAGATCCACCTGACGCCGAAGGAGTTTGCCCTCCTCTACTATCTGGCTCGGAACGAGGGGCGGGCCGTGCCGCAGGAGGAGCTCCTCGAGAAGATTTGGGACGAGCACGCCAATCCCTTCACGCAGACGGTGAAGGTGCACATGAACAACCTCCGGCGGAAACTGAACGAAGGGTTCGAAGAACAGCTGATCGAAACGATCCGCGGAAAGGGTTACGTCCTCTAGGGTGCGACTGCCGCCGTTCTTCCGGAGCATCCGGTTCAGGCTGACCGTCTGGTACTCCAGCCTGCTCCTGGTGTTTGGCGTGGCCTTCGTGGTCGCGCTCAACCTCGCCGTCCGCCTCGACCAGCCCCCGGTGTTCGAACTCTCACGCTCCAGCGACGTGGTCTACACGCCAGTGCGGACCGGCCCAGCCCAGGCGATCATCGTCCCGATTGAGACGGAGTCGTACACCCTGCGCGAGGTTGAGGACGGCATCTATTCGCACAGCCTCGACCGCCTGCAGTACTGGTCGCTCGTCTCGGTGGTCGGACTGGCGCTCGCGTCCGGAATCGGCGGTTATGTCCTGTCGGGAGTGCTCCTCCGTCCGGTGCGCGACATCACGCAGGCGGCGTCCGAGATCAGTGCCACCAACCTGAGCCGGCGGATCAACTACCAGGGACCGCGCGACGAGCTGTGGGCCCTGGCCGAGACCTTCGACTCGATGATCGGCCGCCTCGAGGCGTCGTTCGAGCGTCAGCGACAGTTCGTGCAGGACGCCTCCCACGAGCTGCGCACCCCGCTCGCGGCCATCCGGACAAACATCGAAGTCACCGAGATGGACCCGGATGCGACACTCGAGGAGTACCGCGAGCTGGTCGCCACCATCAAGTCGCAAACGGAACGGCTTACCCGGCTGAGCGAGGACCTCCTCCTGCTCACGAACGAGGAGGGCGCGCGGGTCGAGCGCGAGCCGGTCGACCTGGGCGCCATCGCTGGAGACGTGATCGCGGAACTCCAGCCCCTGGCTGCGAGCCGCGGCGTTGCCCTCCGGCTCGACGCACGCGCCGACACGGAGGTGCTGGCCAGTCCGGACCTCCTCCACCGCTGCGTGCTGAACCTGGTCGATAACGCGATCAAGTACTCCGGCGAAGGGGCGACCGTGACCGTTCGGCTCCTCGACGCGGGGCCCTCCGGGCGAGTCGAAGTTGAAGACAACGGGCCCGGGATTCCGGCCGAGGCGCTCCCGCACATCTTCGACCGGTTCTTCCGGGTCGACAAAGGGCGCAGCCGCCGCGAGGGTGGGACAGGGCTCGGCCTGGCGATCGTACAGGAGCTCATCCGGGCTATGGGCGGGAACGTCGGGGTGCGTTCCGCGCCGGGAACTGGCAGCACATTCTGGATTGAGCTGCCGAAAGCGCCCGCACCGGGCGCCGAGGAGCCCGGACGGCTGCGGTCGAGCACGCTCCGCTGGGAGCCCGGCAGGCCCGCTTGACCGGGGCCCCGCCGGTGGTAGGTTCGCCTGCAGACGCAAGCGCGTAAGCCCCCGTACGGCACATGGCCAGGCGCCGTGGCCTACTGGTTTGTCAGGAGGAGCATGACGTGGCTCAGCTACTGGACCGGATCGACAGCCCGCGGGACCTCCGCGCACTCACGTACGACCAGCTGCAGGCGCTGGCGCAGGAGATTCGCGACTTCCTCGTGCGGACCGTGGACGGCATCGGCGGCGGCGGGCACCTCGCGTCGAACCTCGGCGTCGTGGAACTGAGCCTCGCCCTCCACCGCCTCTTCGATTCGCCGAAAGACAAGATCATCTGGGACGTCAGCCACCAGGTGTATGTCCACAAGATCCTGACCGGGCGCAAGGACCGGATGCATACCATCCGGCAGTTCGGCGGCCTGAGCGGCTTCGCGGACCGGAAAGAGAGCGAGCACGACGTCTTTGGCGCGGGGCACGCCGGAACGTCGATCTCCGCTGCCGTCGGGATGGCGGTGGCGCGCGACCTGAAGGGCGAGGATTTCTACACCATCGCCGTCATCGGTGACGGCGCCATGACCTGCGGCATGGCCCTGGAGGCCATGAACCACGCGGGGCACCTCGGGCTGCACCGGCTCATCGTCATCCTCAACGACAACGCGATGTCGATCTCGCCGAACGTCGGCGCGCTCAGCCGCAACCTGAACAAACTCCGCGTGGACCCGCTCTACCGGAACGCCAAGCGGGAAATCGGCGAGCTCGTTGAGCACCTTCCGCTCGGGCGCCAGGTGTGGGAAGGGGCCAAGCGGGTGAAGGCGAGCGTCCGCGACCTCCTGGTGCCTGCCAGCTTCTGGGAGCAGTTCGGCTTCGAGTACTACGGGCCAATCGACGGCCACGATATCCGGGAGCTCGAGGCGACCCTGAAGGCGATCAAGAAGGTCGAGGGGAAGCCGGTCCTGCTCCATGTCCTCACGGAGAAAGGGCACGGCGTGCCCGAGGCGGCCGCAGACCCCATCAAGAGCCACAGCGGCACGTACTGGCTGAAGAAGACGGACCCCTCCGCTCCGCCACCCCGGCCAACGTACAGCCAGGTGTTCGCACAGGCCGTGCAGGAGCTGATTGAGTCGGACCCGCGCGTGGTGGCCATCACGGCGGCGATGCTGGAGGGAACCGGACTCGCCCCGGTGCACGCCCGGCACCCGGGCCGCGTGTTCGATGTCGCCATCGCCGAGCAGCACGCGGTGACCTTCGCTGCCGGCCTGGCGACGCAGGGCATCCGGCCGATTGCGGCCATCTACAGCACGTTCCTCCAGCGCGGCTACGACTCCGTGGTCCATGACGTGGTTGTCCAAAACCTGCCCGTGGTGTTCGCCATGGACCGGGCCGGCTTCGTCGGAGACGACGGCAAGACGCACCAGGGCTTTATCGACATCAGCTACATGCGCTGCCTGCCGAACATGGTCGTGAGCGCACCGAAGGATGAGCGTGAGCTCCGCGACCTGCTGTACACGGGCATCCAGCATAACGGCCCCTTCGCCGTACGCTATCCGCGCGGCAGCGGGCCCGGTGCGCCGACGAACCTGCCGATGCAGGCGCTCCCTGTCGGCAAGGGCGAACTGCTCCGCGAGGGGCGGGACATCGCGCTTGTCGGCTTCGGCGCCCCGGTGACGGAGTGCCTCAAAGCGGCTGAGCTGCTCGCCGCGGAGGGCATCGATGCGGCGGTTGTGAACGCCCGCTTCGCGAAGCCGTTGGACGAGGAGCTGCTCCTTGGAGTCGCGCAAACGACGGCCGGCATCATCACGGCCGAAGAGAACGTCCGCGCAGGCGGTTTCGGCGACGCTGTGCTGGAGCTGCTCGCTGACCACGGGCTGGCCGACCGGTACCTCGGCGCACTGGCGATGCCGGACGCCATCGTTGACCATGGCCCCCAGGCAACCATGCGGCACCTGTACCGGCTGGATGCCGAAGGGATTGCTGCTGCGGCGCGCGAGGCCCTCGCCGGACGCGGAGCGAGCCGCCACGCCGCTGCACCGACGCCTTCGCTGGCATGAGCAGCGCCGGGCCGCTGGCGCACCACCTGCCGCTGCTCGATGCGGCGCTGCGGGCTGCACTTGCCGATGGCCCTCCCGAGCTTTTGCGGCTGTCCCGTTACGTCATGGGATGGGAGTCGACCGACGGATCCCCGGCGGCGGCCGGCGGGAAGCGGCTTCGGCCCCTGCTGTGCATGGAAGTGGCGTCCGCCTGCGGCGCCGGCCCCGGGGACGCGCTGCCCGGCGCGGTCGCCGTGGAGCTGGTGCACAACTTCTCGCTGGTCCATGACGACATCCAGGACCGTGACCTCCTGCGCCATGGCCGGGCGACGGCGTGGCAGCTCATCGGCGAGGCGCAGGCGATCAACCTCGGCAACTTCCTCTACACGCGCGGGCTGCGGCAGCTTGCAGGGAGCCGGGCGCCAGGGGCGCAGGTGGGGCTGGCGATGCTCTTCGAAGCGGTCGAGCGGATGGTCGCCGGGCAGTGGCTCGACCTCGCATTCGAATCGCGGTCCGACGTCACGGAGGCCGAGTACCTCGACATGGTCGCCGGGAAGACCGGCGCGCTTCTCGGGGCGGCAGCGGGCATCGGTGCCGCGCTTGCCGGTGCGCCCCCTGAGCAGGTAGAGCGGCTGCGGCAGTGGGCCGAGCGGCTCGGCATCGCATTCCAGGTGCACGACGACTACCTCGGGGCCTGGGGCGACGCATCTGCGACCGGAAAGTCAACCTCGAGCGATATCGTCCGGCGTAAGAAAACGCTCCCGGTCGTTCTCGCGATGGCGACCGGCGCAGGGGAGGAGCTCCGGGAGCTGTACCGTTCGCCAGCCGATGACCCGGCCCACACCGCGCGGATTGTGCAGCTGCTCGAACAGGCCGGCGCCCGGGAGCGGACCCGTGAACTTGCGAACTCACTCGCCAGGGAGGCGGAAGCGCTGCTCGCCGCGACGGGACTCGCCGCCGGGGCGGCAGAGCGCCTGCACGAGTTCGGGCGGCTCATCGTCGAGCGTGACCGATAGCGTCCGGGCTGCGACCATGGCGGATGGCCCCACCGGGGCGTGCGGAGGCCGAGATGTTTGAGAACGTGCGCGAGGACATCCGCCAGGCGGTCACCTGGCACGCCGTGCCCGGCGTGCGTCGGCTGTTCGGGCCCCGGGCAGAGACGATCGCCAGCATTCTCCTCTCGGCCGAGGCCCAGGTGGTCCTGGTCTACCGCCTGCAGGCATGGCTTCGGAAGCAGCGGGTCCCGCTCCTCCCGCTCCTCTGCCGCCGGCTGACGATGCTGATGGCCGGGGTCTCGATCGGGGACCGCGTCGAAATCGGACCCGGGCTGCTGATCAATCACGGCCACGTCGTCATCGACGGAACGACCCGCATCGGCCCGTACTGCTCCATCGCTCCCTTCGTCACCATCGGGCTGAATACGGGCGGCCCCGACGCCTCGTACGACGGGCCCACAATCGGCCGGTTCGTGTTCATCGGCACCGGGGCCAAAATCCTCGGGCCGGTGACGGTCGGCGACAATGCCCGGATCGGTGCGAACGCCGTCGTCCTCAGCGACGTGCCGCCGAACGCCACGGCGGTCGGTGTGCCGGCGCGGGTGGTCGAGCACGAATACCCGCTTGGGCCGGCGCGGAGCCCGTCTGCAGACTCCTGAGGCCGCAACACCGGCCCCTTGCCCGGACGCCCGGGCCTAGTTGATCGGCAGCATCGTTTCGCCCATCAGGTACTGGTCGATGCCGCGGGCGGCGGCCCGGCCTTCGGCGATAGCCCAGACGATGAGCGACTGGCCGCGCGTCATGTCGCCGGCCGTAAAGACCCCGGGAACCGAGGTCATCTTGTTCTCATCGGCCCAGACATTGCCGCGTTCGGTCAGCTGAACGCCGAGCTGCTCGAGGAGGCCGCCCTTTTCGGGCCCGAGGAACCCCATGGCGAGCAGGAGCAGGTCGACCGGCTCGGAGAACTCGGAGCCGGGAATCTCGCGCATCACCTGGCGCCCGTTTTCGTTCACGAACTCGACGCGGACCGCGTGAAGGGTCGTCAGGCGGCCGTTTTCGCCGGACAGGCGGGTCGTCATGATGCAGTAGTCCCGCACGCCGCCTTCTTCGTGCGCCGAGGAGACGCGGTAGATGTTCGGGTAGAGCGGCCAGGGCTGCTCGGGCGGCCGGCTGGCTGGCGGCCTCGGCATGATTTCGTACTGGAGCACCTCGCGAGCGCCCTGGCGGAGGGCCGTCCCGAGACAGTCGGCACCGGTATCGCCGCCGCCGAGGATAATTACCCGCTTGTCTTTCGCAGTGATGAACTCGTCGTCAGGGATTTCGTCGCCGGCGTTGCGCCGGTTCTGCATCGGCAGGTACTCCATCGCGAAGTACACGCCCTTCAATTCGCGGCCCGGCACCTGCAGGTCGCGCGGCTGGGTCGCGCCGCCGGCGAGGCAGATGGCGTCGAACTCCTCGAGCAGCTCCCGGGCATCGATGTCCTTTCCGACGTTGACACCCGGCCGGAAGACGACGCCTTCGGCCTCCATCTGCGCGAGCCGGCGGTCGAGGAAGCGCTTCTCCATCTTGAAGTCGGGGATGCCGTAGCGGAGGAGCCCGCCGATGCGGTCGTCCCGCTCGAAGACCGTGACCTCGTGACCGGCGCGGGCGAGCTGCTGCGCACAGGCGAGCCCGGCCGGGCCGGAGCCGATGATCGCCACCGTCTTGCCGGTGCGGTGCTTCGCAGGTTGAGGCTTCACCCAGCCTGCCTGCCAGGCGTACTCGATGATTTCGAGTTCGACCTGCTTGATGGTCACCGGGTCGGCGTTGATGCCGAGCACGCACGCCGCCTCACACGGGGCCGGGCAGAGGCGGCCCGTAAACTCCGGGAAATTGTTCGTCGCGTGCAGGCGGTCGATGGCGTCGCGCCAGCGGTCCCGGTACACGAGGTCGTTCCAGTCGGGGATGATGTTGCCGAGGGGGCAGCCCTGGTGGCAGAACGGGATGCCGCAGTCCATGCAGCGGGCCGCCTGCGTCTTCAGCTTCTCGAGCGGGAACTCCTCGTAGACCTCGAGCCAGTCGTGCACGCGCTGCTCGACAGGGCGGCGCTTCGGGGTCTCGCGCGGAAATTCGAGGAATCCGGTCGGCTTAGCCACGGGCAGCTCCCACGGTTGAGTTCTGCGTGCCCTGGGCCTGCTGCTGCGACTGGAGGCGCTGCTGCTCGAGCACGCGGCGGTAATCGGTCGGCATGACCTTCACGAACTTCTTGGCGGCTGCCGGCCAATCGGCGAGCAGGCGCTGGGCGACGGTGCTCCCGGTGTATTCGACGTGGCGCTCCAGCAGGCCGCGGACCAGGTCGAGGTCCTCCGGCTCCTCGAGCGGCTCGAGACCGACCATCTCCATATTGCAGCGGGTGTGGAAATCGCCGTCCTCGTCGAGGACGTAGGCGATTCCGCCGCTCATGCCGGCGGCGAAGTTCCGGCCGGTGCGACCGATGATGACCGCACGACCGCCGGTCATGTACTCGCAGCCGTGGTCGCCGGTGCCTTCAACCACGGCCACGGCGCCCGAGTTGCGGACCATGAACCGTTCGCCGGCCACGCCGCGGAAGAAGGCCGCCCCGCTTGTCGCGCCGTAGAGGGCAACGTTGCCAATGACGATGTTCTCCTCCGGGACAAAGGTGGCGTCCTTCGGCGGGTAGACGATGATCTTGCCGCCGGAGAGGCCCTTGCCGATGTAGTCGTTGGCGTCGCCCTCAAGGCGGAGCGTGATGCCCGCGGGGAGGAAGGCGCCGAAGCTCTGGCCGGCGGAGCCGTGGAAGGTGATGTCGATGGTGTCATCCGGAAGCCCGGTGTGACCGTACCGCCGGGTCAGCTCGCTCCCGAGCATCGTGCCGACGGTCCGGTTGACGTTCCGGATCGGCATGTCGAGCACGACCTTTTTGCCCCGCTCGAGCGCGGGCTGTGCGAGCCGAATCAGTTCGTTGTCGAGCGCGCGTTCGAGGCCGTGGTCCTGTGTCGTCACGCAGCGGACCGGCACCGACGGGTCGACCTGCGGCCGGTAGAGGATCGCCGAAAGGTCGAGCCCCTGGGCCTTCCAGTGGTCCACAGCGCGCCGCACGTCGAGCAGGTCGGTGCGGCCGATGATCTCATCGAGTGAGCGGTAGCCGAGCTGGGCGAGGTACTCGCGGACCTCCTCGGCGATGAACCGGAAGAAGTTCACCACGTGCTCGGCGCGCCCGGCGAACTTCTCGCGCAGCGCCGGGTTTTGGGTTGCGATGCCGACCGGGCAGGTGTCGAGGTGGCAGACGCGCATCATGACGCAGCCCATGACGACCAGGGGTGCCGTGGCGAAGCCGTACTCCTCAGCGCCGAGCAGGGCCGCGATGATGACGTCACGCCCGGTCTTCATCTGGCCATCGACCTGCACGACGATCCGGTCCCGGAGCCGGTTCATGACGAGGGTCTGCTGCGTTTCGGCAAGGCCGAGCTCCCAGGGGAGACCGGCGTGCTTGATCGACGTCAGCGGGCTCGCGCCGGTGCCGCCGTCATGGCCCGAGATGAGAACATGGTCGGACTTCGCCTTTGCGACGCCGGCGGCCACGGTCCCGACGCCCACTTCGGCCACGAGCTTGACGCTGATGCGGGCTCGGGGGTTCGCGTTCTTCAGGTCGTGGATGAGCTGCGCGAGGTCTTCGATTGAGTAGATGTCGTGGTGCGGCGGCGGGCTGATGAGGCCGACGCCCGGGGTCGCGTGACGCACCTCGGCGATCCACGGGTAGACCTTCTTGCCCGGAAGCTGGCCGCCCTCGCCCGGCTTGGCGCCCTGCGCCATCTTGATCTGGATTTCGTCGGCGTTCACGAGGTACTCGCTCGTGACGCCAAAGCGGCCGGAGGCCACCTGCTTGATGGCCGAGCGGCGGGAGTCGCCGTTCGGGTCGGGCGTGTACCGGCGGCGGTCTTCGCCGCCTTCGCCTGTGTTGCTCTTGCCGCCGATCCGGTTCATTGCGATGGCGAGCGTTTCGTGCGCCTCGGCGCTGATCGAGCCGAACGACATCGCGCCGGTAGCGAACCTCTTGAAGATGTTCTCGGCGGGTTCGACCTCCTCAATCGGGATCGGCTGGCGGTCCGACTTCAGCTCGAATAGGCCGCGGAGCGTCGCCAGCCGCTTGCTCTGGTCGTCAACGAGCCGGGTGTACTCCTTGAAAATCTTGAACTGGCCGGTGCGGGTCGAGTGCTGCAGGCGGAAGACCGTCTCCGGGTTGAAGAGGTGGTACTCGCCGTCGCGCCGCCACTGGTACTGACCGCCCCACAGCAGCTCGCGGAGGCCGCCGTCGCGCTCGGGGAAGGCGCGCTGGTGGTGAGCCAGCACTTCCTGCGCGACCTCGTGGATGCCGATGCCGCCGATGCGCGACACCGTGTTCGTGAAGTACTTGTCGATGAACTCCTCGTTGAGGCCGACGGCTTCGAAGATCTGCGCTCCGCGATAGCTCTGGATGGTGGAGATGCCCATCTTGGACATCACCTTGACCACGCCCTTTTTGATCGCCTTGAGGTAGTTCGCGCGGAGCTTCTCGATTGGGTAGTCCGCGGTGATGTAGCCGTCCTCCCGGACCTGTTCGAGGGAATCGAGCGCGAGCCACGGGTTGACTGCACCGGCGCCGTAGCCGATGAGCAGGGCGAAGTGATGCACCTCGCGGGCGTCACCCGTCTCGACCACCAGCCCGACCTGCGTCCGCTTCTTTTCGCGGACCAGGTGGTTGTGCAGGCCGGCGACAGCCAGCAGCGACGGAATGGGTGCGTGGTCGGCGTCCACGCCGCGGTCGGAGAGGATGAGAATCTTCGCGCCCTGCTCGATTGCCCGGTCGGCGGCGCGGCACAGCTCTTCCATGGCGGCCTCGAGGCCCGCCGGGCCGGCCTTGGCCGGGAAGAGCATCGGGAGGACCGTGGCCCGGAGCGCATGGTCCTTCAGCGACTTGAACTTGGCGAGCTGCTCGTTGTCGATGAACGGGTTATCGAGGCTGATCAGGTGGCAGCTTTCCGGTTCCGGGTCGAGGAGGTTGCCCTCGGGGCCGATCACCGTCTTGACCGACGTCACGAGCTCCTCGCGGATGGCGTCGAGCGGCGGGTTTGTCACCTGCGCAAACAGCTGCTGGAAATAGTTGTAGAGCGGCTGGGGCCGGTCGCTGAGGACGGCGAGCGGGGTATCCGTGCCCATCGAACCGACAGCCTCTTCGCCGTTCTGGGCCATCGGGCCGAGGTGGTACTTCTCGTCCTCAATCGTGTAACCAAAGGCCATCTGCTGCTCGAGCAGGAGGTCGGGCGGCAGCGGAGGCGGCGTCTCCGTCGCCGGGATGTCATCAATGTGGACCAGGTTCTCCTTCAGCCACTGGGCATAGGGCCGCTCGTTCGCGAGCTTCATCTTCAGCTCGGTGTCGTCGATGATGCGGCCTTCTTCGAGGCTTACGAGGAACATCTTGCCGGGCTGGAGGCGGCCTTTGATGAGCACCCGCTCGGGCTCAATCGGCAGGACGCCGACTTCGGAGGCCATGATGACGAGGTCGTCCTTCGTCACATAGTAGCGAGACGGGCGGAGGCCGTTCCGGTCGAGGACGGCGCCGATGTTGCGCCCATCAGTAAAGGCGACCGAGGCCGGGCCGTCCCACGGCTCCATGAGGCAGGAGTGGTATTCGTAGAAGGCCTTCTTGGCCGGGTCCATACTCTCGTGTTCCTGCCAGGCCTCGGGAATCAGCATCATCATGGCGTGGGGCAGGCTGCGGCCGGCCATCACAAGCAGTTCGAGCGCCTCGTCGAGGCTGGCTGTGTCGCTCCCGTGTTCGTTGATGATGGGGAGGATCTTGTTGATGTCGTCGAAGAGCGGCGACGCGAACAGCGCCTCCCGGGCGGCCATCCAGTTCCGGTTGCCGCGGAGGGTATTGATTTCGCCGTTGTGGGCGATCATCCGGTAGGGATGGGCCAGCTCCCAGCTCGGGAAGGTATTGGTGCTGAACCGGGAATGGAACATGGCCAGCGCGCTGATGAGGTGCCGGTCGCTCAGGTCGGGGAAGTAGCCACGCAGCTGCCGCGCCGTGAGCATGCCCTTGTAGACGAGGGTTCGCGAGGAAAGGCTCGGGAAGTAGAACCATTCGGCATCGCGGATGCCCCAGCGCTGAATCGCCTTCTCGAACCGCTTCCGGATGACGTACAGCTTGCGCTCGAACGCATCGTTGTCGACCACGTTCGCGCCCTGGCCGATGAAGACCTGCCACATATCCGGCTCGGCCGCGAGCGCTGTTGCGCCGAGGTCAGCGTTGTTGGTCGGCACCCTGCGCCAGCCGAGGAGGTGCTGGCCCTCCTCCTCCACGATGGCGGCGAAGAGCGCCTTCGCCTGTTCGGTGGCCCGGGGGTCGCGGGACGTGAAGAACAGGCCGGCACCGTAGTGGCCGGCCTCGGGCAGGCGGATGCCGAGCTGGGCGCACTCGCGCCGCAGGAACTCGTGGGGCATCTGGACGAGGATGCCGGCACCGTCACCGGTGTTCGGTTCGCTGCCGGAGGCCCCGCGGTGGTAGAGGTTCTCCAGGGCCGTCAGCGCATCCTGCACGATTTGATGGGAACGGTGTCCCTTGAGGTGAACGATGAACCCGACGCCACAGGCGTCATGCTCAAGCCCCGGTTGGTAAAGCCCCTGCCGTGCGGGCCTCCCGGCATGCTGCATGCTGCGTACCCCTCGATCCGACTCACCGGTGCGCGGGGATTGCGAAATGAAAAAAGCCGCGGGCGCCTCCGAGATTTCGGGGCGCCATTTGTGAAATGCTTCGCAATCTCTCGCGAGACGGTGGGTGAGCCTAGAGTATAACAAACCGGTCAATCAGCGTGTCGAGCCCCGCGGCGCCGGCCGGTTCCCCAGGCCCGAGTGCGTATAATCCGGGCACTCTTCCCGCCGGAGCAGCCGCATGGCCGAGCCCTACTGGACCCCCGAACGCGTCGACCAGGTGGTCAGCGCCCGCGCCCGCATCCTCGGACCCCAGGTCTGGGCAGCGGCTACACCGGACCCTCGCCACCTCATCTCCTTCGCGGGCGGCCTCCCCGATATCCCGTCTCTCCCGGCCGACGAGCTGCTCCGCGCCGCCCGGACCGTGCTCGACCGCGAGCGGAAGGAGGCACTGGAGTACGGCGGCACCTTCGGCCCGCTGCCCCTGCGCGACGCCATCGCCGAGCGCTGGACCCGACTCGAGGGCGTTACCGTCACGCGGGACCACGTCATCATCGCGAGCGGTTCGGCGCACGCAATCGGCATGGTATGCGAGACCCTGCTCGACCCCGGGGACATCGTCATGGTCGAAAGCCCGAACTTCCCAGGCTCGATGCGCACCATCCGGTCGTTTGGCGCAGAGATGGTGGCGATCCCGCTCGATGCCGACGGCATGCGGACGGACGTCCTCGAAGAAAAGCTCGCTGCGCTCGCGGCCCAGGGCCGGCGGGCCAAATTCATCTACTGCATTCCGAACCACCAGAACCCGGCCGGCTGCACGATGAGCCTCGCGCGCCGGGAGCACCTCCTCGACCTCGCCCGCAGGTACGACACCTTCGTCCTGGAGGACGACGCCTACGGCGAGCTGTGGTTCGAAGAGCCCCCGCCGCCATCCATTTTCGCCCTCAGCAATGGCGAGCACGGGGTCAAGGTGTGCAGCTTCTCGAAGACGATCGCCACCGGCCTCCGGATGGGCTGGGTGCAGGGCCCACCGGCGCTCATCTCCCGGATTGCCGCGCTCCGGTACGACATGGGCTCCAGCCCGTTCCTCGGCCGGGTGATCGCTGAAATGATTCGCAACGGCGACCTGGACCGGCATGTCGAGCGGCTCCGGGGCATCTATCGGCGCAAGCTCGAGCGGGTCGAAGCAGCCCTTTCCCGGTACTGCGCCCCGTTTGTGAGCTATACCCGGCCCCGGGGCGGCTTCTTCCTCTGGCTGGAACTCCGGGAGGGTCTCAACTCCCGCGAGGTCCAGCTCGCTGCGAACGAGCGCGGCGTCATCGTCGGGCAGGGCCCGCAGTTCTTCGCCGACGGGAAGGCCACGAACCACCTCCGCCTCGCCTTCAGTTATGTCGCAATGGAAGAGATCGAAGAAGGCATCCAGCGGCTCGGCGAGGCGATGTCCGATGTTGCCGCCCGCTCCGGGTTGAAGTAGGAGCCCGGCAATGCCCGCCATCGACGCGGTCTCCATCGGGTCAGTCACCATTGCACCGCTGCTCGACGCACCGGTCCTCATGAACCCGCGCCACTTCCTGCCGCAGCATGCCGACCGCTTCTACGACGAGTTCGGTACCGAGGCGGATGAGCGCGGGCTGTTCACCATGAGCGTCACCTGCTACCTCGTCCGTTCCGCGGGCCGGACCTTGCTCATCGACACCGGGCTCGGCCCACGGCGGAGGCCGGGCTTCCCCGTGGGCCGGCTCGACGAGGCCCTCCGGGGCGCAGGGGTGGACCCGGGCGACATCGACCTCGTGGTCCATACCCACCTGCACATCGACCACGTCGGCTGGAACACCGTCGACCTCGACGGCGGGCGACGCGAGGTCTTCTTCCCGAAGGCGGAGTTTGTCATTCAGCAGACGGAATGGGACTACTGGATGGCGCCAGAGCGGCTCGAGGCGCCGGGAAACGACCACCTGCGGGAGTGCGTCGAACCCCTTCGCGACACAGGCCGCATCCGCTTCGTCGAGGGCGAGACCGCGCTCGACGAGCATCTCGTGTTCGTGCCGACGCCCGGGCACACGCCGGGACACGTCGCCATCGGCATCGTCGACGGGTTCGAACGGGGGCTCATCATCGGCGATGCGTCGCACCACCCGGCCCAGCTCATCCACCCCGACTGGTCGCCCGCGTTCGATGTCGACCCCGTTCAATCCGCGGCGACGCGCGAAGCGCTCTTCGAACGCGCCATTGCGGAGGGCCTTCTCTGGATGGCCGGCCACTGGCCGCACCCCGGCATCGGGCGGCTGACCCGGCGGGACGGCCGCCGTGTCTTCGAGCCGCTCTAGCGGCGAGTTGCGGGCGCAGCAGCCGAGCCGGTAGCGTGTCGGGCAATGAGCGCCCGGACCGGCCTCCTCCTGCTTGTTGCGGTGGCAGCAGTCCTTGCCGGCGGCGGTGGATGGCCCCCCGCTGCCCGGGCGGCCGGCATCGTCACCGTGACATCGACGGCCGACGCCGCAGGGACCTGCCCGCACCCGAGCAACTGCACCCTTCGCGCGGCAATCGCCGCGGTCAACAGCGGAGGGGCATCGACCATCCGCTTCGACCCGGCCGTCTTCCCGGCGGCTGTCCCGGCGGTCATCTCGGTGGGCTCGAGCCCGCTCCCGCCGCTCACCGCCGACGGGGCGACAATTGATGGCTCCGGCAGCGGCGTCATCCTCCGCAGCGCCTCCGCCAGCCTGAGCGTTCCGCACGATGGTCTGCGCGTGACCGGCTCTGGCGCCACCATCCGGGGCCTCGCGTTCGAGGGCTTTTCGGGCGTCTGCCTCCACGCCGAAGGGGCGAACGCCACGGTCGGCTCCCCGGCGGCTCCCAATCGGTTCCACGACTGCGGCGTCGCGATCCGGGTCGCCGGAGCGGCCGGCACGGTCGCTGCGAACGACATCTCGGCTGACCCGGCCTCGCTCCCGGACGCCATCGGGATCCTGGTGTCCGGGAGCAACGGCACCATCGGCGGGGCCGGCGCGGCCCGGAACACGATCGACGGGACGGCGGTCGGGGTCCGGGTCACCGGCGGCTCGGCGCCCGTTGCGGGGGTGACCATCGAAAACAACAGCTTCCGCCGGATCAGCAGCGCCTGCGTCGACCTGGCCGCCGGCTCATCCGGCACCACGGTGCGCGGCAACGCCTTCGAGGACTGCGGAACGGGCATCGTGGTCGCACCGTCGGTCGAGCCGGCGCCCGTCGACCGCAACAGCTTCGCCGGGAACACGTTCAGCGCGCTCCGCGGGCTGGCGATCGATCTCGGCGCCGACGGCCTCCGGAACCCGCCGGCCCAGCCGCCGCCCGGTCCGAACGGCTGGGTCGCGTACCCCGCAATTACGCGCGCGACTCCTTCCGGCATCGAAGGGACGACCTGCCCGGGCTGCCGCGTGGAGATCTACCTGGCCAGCCATACGCCCGGCGGGCAAACCGACTACGGCACGGTGCCCCTCCGGCCGCCAGTGACCGCCGATGCGAGCGGTCGTTTCTCCGCGGCCACGATGGTCTCGCCCGGGCAATGGCTGGTTGCGCTGGCGACCGATGCGCAGGGCAACACCAGCGAATTCAGCCGACCGGCGCGTGTCGGCTCCGGCGCGGTCGTCTGCGGCAACGTCCAGCTCCTGCCGGGGTGGAACCACGTGGCATACTTCGGCAGTGCGCCGCTGATCCTTGGGGATGCCTTCCCGTCCGCCGAGTCACCCGCCGTGACAGCCATCTACCAGGCGGTCGACGGGACGCCGCAGTACCGCAGGTGGCTGGCTGCGACCAGCGCAGGGCGCACGCTGGCGGCACTCGAGCCGGGGCAGGAGTACTGGTTTCTCGCCACGGCGCCGGTGACATTGCCGGGCGGCTTCTCGGTCTCGTTCCCGGTGCCGGTCACGCTGCAGCCGGGCTGGAACGATCTCGTCTACATCGGCGGGTCGGCGGACCCGCGCGATGCGCTTGCCTCGCTGGAGGGAAAGCTCCTCGAGGTCGCCAAGTGGGACGCCGGCACCCAGCGCTGGCGCCGCTTCGGCGACGGCACGGCACCCGCCTGGACGGCGGGCTTCGACCTCATGGAGGCGTGCGCAACCTACCAGGTGCGAGTCAGCGAGGCGGTCACCCTGCAGCCGCTCCAGCCGTGACCGCAGCTGCGTATACTCTCGCGCCATGACTATCGAGATTCGCCCCTGCGCAGACCGGGATGAGCTGCGCGACTACGGCCGCATCGTCTCCTACGTCTTCGCCAGCGAGGAAGGGATGGACGACGAACTCGCTGCCACGCAGCCGGAGTGGACGGTCTGTGCGTTCGTCGACGGGAAGATGGCTTCGACCCTTGGCGTCTGGCCGTTTACGGTCCGGCTGAACGGCGTTCCCGTCCCGATGGGCGGAGTCACCGCCGTCGGGACCCTGCCGAACTACCGGCGCCGCGGGCTGCTGCGCCAAACCATGCGCAAAGCGCTGGAGACGATGTACGAGCGGCGGCAGCCGCTGGCCATCCTCTGGGCGAGCATGGCGGCGATCTATCAGCGGTTCGGCTACGGCCTGGCCTCGACGCGTGTGGCGTACCGGTTCGACCCCCGCCTTGCCGCGCTTGCGGAGCGACCCCAGGTGCCGGGACAGATTGAGCTGCTGAACGTCGAGGAGGCCTATCCGGTCATCAAGCCCGTCTTCATCGAATGGGCCACACCGCGGAACCTGGTCATTCACCGCTCGGCCGAGCTCTGGCGCGTCTCGACGTTTCGCCCGCCGAAAAAGGGCCTGCCGGTGCACGTCGCCGTCTACCGCGACGCTGACGGAACCCCGCGCGGGTATGCGGTGTACACCGCTCAGAGCGTGGAGCACACCCCCGACGAGGGTGAGCAGGAGCTCCAGGTACATGAGCTGGTCGCGCTCGACGCAACGGCGTGGGCGGCGCTGTGGGAGTTCCTGCGGGCGCACGACCTCGCCCGGCGCGTCGAACTCCGGGCTGTCCCGCCCGATGACCCGGCCCCGCTGCTCCTCCTCGAGCCGCGCGTCCTCAACCGTCGCACGCAGGACGCCATCTGGATGCGCGTGGTCGATGCCGCGCGTGCGCTCGAAGCGCGCCCGTACGGGGCGGCAGGCCGACTGACCATTGCGCTCAGCTCTGATGACCAGTGCCCGTGGAATACGGGCACGTACGAACTCGAAACCGACGGGCCGCGGGCGGAGGTGCGCCGCGTGCACGGGCCGGACGCAGACATCACCCTTGAGCCCGCCGCGCTGGCATCGCTCCTTGCCGGCCAGTGGTCAGCCAGCTTCCTTGCCCGGGCCGGGCGGCTTCAGGCCGATGACGACGTGAAAATCCGGCTCGCCGATGACCTCTTCAGGACCGCGTACGAGCCGTTCTGCCCGAACGGTTTCTAGCTGCCGCCGGTACCGACGAGGCCGAGGTAGCGGTCGCGGTCCGCAGCCCGCGCCGGCTTGTGCTTCACGTCGTCCGGGCCGAGCGGCCGTGTCCAGGTCGCGAACTCGAGAAGGATGCCGTCCGGGTCCTGGAAGTAGAAGGAACGGATGAAGGTGCCCTCGTGGACCTCGCGGGAGACCTGCCGCGGGCTGTCGTCGTGGTTCAGGATAGGGGTGACCTTGATGCCCTTGGCCTTGATTTTCTCGTAGTACTCGTCGAACTTCTCGGGCGGCACGTCGAACGCGACGTGGTTCATCGACCCGTGGGCGGTGGCCAGTTCGCCTTCACCGGGCATGCCGGCCGGCGACGCAATACCGGGCGCGGCCTCGGGAGCGTTCGGGAACCAGAAGAAGGCGAGCGAGTCGCCGTTCCCGATGTCGAAGAAGAAGTGCTGGCCCATGTTGTTCGGCAGCTCGATCGTCTTGATGAGCGGCATGCCGAGCACGTTGCAGTAGAAATCGACGGTGCGCTCCATGTCCCGGCAGACGAGCGCGAGGTGGTTGATGCCCCGGAATTCGAATTCGGTGTTCTTGCGTTCCATACTGCCTCCTGCCGCCTGAACGGTCGGCCAAAATACAGTACACCACGGCAGCGGGGGCCGGCTACGGGGCGGTCCTGCGTCAATCCAGGTCGGCGCGACGGTTGCCGAAGCGGTCCCAGTGCGTGATCGCGCCGAGCGGCTTGCGCGGGGCGACGCCGAACCGGCCGCGGGGCCGGCCCATCGGCACCAGCGCCGCGATTTCGTACCGATCGGGGATGCCGAGCAGCTGGCGGACCTCGTCCTGGTAGATGCGGATGACCGTCGTCAGGGTCGTCCCGATGCCGAGGGCCCGGGCCGCGAGCATGAAGTTCTGAACCGCCGGGTAGACGGATGCGTAGGGAGAGCCGACATCGAGCGGCCCCTCGGCGTCGCGGAGCGTCATGCTGATGTTCGGCATGAGGAACAAGACAGCAACCGGCGCCTCGGCGAAATGCTCGGCGAGGTGCCGTGCCGAGGCCACAGTTCGGCGGTGGCGCTCAGCCTCGGCGTCATCGCGGAACGGCGGCGTCGCGGCCAGCATCGCTGGCTCGTAGCGATCGTAGGCACGGCGGTAGATCTCCCCAAGGGCCGCACGCGTGGCCGCGTCTCTGACCACGAGAAACTGCCACGGCTGGATGTTCCCGCCGCTCGGCGCCTGGCGGGCCGCACGGAGGCAGGTCAGCACCTCGTCGTCGGTCACGGGCTCGGCCGTGTACCGGCGGATAGCGCGAAGGGTCATGATGCCGTCGATGAGGTCCATGGTCGTCCTGGTCAGAGCATGAAGGTGTCGGTGGGGAGGTCGAGCATGATGCGGCCGACGACTTCGTACATTTGCTGGCCGACCATGACGTGCTGGGTAAGCGTATGCATGTCGCGGAAGTGCCGCTGGAGCGGGCTGGACTCGTAGATCGCGGAGCCGCCGCCCAGGTCGTAGCAGATGTCGACCGCCCGGGCGCAGCTGCGCGCGGTATGGGTTGCGGCCAGCCGGAGGCGAGCCCGCTCGGCAATGGGTAGCGCGTCGCCAGCCTCGGCCGCGGCCCAGGCCGAGGCGACGACATCCGAGAGAAACGCCCTGCTGGCGCCCAGGAGGGCCTCCGCCTCCGCGAGCCCGGACTGGGCCGCGGCACGCTCAGCCAGGACGCGGCGGCTCCCGGTCGGCGTCTTCGCCCGGGCGAGGGTGGTCAGCTCATCGATCGCCGCCCGGGCGATGCCCAAGCCGACGGCTGCAACGCCGATTGCAAGGAGCCCGTACATCGGGAAGCGGTAGAGCGGGCCGTCGGCCCAGGGCGGCTCCCCGCCGATACCGACCGTATGGTGCTCGGGTACAAAGAGGTCGCGGACCTCATAATCGTGGCTGCCGGTCCCCCGCAGGCCAGCGACATGCCACGTGTCGAGGATGGTAAACGCGCCAGCGGGGAAGAAGGCCATCCGCAGGTGCGGATGCCCCGAGGGCAGCATCTCCGGCTTCCCGTCGCTGCCGAGGACGGTCACCCCTCCCAGGAGCCAGGTGCAGTGCGGCGAGCCGCTGCCGTAGGCCCAGCGGCCTGACACGCGGTAGCCGCCCGGGACCCGCGCGGCGGTGCCGCGGGGCATGAGCATCCCGCCGGTAATCGAAGCAGGGTCGCCGTGAATCTCCATCGCGCCCTGTTTCGGGAGGAGGGCCGCGGTGAGGCCGGTGGTCGCGGCGATCATCAGGCACCAGCCGGCGGCGCCGTCGCCCTCTGCCACCGCCGCGATGCAGTCAACCAGGTCGGCCACCGTCGCTTCGGCGCCGCCAAGTTCGCGCGGCACCAGCATGCGGAAGAGCCCTGCATCGCGCAGTGCCGCTACCACAGGCTCGGCAAGTCGGCGATCTCGCTCGGTCTGGTCGGCGTATGCGCGCGCAAGCGGGGCGATTGCCCGGGCAGCGTCACGCAGTGACGATGCAGCGGCCTGCATGGTGCACCTCCTCGCAGGCCGCGAAGCGTAGGTCCCGGGCACCCCGGGCGCAAGTCTGCGTCAGGCGGCTTTCTTCGAACCGAAGGGCCAGGGGAACCGCCGCTTCTTTTCGTCCCGCTGTTCGGCAGGCCCGGCGAAACCCCGGCCGCATCCCTGGCAGTAGGCGTACACGCTGAGATTCTCACGTCCGCACCACGGACACTTGCGCATTGCCGGAACCCCTCTCTCGAGCCGCAGCATCGGCCGCTGCGGCGCTCTCTGGCCGATTGTACGCAGTTCACCGGAACCGCCGCGCCGCGAGGATCCGCCAGGTGTCCACGATTTCACCGCCCCTGCGGACGAAGTAGACATCGTGGAGGTTCAGCGTGGTGTCGCCATGGCTGGGGATCAGCTCGATGCGGTCGCCGGGGTGCAGACTGGCGACGCCGTCGCCCACCAGAATTGCGTGCTCCTCGCTCAGCCGGGCGGCACGGAGGCGTCCATCGACGGAAACGGGCGGCCCGAACTCGTTTGTCAGCGACTTCATGCCGCAGTCAGCCACGGCGTACCGCTCCTTCACCGCGATAACTGTCGTCAGGAGCGTCAGCGCAAAGCGGAAGTGACCGGGGATGAACGCTTCGTTGTGGAGGTCGTTGAAAATGTAGGTCCCGGCCTGGAGTTCGGTGACGAACGGCATCGTGGCGGCGATGGGCACGCTGGCGGTACCCGAGGTCGAAACGATCGCCGGGGGCAGGCCGGCCTCCTCCAGGGCCTCAACGTGAGCGCGGACCGTTGCGAGCGCCTCGCGGATGAGCGCCTCCCTGGCGCCGGGATCGGGCTGACCGTACATGTGCCCCTCGTAGCCCATGACCCCCCGGTAGTCGACGCCTTCCTCGACCAGGAGACGGGCAAGCCGGACCGTCTCGGCAGGGACGGCGGTGCCGCACCGGCGCATCCCGGCGTCAACTTCGATGACAGCCTTGGCCCGGACGCCGGCCTCGCGGGCGGCCTGTGCGAGCTCGCGCACGTTGAACTCCGATTCGACCGCAATTGTTATGTCGATTCCACGGGCGAGCAGCGCCATGAGCCGATTCAGCTTCGGCGGGCCGACCACCTGGTTGGCGACGAGGATGGGCCCGAGACCGGCATCGGCCAGCACTTCCGCTTCACCGAGCTTCGCAACCGTGATGCCGATTGCGCCGGCCGCAAGCTGCATGCGCGCGACCTCTGGACACTTGGGCGTCTTGAAGTGCGGCCGCAGGCGGACGTGGCTGCCCTCCAGCAGACGTTGCATGCTGGTGATGTTGTCTTCGACAGCGTCGAGGTCGAGCAGGAGCGCGGGGGTGTTGATGTCATCGAGGCGCATGCGCGGGACTTTACGGCGCCAGAGGCCGTCCCGCTACCGTCAGCTGCGGGCGGCCTCCACCGCGGCGTACTTCGCCCGGCGGGCCTCGCGGGCGCGAAGCGACGGGTTCAGTTCGGCCTTCCGGATACGGATCGACCGGGGCGTCACCTCGACCATCTCGTCAGCAGTGATGAGGGTCAGGGCCTGCTCGAGGCTTGGCGGCTGGGGCGGGACGAGCTTGACCGCGATATCCGCGGTCGAGCTGCGGATATTGGTGAGGTGCTTGGCCCGGCAGACGTTCACGTCGAGGTCGTTGTCCCGTGCGTGGAGCCCGACCACCATGCCGGTGTACACCTCGTCGCCGGGGCTGATGAAGAGGATTCCCCGCTCTTGCGCAGCCGCGATGCCGTATGCCAGCGCGGTGCCGGTCTCGCTGGCGACCAGCGCCCCTGAGCGGTGCCGGCCGATTTCGCCGGCCCACGGCCGGTAGCCGAGGTATTCGGTGTTCATGATGCCCTCGCCCCCGGTTCCCGTGATGAACACGTCGCGGAAGCCGATGAGGCCGCGGGTCGGGATGTCGAACTCAAACCGCACGCGCCCATCTTCGCCCGAGTGCATGCCGACCATCTGGGCCTTGCGGCCCGAGAGCGCCTCGATGAGGAAGCCGGTGGCTGATTCGGGAGCCTCGATCAACAGGCGCTCGAACGGCTCCTCGCGCCCGTTCGGGCCATCCCGGAGGATGACCTCGGGGCGGGTGACCGCGAATTCGTACCCCTCGCGCCGCATGGTCTCCACGAGAATCGCGAGGTGCAGTTCGCCGCGGCCGCTGACGATGAACTGGTCCGGCGTCTCACCGTCTTCGACCCGGAGCGCGATGTTCGTTTCGACCTCGCGGAGCAGCCGCTCGCGGAGCTGCCGGCTGGTAACGAATTGCCCTTCGCGCCCGGCAAAGGGAGAGTCGTTCACCCGGAAGGTCATTTTCACCGCAGGCGGTTCGAGGGCGATGGAAGGCAGAGGTTCGGTCACGGACGGATCGGCGAGCGTCTCGCCGATGAGTACGTCCGGCACGCCGGTCACGGCGACGATGTCGCCGGCGAGGGCCTCCTCGAGCTCCACCCGGTCAAGACCGCGGAAGCCGAAGACCTGCCCGACGCGGAAGCTGCCGCGCCCCCCGTCATGGGCGAACCGCTGGATGGCCATCCTCGGCCGCACGGCCCCATCGCGGATCCGTCCGACCGCGATACGCCCGCGGTAGCTGTCGTAGAGGAGCGTGGTCACCAGCATGCGGAAGGGAGCACCGGGGTCGCACTCCGGGCCGGGCACCCGCTCGAGGATGGCGGCAAACAGCGGCGCCATATCGCCGCCGCGCACGTCGGGCGATGTGCCGGCGTACCCGTCGCGCGCACTGGCGTAGATAACCGGGAAGTCGAGCTGGTGCTCCTGCGTCGCGAGCTCGAGGATGAGGTCGGAGGTCAGCTCGAGCACCTCGGCCGGCCGGGCGTTGGGGCGGTCGATTTTGTTGATGACCACGATGGGGTAGAGGCCGAGTTCGAGCGCCTTGCGCAGCACGAACCGGGTCTGGGGCATCGGCCCTTCGGCCGCGTCGACGACGAGCAGACAGCCGTCGGCCATGTTCAGGACGCGCTCAACTTCGCCGCCGAAATCGGCGTGGCCCGGGGTATCGATGATGTTGATGCGGACGCCCCGGTGTTCGATCGCGGCGTTCTTGGCCACGATGGTAATGCCCTTCTCCCGCTCGAGGGGGTTGGAGTCGAGGACGAGTTCGCCGACCTGCTCGTTGTCGCGGAAGACGTGCGACTGCTTGAGCAGGGCATCGACCAGCGTCGTTTTGCCGTGGTCCACGTGGGCGATGATGGCGACGTTTCGGATATCAGAGCGGCGCTCGGGCATAGATCCAGTGTGCGGGAGCGGATGCACCCGGTGAAGCGGCGGCCGGCGCCCGGGCCTTTGCGAATCCGCGTGCGGCACCGCACACTGGACATCACTACGACCGGAGGGCCGCGATGAGCAGCAGCTACGACCTGATCCAGGAACTCGTCGCCGGGAAGCGTCCGGATGCCGACATCGTTCGGCCGCAGGACATCATGCCGTTCGTGATCGAGAGCGACGGCCGGCGGGAACGCGCCTACGACATCTACTCGCTCCTGCTGAAGGAGCGGATCGTCTTCCTTGGCACCCCCATCGATGCGATGGTCGCGAACCTCGTCGTCGCCCAGCTTCTCTATCTTGCCCGCGAGGACGACGAGAAGGACATCATGATGTACATCAACTGCCCGGGCGGGAGCGTGACGGCCGGGCTGGCCATCTACGACACCATGAACCTCATCCGCCCGCAGGTGTCCACGCTGTGCATGGGCCTGGCGGCCAGCATGGGCACCGTCATCCTCTGCTCGGGCGCCAAAGGCAAGCGGTACGCGCTTCCGCACAGCACGATCCACCTGCACCAGGTGCTCGGCGGCGCCCAGGGCCAGGCCCGCGACATCGAGATCCAGGCCCGGGAGACGCTCCGGCTCCAGCGCGTGCTCCGGACCATCATCCAGGAGCGGACGGGTCAGCCGATGGAGAAGATCGAGCATGACACCGACCGGGACTTCTGGCTCGACCCGCCGGCTGCGAAGGAGTACGGCCTGATCGACGAAATTCTCGACCGGCCGCCGAAAGGCGAAGGGAGCCCGAACGGCAAAGTCGCCGCAGGCTGAGGCAGGCGCCGGCGCGGCACACCGCGGATGAAAGAAACGAGGGCGCTCCGTTCGGAGCGCCCTCGTTGGGTTCGCGAAACGGGACCGGGCGGCTCAGGCCGCGTTCGCGGCCTCCACGGCCTTCTTTGCCGCTTCGAACAGGCCGTTCGCGCGGATGAGCGGCAGCCCCGACTCCTTGATGAGCTGTTCGCCTTCGGCCAAGTTCGTGCCGACGAGCCGCATCACCACCGGGACATCGATCTTCATCTGCCGGTGCGCCTCGATGACGCCCTGAGCGATGATGTCGACCCGGGCCATGCCCCCGAAGATGTTGACGAGGATCGCCTTCACGGCGGGGTCCTCGAGGATGACCTTCATCGCGTTCACCACGCGCTGCGGGTCGTTCACCGTGCCGATATCGAGAAAGTTCGCCGGCTCGCCGCCCGCGAGCTTGATGGTGTCCATGGTCGCCATGGCGAGGCCGGCGCCGTTCACGATGCACCCAATGTTGCCGTCGAGCTTGATGAAGTTGGCGACGCCGAGCTGCTGGGCCTTGACCTCGAGCGGGTCCTCTTCGTCGAGGTCGCGCATGGCAGCGAGCTCTTTCTGACGGAAGAGCGCGTTGTCGTCGATGTTGAGCTTGGCATCGACGGCCACCACCCGGCCGTCGGTCGTGAGCGCGAGCGGGTTGATCTCGACGAGGCTGGCGTCGGTGGCCATCAGCGTGCGGTAGAGACCCTCAACCACGCGGCCGAACTGGTCGGCCTGGTCGCCGGTGAAGCCGAGGCGTGCGGCAAGCGTGCGGCCGATGTACGGCGAGTAGCCGGCAGCAGCGGGAACGGGCATCCGGACGATCGCCTCGGGGTTCCGGTGGGCCACGACCTCGATCTCCTGACCGCCCTCGGCCGACGCCATGATCAGCGGGCAGCCCTGCATGCCATCGATGATGGCGGCGAGGTAGTACTCCTTCGCGATGTCGGTCTGCTCGGCCACGAGCACGTGCTTGACGAGCTTGCCTTCCGGACCGGTCTGGATGGAGACGAGGTGTTTCCCGAGGATGGCGGCGGCAGCCTGCTCGGCCTCCTCGGGGGTGTCGGCGAGCCGCACACCGCCGACCCGATCGCCGCGGACCTTGCCCGAATAGTTCTCCGGGTCGGAGACCAGTTTCTGATACATCTCTGCGGTCTCCGCCTGCTCGACGAGGCGGCCCTTGCCGCGGCCGCCCGCGTGGATTTGGGCCTTGACGACGACCTTGCCGCCGAGTTCTTCGGCGATCTTCCGCGCCTCGGCCGGCGTGGCAGCCACGCGGCCTGCCGTCACCGGCACGCCGTTCCTCGCGAGCAGGTCGCGCGCCTGGTACTCATGAAGCTTCATGGGGTGCTCCGGTAGGGATTGCGGGAGGAAGCGTACCGCCTCCCGACGCTAGCCGGTAGCCACCGGCCGGGCGAGCAGGACGGTGATGTTGTCAGGGCCGCCGGCATCATTGGCCAGGTCGACCAGCGCGGAAGCGGCATCGGCCAGGTCGGGGGCAGCAAGCGCCTCGCTCAGCGTCTCGTGCGGGACGAGCAGGTAGAGCCCGTCGGTGGCCAGGAGGAGCCCGGCGCCGAGTTCAACCGCGCCGACATCGGGGTCAGCCTCATCCGACCCGAGGCAGCGGGTCAGGATGTTTGCGAGCCGCGGGCTTCCGCCCGGCTCCGCCGCGAGATTATGGTCGCGGCTCACCTGCTTCAGCCCGTTCGTCGAGGCTACGTACAGGCGGCTGTCGCCGATGTTGATCCAGCGGACGCGGTCACCCCGGACCAGCGCGCCGACCAGTGTGGTGCCGGCCCTGGGCGTGCCGATCCGGGCCGCCTCGCGGCGGAGGTCGGCATTGGTCGCCCTCGCGACCTGCCCAAGATCGACCTGTTCCGGAGTTGCGGCCCGCACGCCTTCCGCGAAACGGGCGAGGGCATAGCGGCTTGCCCAGGCCCCATTCGGGTGACCGCCCATGCCGTCGGCTACGGCGAGGAGGAGCCCGGCTGGCGTCTCCTCAGCCAGCCAGGCGTCCTGGTTTTCGTCCCGCCGGCGCCCGATATCCGTCGCGGCAGCCCACTCGATGGCGCCGGCGCGGCCATGCTGAACGTCCGTCATTGGCCGACATGATACTGCCCCGGTTGCCTGCGGCGACCGGGGCAGTCCCAGCCGGGTACGTGCGGGGATTGCACCGCGCGCGGTGGCCCGGTCAGTCGCGCCGCGACGCGGCCCAGCCCATGCCGGCGAATCCGAGCATGCCGAGCCCGGCCATCGCCACCAGCCACCACGCGCTGGGAGCCTCGGCGGCCGTGGTGGACGTGCCCGCCACCGGCGGCCGCGGCGTCGGCGTTGGGGAGGGGGAAGCCGCCGGCGTCGGCGTTGCGGCCGTCAGTGCGAGGTCGAGCTGGGCAAGCTCGTAGTTGCGCCACGTCCCGGTTTGGGGCGCCGGCGTACCGCCGACGATGAATGTCACTGCAGCGCCGGGTGTGCCGCAACCCGTCTGGGCTGCCGCGCTGGCGACGTCGATGACATAGCGGGCCTGCCCGCCCTGCAGGAACACGGTTGTCACTCCGCAGCTGGCCGTGCCGACCCGGGCCTCAATGGCTGTCCCGGCCGGGGCCGGCTGCCCATCGATCGTCACGCTCCCGGCGAACCGGGACGGCGGCTCCGGCGGCGACTGCGCCAGTGCGCCTCCAGCGGAGGCGAGACTCCCGAGGAGGAGCGCCGCGGCAAGTGCAGCGCCCGAGACGAACTTCAAGATGCGCATGACATTCCTCCAGTCACGCTCGAATCTGGTGCTGGAGACGAGTGTGAGCCCGGGAAATGTTCCGGTGAACTGAATGAGGTCGCGGTTGTGTAATTTGCGTGTGAAACGTGACCAGAGGTAAAGCCGTGGTCAATCCCGCTGCGGCGGCAGGGGCGCGACGGCCGGGATGACGTCGGCATCCATGTACCGCCGGAGCGGTGTGGGAACGACGATGCTCCCGTCGGCCTGCTGGTAGTTTTCCATGACCGCGATGACGGTCCGCGGGAGCGCGAGACCCGATGCGTTGAGCATGTGCGGGTGGCGGAGCGGCGCGTCCGGGGCCGGGCGGTAGCGGATGTTGGCGCGCCGCGCCTGGAAATCCAGGCAGTTGGAGGCCGAGCTGACTTCGAGCCACTCGCCCTGGCCGGGAGCCCAAACTTCAAGGTCGAAGGTCCGCGCGGCGTTGAATCCGAGGTCGCCGCTGCACAGCGCGACCACCCGGTGCGGCAGTTCGAGCGCTGCGGCGATGTGCTTTGCCCGGCTGACCAGCAGGTCGAATTCGGCCGGGCTGGCCTCCGGCTCGCAGTAGACGAACATCTCGACCTTCTCGAACTGGTGGCCGCGCTTGATGCCGCGGACATCGCGGCCGGCACTCATTTTTTCCCGCCGGAAGCAGGGCGTATGGGCGACGAACCGCTGCGGCAGCTGGCCGGGCGGGATGATCTCGTCGCGGTGGTAGTTCACGAGGGCGACTTCGGCCGTCGGGATGAAGTAGAAGTCCTCCTCGGCGTCGCGATACAGGTTGTCCCGGAATTTCGGCAGCTGGCCGGAGGCGAGCAGCGACGCCTCGGAGAGCATGTACGGCACGTACGCTTCCGTGAACCCGGCGGCAACGTGCTCGTCGAGCATGAACTGGATGAGCGCGCGCTGCAGCCGGGCGAGCGGCCCCTTGAGGACGTAGAACCGGGAGCCCGACATCCTCGCGCCGCGCTCAATATCCAGCCCGTCGACGATGACGCCGAGCTCCCAGTGCGGCCGGGGAACGAAGTCGAACTCCCGGGGCTCACCGATTGTTTCAACGACGACGTTCGACGTCTCATCCGGGCCGCGGGGCACGGCTTCGTCGACGATGTTCGGGACCTCGTACAGCCGCCGCTGGAGTTCTTCCTCGACGGTTCGCAGTTTGCCTTCGAGCCGCTCGATTTCTTCGCCGACGAGACGCATCTCGGCGATGCGGACCTCGCGCTCCGCAGGGTCCTTCGAGGCCCCGATGGCTTTGCTGGCGGCGTTCCGTTTCGCCCGGAGCCCTTCGACCTGCTGGAGGAGCGCGCGCCGCTGCTCGTCGAGCTGGAGAATGCGGTCGATGTTGACGTCCGCGTTCCTCAGGAGCATGTCCCTGCGGACACGCTCGGCGTTCTCGCGGATGAATTGCAGGCTCAGCATCCGGGTACGCTCCCGCGATTCGCGGCTGCCTCGATGGCGCGAATGCCGAGGAGGCGAACGTCCTCGGCAACGGGGACGAGCGTACCACCGGGTTCGGGGAGCGCAACCGCAGCCTGCAGATCCTCGAGCCCTACCCACCGGTGCGGCCCGTGGGGGATCGGTGCCGTGAAGTCGACCCGGTCGATTGCCACGGTGAAGTAGACGTGGTCGATGTGCTGGTGGAACGGCTGGTCGGGCCGAACGATGTCCTCGATGAGGATGACAGCGGGCGGCGGCAGCACCATCGGCCGCTCAACGGCAAGCAGGCCGGGCGGCGGGATGACCTCCACGGCAAGCCCGGCTTCTTCCCGCGCCTCGCGGAGGGCGCCCTGGACCGGGTCTTCGTTCGGCTCGAGGTGGCCGCCGGGCGGGAGCCACATCCGCAGCCCGCGATGCCAGAGCAGCAGGGTTCGGCCGCGGGCGACGATGTATGCCGTCGCCGTGTGGTGCCGTTCGATTGGCTCCACGCGTCAGTCCTCGCGCGCCCGCACCGGCGGGAAGAGGATGACCTCGCGGATGGACGGCTGCCCGGTCAGCAGCATGACGAGGCGGTCGATGCCCATCCCGAAGCCGCCGGTCGGCGGCATGCCGTGCTCGAGCGCGAAGAGGAAATCTTCGTCGACCAGCTCGACCTCGTCATCGCCGGCGGCCTTCAGCGCGAGCTGCTGTTCGAACCGCTGCCGCTGGTCGAGCGGGTCGTTCAGCTCGGTGTAGGCATTTCCGCATTCGAACCCGGCAATGAAGCACTCAAACCGCTCGACGAGGCGCGGGTTTTCGGGCTTCCGCTTGGCGAGCGGCGAAAGTTCGACAGGGTAATCGAGCAGGAAGGTCGGCTGGATGAGGTTCGGCTCGACGTAGTGGGACATCGCTTCGTCGGCCAGCTTGCCGTACCCCATCTGGTCGGTGACCGGGAGCCCGCGGCGGCGGAGTTCATCGCGCAGGGCATCGGCGTCGGTGATGGTCTCCAGGTCGGGGCCGCCGAATTCGCGGAGCGCCTCGATGAAGGTCATCCGGCGCCACGGCGGTGCTAAGTCGATCTGATGGCCGCGGAACGCAATGACGGTGGTGCCGAGCACCTGGCGCGCCACGGTGCTGATCATCTCCTCCGTCATCTCGGCGACATCGTTGTAGTCGGCGTACGCCTCGTACGATTCGAGCATCGTGAATTCGGGATTGTGCTTGAAGCTCATCCCTTCGTTCCGGAAGTTGCGCCCGATTTCGTAGACGCGCTCGAAGCCGCCGACGAGCAGCCGCTTCAGGTGGAGCTCAAGGCTGATACGGAGGACGCGGGGCTCATCGAGGGCATTGAAGTGCGTGACGAACGGACGGGCCGCCGCACCGCCCTCGCTCACCTGCAGAATCGGCGTCTCGACCTCGAGGAAGCCCCGGTCGTCGAGGAACCGGCGGATGGCGGCGACCGTGCGGCTGCGGATTTCGAAGACGCGCCGTGTCTCCTCGTTGGCCATGAGGTCGAGGTAGCGGCGGCGCTGGCGCAGGTCAGGGTCGGAGAGGCCGTGGTACTTTTCAGGGGGCGCGTGGAGCGCTTTTGCCAGCATGGTCCACGACGACGCCTGGACCGTCGGCTGTCCCGTCCGGGTGCGGATGGGGGTGCCGGTCACGCCGATGAAGTCGCCGAGGTCGACGAGCCGCAGCAGGTCGTATCGATCGGTGGTGTTGGCGCGGAGGAGGACCTGGAGCCGGCCGTACCCGTCGAGGAGGTCCATGAACGTCGCCTTGCCCATGTCCCGCCGCGCGACGACGCGGCCGGCAACGCGTACCGTCACGCCGGCCGCTTCAGCCTGGTCAGCTGGCAGGGCCTCGACCATCGCGACCACCTCGCGGGAGGTGTGGGTGCGCTCCCATCGCGGGGGGTAGGGGTCGATGCCGAGGCGGCGCAGCTCCTCGAGCTTCGCCAGCCGCTGCGCCATCAGTTCATCCACGAACGGCTCCTTCACGACGACGGGCCGCGTCCCCGCGGCCCGTCACAGCTGGAATTGTGCGCTCGACCGCGGCGTCAGTCGATCTTGAGCACCTTGAGCTTGATGACCCCCTTGGGGACGTTCACCGAGACGACGTCGCCGACAGCCTTCCCCAGCAGGGCAGTGCCGACCGGAGAGTCGTTCGAAATCTTCCCGTTCAGCGGGTCGGCCTCTGGAGGACCGACAATCTTGTAGGTGCGGATGGTGCCGTCCTGGTCGACCTCGACGGTGGAGCCGACCACAACCCGCCCGGCCGCGTGTGCAGCCTCCTCGTCGATAATCTTGGCGCGGCGCAGGATGTCCTCAATCTCGAGAATGCGGCCTTCGACGCGGCCCTGTTCGAGCTTCGCGTCGTCGTATTCGGCGTCGGCCTGGCTGGAGCCCTGCTCCTGCGCATTGTGGATCAGTTCCGCCACCTCTCGGCGCCGAATGCGGAGCTGCTCGAGCTCCTGCTCGAGCTTTGCCTTTCCTTCACGGGTCAGGGGAACGGGCTTATCAGTCATGTCGTACCCTAGCCAATGCCGCGCGAGAACAAAGGAACTGAGGCCGCGCGTTGCCTCAGTTCCCGCCGAAGTATACCGACGGCGCTCGTCCGGGGGCAATTTCGAAGATGGGTAGGGGCATGAGCACGGGGCCGGGGGAACCGGGCACCACAGGGACAGTCTGGCGGCCTCCGGCCGAGCCGGTACTGCAGCCGGGAGCATCCGAGCCTCCGCCCGACCCGCCGGCGCCCTCGCCCCCGACGAAGGGAGGCGGATGGAGCGGAGCGCTCCTGCTCGGCATCGGCGGGCTCGTGGTGGGAGCCGTCATCGGGGGTATCGCCGGTGCGCTGGTTGCTGCCGGCATCGATGACGAGCCTGGTGGCGCCGACAGCACGGCCTCAGCAACCGGCACCCCTGTCGAACTCGAGGTCACCACGGCGCTCACCTCGGCGGCACGGAAGGCGCTCCCCGCGGTGGTGCGCGTCGAGAGCGCGACACGCCGAAGCCTCGACGTCGGGAGCGGCGTCGTCATCAGCGCCGAGGGGTACATCGTGACCAACGCTCACGTCGTCATGGGGACCGACCAGCTGAAGGTGGTGTTCGCTGACGGGAGCGAGCGGCCGGCCGTGCTCATCGGGCACGACTATCCGTTCAACGACATTGCGGTCCTGCAGGTGGCCCCGGTTGGACTCTCCGTCATCGAAGTTGGAGATTCGGCCGAGCTTGAGCCGGGGGAAACGGTCCTGGCCATCGGAAACCCGCTCGGCGAGCTGTACGGGTCGGTGACGGTTGGGGTCGTCAGCGGGCTGAACCGGTCGCGGGTGCTCGACGGCGTGCGCCACGACGACATCATCCAGACTGACGCAGCGATAAACAGCGGGAACAGCGGCGGGGCGCTCGTAAACCTGGCCGGTCAGTTTGTCGGCATGCCGACCACCATCCTGCGGCAATCGAACGGCGGCCAGACGGTCGAGGGCGTGGCCTTCGCCATCCCCTCGCGGCGTGTGATGGAGATTGCGAACCAGATCATCGCAGGGCGCGGCCCCATCAGCCGGCCGTCGCTCCAGCTTGACCACCTCGACCTGAACGACGAGGTGGCCGCGCGCCTGCCTGCGCTCCCGACCAGCACCGGGGCGGTCGTCCTCACGATTGTGCAGGGAGGGGTGGCCGCCCAGGCGGGGATCCGGGCGGGCGATGTCATCATGCGGGTCGGCGACACTGCGGTCGACGCGCAGACGCCGCTGCTGAACGCGCTGGCGAAGCATCAGCCGGGCGAAACGGTGAAGGTTGTCCTCAATCGGAATGGCCGCATAATCGAGACCGAGGTCCGACTTGCGAAACGGTCATAGCCTGCGTAACGCCCATGCGGAGCACCCCCGCCGATGATGCGAGGGGGCGGCCGCCTGCCCTGGGGAGCGGGCGGGGGCAACCAGGTCTTCGGGGGTCGGCCCGGGCAGCGGCCGATGGCCCGCATCGCGGCGCTCGCCGCCATCCTCGTGGGCGTCGCGCTCCTCGTTTGGTTCGGATACGGCCGCGTGTGCGGGGGCGGCGATTGCGTTGAGGTCTACTGCCCGTCGGACCGGAACATCGCAGCCCCGGACGGCTACGAGTTCGCCTCCCGCATTTTCGAATTGAACCCGAAGGCGCAGGCGACGCAGCCCGGTTTCGACCTGCAGGTGCAGGCTGCCCTGCTGAAACCGGCCAGCGACGGGCGCATGCTCAGCTTCTTCCGGTATGACGAGGCGGCGAAGCGCTGGGAGCCGGTCGCCCCGGCAGTGCCCGATGCGCAGGGTGCGGTGGTCACCGGCACCTTCAAGGACGCGCCGGCCGTCATCGCCGTGCTGCGACGGAACACCCCGGCAGGCGAGGTGGTGGCCTACCTCCCGCACAACGCGACGCTCAACCAGCAGGCCATCCCGCACGTGACCATTGTCCACCCCATCGACTTCGCGCCGGCGGCCGACGGCGGCGTCGCGGGCGAGCTCAGCCGAACGGTGCCGAAGAGCACAACGTACGAGGTGTACCCCGTCATCGCTGCGAATGCGTCGGTCCCGGGACAGGTCGCCGTCGTCGAGTCGCTGCTGGCCGACGCACGGTCGCGGACCAACCACGTCCAGCAGATCGTCGCGAAGGTTAACGAAGCCGGCGTCAATGGCATCGACATCGCCTACCTGGACCTGCCCGCCACCCAGCGGACGTCGTTCACGCTGTTCATCGGTGAGCTGGCCGAGGTGCTCCATGCGCAGGGGAAGAAAGTGACCGTGACGCTGCCGTCGCCGATCAAGACGCAGAACCGCATCGACGAAGGGGCCTACGACTACCAGGCAATTGCCGAACGCGTGGACCTGATCAAAATCGCTCCCTACCGCGACCAGGCGACGTTCCGGCTGGTGATGCCTGAGGTGCTTGCCTTCCTGACCGGGCGCGTGCAGCCCTCAAAGCTGGTGCTGACCGTTTCCCCCTACGCGACGGAAACCGGCGGCGAGACGATCAACCGCCTCACGCTCGTCGATGCGATGAATATCGCGACGCGCATCTCCATCCGGGCCCAGGCCGAGGCCATCACCGTGAGCACGCAGGTAAACGTCGCGGGCACCAACATCGACCGCGACGAGGGGCTCACCGGCATCCGCTGGTACCCCGAGACAGCGACCGTCGCCTTCAGCTACAAGCAAGCCCAGGGCGGCGGCAGCCGGACCATCTACCTTGAGAACGTCTTTAGCGTCGGGTTCAAGCTGGAGCTCATACCAACGTACCGGCTGGGCGGCGTTGCCATCGAAGATGCATCGGAAAACGTGCTGCTCGGCGACATCTGGCCGGCGCTCATCCCGTTCGTCACCAGCGGCCTCCCGACGCTCATGCAGCCGAACGCCGAGGACCTGAAGCCGAAATGGTCGGTCAGCGGGGGCACAATCGAAGACACCGGCCGCGGGTCGGCGCGGTGGTTCACACCGGCCGAGCCGGGCACGTACACCGTTTCCCTGACCTTGAGCGACGGCGCGGCCCTCTTCGAGAATTCGGTCGACGTGGTTGTTCGGCCCCGGCAGGCCGCTTCCACAACCCCATCCCCCACGGCAGGCAACTGATGGCCGGCAAAGGTGTCCGCATCGCCGGGGGCTCCGCCCGCGGCGTTCCGCTGGTTGAGCCGCGCGGAGTTCGCCTGCGGCCAACGTCCGGCCTTGTCCGCGAGGCCGTCTTCAACATCCTCGCCAGCGCGGTCGGAGGCGCGCGGGTGCTCGACCTGTACGCCGGCACCGGCGCCCTCGGCATCGAAGCCCTCAGCCGGGGGGCTTCCCATGCCACCTTCCTTGAGGGTGAGGCCGCCTGCGTCGAGGCGATCCTCCAGAGCCTGGCGCGGGCCGGCTTTTCGGCGCAGGCAACCGTCCTGCGCGGTCGGCTTCCGGCAGCACTCGACCGCATCGAGGGCACGTTCGACCTGATCTTCATGGACCCGCCCTATGACGACCAATCGAAGGAGGAGGTCCTTGTGCGGCTGAGCCGGCTTCTTGCGCCCGGCGGGCGGATCGTCTTCGAGCATGGAAGCCGGTACAATCCGCCGGTGCGGCCGGAAGGGCTCCAGCTCCTCGACCGGCGCACGTACGGCGACACCGCCGTTGCGTTCTACGGCCACCTGGAGGGCGAATGAGGATTGCAGTCTACCCGGGCGGGTTCGACCCGGTCACCAACGGTCACCTCGACCTCATCGTGCGCATGACCCACCTGTTCGACCGCGTGATCGTCGCGGTCGTGAAGGGGCGGGATAAAGCGACGATGTTCACGTGGGAAGAGCGGATCGACATGGTGAAACAGGCGGTGGCCAATCTGCCGACGGTCGAGGTCGAAGGTTTTGACGAGATGACCGTCGAATTTGCCAAGCGAAAGGGCGCGGTCGCCATTGTGCGGGGCATCCGGGCCGTCAGCGACTTCGAGGTGGAGTTCGACATGGCGATGATGAACCGGAAAATGGCGCCCCACCTCGAATCTGTCTTCCTGATGGCCAACCAGGAGTTCCTGTACATCAGTGCGAGCCGCATTCGCGAGGTCTCGCGCCTCGGCTACGATGTTGCCGACCTTGTGCCGCCGCATGTGCGTGCTGCGCTGCGCCGGAAACTCGGACAGGAGTAACCGTGAGCCCGGAAGGGCCCCAGCTCGAGTTTCTCGACCTCATCGACGGGCTGGAACAGCTCGTCATCGAGTCGCGCAGACTGCCGGTGGGCGGCAACCTGGTCGTGGACCGGCGGCGGCTGCTCGACCTCATCGACCAGCTCCGTCTCGCCATCCCGGCGGACCTGCGGCAGGCCCAGCAGGTGCTCGAAGCGCGGCAGCAGATAATCGACGACGCACATCTGACCGCGCGGCGGACGCTCGAACGGGCCGAGCAGGAGCGCGCACGGCTCATTGACGAGCACGCGCTGACGCGCGCAGCGCAGGAGCGGGCACAGCAGCTCCTGATGGATGCGGAGGCACGCGCCAGGCAGATCATTGCGGAAGCCGACGCAACTGCGGCAGCACACCTCAGCGAGGCTGCCGAAGCCACGCGGCAGGAGCTTGAAAACCTCAACCGCTACACGCGGGAAGTCCTGCTGCGCCTGGAACGGCTTCTGACCCAGCTGCTCAGCTCGGTGCGGGAGAACCTCGAGCAGCTGGACCGCGAGCAGGCCTGACTCGTTTCCCGGTTTTGTCATTGCGTCCGTGTGTCGCTATCCTGCACGTGCAGCGGGAATACTCAGCTTTTCTCAAGCATCATTCCAAGGAGGCGACTACATGGCAGAATTCGCAGTCATCAGGGATTCGGAGGCCCCTCGTCCTCCACGCCAAACGGGGCGGCTTGCCGCACGGATGCGTGAGTACGAGAAGTACGTCGAACAGGTTCCCCAGGGGAAGGTTGGGAAACTCGTTCCCGGCCCGGGTGAAACGCCCCGCTCGATTGCAATGCGCATCAGCCGTGCGGCCCGCCGCACCGGAAAGAGCGCCAACACCTGGGTGGTCGACGGGGTCGTCTACTTCACTGTCGCCTGACTGTCGCTATCGCGGCGAAGAGCGGCGGTAGAGGAAAACCAGAACGGGGTTCGCCGTAACGGCGAACCCCGTTGGTGTCGCAGCGGAATGCTCCCTGCGTAGAGACTGAGTGAGCGCTCAGCGGCGGTCGGCAATCGCCGGCTCTGCTTCGCTGGAAACGAGGGCAAACGACGGCGCGTCCCGCCGGGGCTGCCGGGCCGGAGCCGGCGCATCGACCGCGGCGGCCGTGACATCGGCTGGGCGCGCAGACCGGGAGACAACCTCGCTCGCCTTCTGCGTCGTGTCGACGTTCCCGGAGATCGAGGCGCCCTCTTCCACCACGAGAATCGGGGCGCGGACCGTGCCGGTGACGACCGCAGTCGACGCGATGGTGAGGCGGGCGGAACAGACGATGTCGCCTTCGAGGCGCCCCTTGACGACAGCCTCCCTGGCCTGGACACGCGCCCGGGCCGAGGCGTCCTTTTCAAGCGTCAGCGTGCCGCGGCAGATGACCTCGCCGCTGATAGCGCCTTCGATGCGCAGATCCTGCTCCGTTTCGAAGCGCCCATCGAAGGAGGAGTGGCGGTCGATGGTGCTCTCGCTTCGGAGCGGGGCCTCTCCCCGCGGCTCCTCTCCGCGAGGCGCAGGGGCGGCCTGCCGCGGCGCCGTTCCGCGGCTGTAGACCGCCTCGCTCGATGTCTCGCTGTACTGCTCCGCCTCGGGGACCATGCGCTCCCGCTCATAGCGGCTCACGGCGTCCGGGTAGACGGTTGCGGGCGGGTTTTTCTTGATTTGCATAGGGTGCCCTCCAGGGAACGCGTGCTTGCGGGGTGCACGCAGGCTCCTGCTGCGAACGTACCGCGGGAGCTACCGAACGTCCACCGGCAAATGTAAATTCCCCGTGATTTCGCACCCTAAGCTCAGCGCGAAACGCGATCAAAGGACGATGTTCACCAGCTTGCCCGGCACGTAGATCACCTTGCGGGGTTCCTTTCCGTCGAGCAGGGTAGCGACACGCTGAAGCTGGCGGACGCGGGCGACGACGAACGGCTCGTCGGCATCGGCCGGCACCGTAAGCCGGTCGCGGACCTTGCCATTCACCTGGACGGCGATCTCCACCTCTTCGTCGCGGGCAAGGTCCGGGTCGGCCTCGGGCCAGCGCTGCAGGTGGATAGAGTACGGGCCGCCAATCCGCTCCCACAGCTCCTCCGTAATATGCGGCGCAAGCGGTGCGGTGAGCAGGAGCGCCGTACGGATGCCTTCCTCCCACGCGGCCCGGTCGACGTGGCCGGCCTCACGAGCACGCTGGAGCGCCGAGGAGTGCTCCATGAGGCGCGAAATCATCGTATTGAAGCGGAAGTGCTCGATGTCTTGCGTGGCGGCCAGGATGGTCTTATGGGTGATGCGCCGGAGCTCGCGGGTCGCAGGGGCATCGGGCGCGTCGGTGAGTTCGACAGGGTCGACCACGAGCGACCAGAGGCGGTGGAGCCACCGCGAGATGCCCGCCATACCCGTGGGGTTGTACGGCCCGCCCTGGTCCCACGGGCCGACGAACATCAGCTGGCAGCGGAAACAGTCGGCGCCCCACTGCGCGACCTGTTCGTCGGGGGCGACGACGTTGCCTCGGCTTTTCGACATGCGGTTGCCGTCCGGCCCGAGGATGACGCCCTGGTTGAACAGCCGGAGCATCGGCTCGTCGCCTTCGACCATGCCGAGATCGCGCGCCGCCTTCCAGAAGAATCGCGTGTAGAGCAGGTGCATGACAGCGTGCTCGGCCCCGCCCGTATACTGGTCCACGGGAAGCCACTTCCGGGCGAGCTCTTTCCGGAACGGGGCCTCGTCGTTGTGCGGGTCGATGTACCGCATCTGGTACCAGCTGGAGCACATGAACGTGTCCATGGTGTCGGTCTCGCGTCGCGCAGGCCGGCCGTCAATCGGACACGGTACGTTCACCCACTCCTCGACCTGCGTCAGCGGGGACTGACCCGTAGGGTCGAACTTCACGTTCTCCGGGAGAAGGACGGGCAGGTCCTTCTCAGGGACCGGCACAATGCCGTGGTCAGGGCAGTGAATGATGGGAATCGGTGCGCCCCAGTAGCGCTGCCGGGAGATCAGCCAGTCGCGCAGCCGGTAGGTGACCGTCGCCTTCCCGATGCCATGCTCTTCGGCGTAGGCGACAATCCGGCGGATCGCTTCTTCCGCCGGCGTTCCGTCGAACGGGCCGGAGTTAATCATCTTCGTGCCGCGCTCGAACGCCGCCTTCAGCGGCCGCGTGACGTCGATCTCCGGGTGGTCGAAGACCGGAATGATGGGCAGGCCGTACTTCTGCGCAAATTCGAAGTCGCGCTGGTCATGGGCCGGCACTGCCATGATCGCGCCGGTCCCGTAGGTGACCAGCACGTAATCGGCGATCCAGATTGGAATGCGCTGTCCGTTGAAGGGGTTGATGGCGTAGGCTCCGGTGAACGCCCCGGTCTTCTCCTTTTCCGTCGAGAGCCGTTCGATTTCCGTCTGGCGGCTGGTGAAAACCCGGTACTCCTCGACGGCGGCGCGGCATTCCGGCGTGGTAATGCGCTCAACCAGCGGGTGCTCGGGCGCCAGCACCATGAACGTTGCCCCGTAGACGGTGTCGGGCCGTGTCGTGAACACGCTGATCGGCTCATCGATGCCCGCCACATCGACCGGGAAGCGGAGCGTTGCGCCTTCCGACCGCCCGATCCAGTTCGTTTGCATGACCTTGATGCGCTCTGGCCAGTCGATGCCCTCGAACCTGAGCAGCTCTTCGGCGTAGGCCGTGATGCGGAAGAACCACTGCGTCAGGAAACGGCGCTCCACAATGTCGTCGGAGCGCTCACAGCGGCCATCGATGACCTGCTCGTTGGCGAGCACGGTCTGGCAGCCGGGGCACCAGTTGGCCGCTGCTTCTGCGCGGTACGCCAGACCTTTTTCGTAGAACTTGAGAAACCACCACTGGGTCCACTTGTAGTATTCGGGGTCGCTGGTGATGATTTCGCGGTCCCAGTCGAACGAAGCGCCCATCATCCGGAGCTGGCCGCGCATCCGGTCGATATTTGCGTAGGTCCACGCCTTCGGGTCGATGCCCCGCTTGATGGCCGCGTTTTCCGCAGGCAGCCCGAATGCATCGAAGCCCATCGGGAAGAGGACGTTGTACCCCTGCATCCGGCGGTAGCGCGCCGCGGCATCGCTGGGCGCCATGGCGTACCAGTGGCCCGTGTGCAGGTCGCCCGAGGGGTACGGGAACATCGTGAGCGCGTACCACTTCGGCCGGGGGTCATCGTCGGGCGCGTGGTAGAGCCGGTCGGCGAGCCAGCGCTCGCGCCACTTCGGTTCGATCACGGCGGGGTCGTAGCGATCAGGCATGATCAGCTCCAGCGGATGGGGTGCCAGGGTTGGTCGAAGAGTAAGTCCGGTACGCCCGGCCGGCTAGGCGCCGCCGGGCCGTCGAAGGAGCAGTCGGGAGGAGGCGGAGGGCATGGTGAGGCTTATGATACCGGCGGGCCGTCGCCGGCGTCATGACTGCTGTCGGCCGGCCGGTAGCGGCCTGTGCCGTGGATGAACCCCCGCCTGCGGGAGTGGGCGAGCACCCAGTCGCTTACCGGCGCGAGCTCGAGCAGCAGGATGACCGTCACGGCGACGAGTGCGGCAAGCAGGTAGAGCCTGCTCGCGATGGCGAGCCCGATTGCAGCCATCATCCAGATGGTCGCCGCGGTGGTCACTCCGTGCACGGTCCGGCCGCGCTGGAAGACGATACCGGCGCCGATGAAACCGATGCCCTGCACGACCGCCGCCGCGATACGGTCGTCGCCGAGCTGAAGCGAGATGGAGCCGAAGAGCGCCGAAGCGCCGCAGACCAGGGAGTTCGTGCGGATGCCGGCTTCGTGACCCCGGAATTCGCGCTCGAGGCCAACCAGTGCTCCGAGAATGAGCGCGAGGGCCACGCGGCCGAAGAGCGTCAGCTGGTCATCCGTGCTCACGCCGGGTAGTGCGCGACGAGCAGTGTCTCGAAATTCCGTTCCCGCGAACAGATGCGGCAGGTGAGATACCAGGCGTACAGGTTCGCGGGCTGGCGCCCATACCGCTGCTCGGCTTCCGCGCGGAGCTGTTTTGCGGCGCGCGCGAGCTCTCCCCAGGGCGCATGGACGAGGCGGGTGTACGCGACCCCGCCCGGCCGCACGACATCGCGCGCCCCCTCCGGCACATCCTCTACCTCGAGCAGGAGCGGCCGCCGGAAGCGGCCCTCGCCGATGAGGAGCATGGGGCTCTCGGGGACAGTTGCACCCAGCGCTGCGGCGCGGTCGAACAGCGCCTGCCGGGCGCTCTCGAATCCTACCGGCACCCCAGCGACCGCGTTCACCGTGGTGGCAACAAATGTTATGTCGCTCCAGTCGCTCTCGATCCCGTCCCAGTCGGCAGGGTCGAGTTCGGGGCAATCGCACGTCTCCAGCGCCCCAGGCGAAGCGGGCCCGCTCCCTTCGGATGGACGCTGCCCGGGGCCATCCTTTGGCCCGGGAATGAGGACGCGGCGGCGCTGGCTGATCATGCCGCTGAGGATACCAAAGCCGGCGCGGCGGGTGACCTACGCCTCTTCCGCAATCCACGCCGCCCCGAGCGGCGGCAGCTCAACCTCGCCGCCGGTGCGCTCTCCTTCGCGCGCCCGCACGGTGCAGAGCACGATGCGCCCGCGCGGGAACGGGAGCTGCGCCCGCGCGGGAACGGTCGCCGTATTGACTGCCACGGCAACCCCCGGCGCCCCCGGGGTCTGCCGCCGCCACGAGACGACGGCTTCGTCGCCGCCCAGGTTGGCGAGGGACCCGGCCCGCAGCGCCGGGAGCTCCTTCCGCCGCCAGATGGCGCGCCGGTACAGCGAGAGGAGGGAGTCAGGGTCGCCGTCCTGCTCGGCCACGTTCGGGGAAGGCGGGCCGAACGGCAGCCAGGGCTCGCCCGTCGTGAAGCCGCGCCCCGGCGAGGCGTCCCACTGCATCGGCGTGCGTTCCGGGTCGCGCCCGACCGACCTGAACCGGGCAGGGTCCTGCTGGCGCTCGGGTGGGATGTCCACATCGGCCATGCCGATCTCTTCGCCGTAGTAGAGAAAGGGTGTGTTGCGCAGGCCCAGGAGGAGGAGCGGCGCAGCCCGCGCCCGTTCGAGCCCGCGCCCGTCGTGGTTCTGCCGGGTGACGAAGCGGGAGCGGTCGTGGTTGTTCAGGGCGAAGCAGGGCTGGCTGAACGGCGGAACGGTGGCCTCGGCGTTCGCGATGATGCGTCGCAGGACCGGTGCTTCCCACGGGGTGATGGCATGCCCGCGCTCGTGGATGAAGTGGAAGTTGAAGGCGAGATGGAGGCCGGGGGAGTCGGCGTCCCCGTAGAAGCGGGCGATCTCCTCTGGCGTACCGAATACTTCCCCGACGGCGACCCGCCCCGGGTACTCGTCGAAGACCTTCCGGATGCGTTTCACCGCGTTGAACACGTCGGGATAGTTGTGGTTGTAGAGCCAGAGCTGGCTGAACCGCTCCCGGTCGCCCGGCCGCCACTCGGGGTTGGGCGGATTATCCGGGAGATCTGGATGCTTCAGGGTGCGCCCGATGACGTCGATGCGGAACCCGTCGACGCCGCGTTCGAACCAAAAACGGAGTGTCTGGAGCATGGCCGCCTCGACCTCCGGGTTGCGCCAGTTCAGGTCCGGCTGCTCCTTCAGAAATGAGTGCAGGTAGTACTGGCCGGTGCGCTCGTCGAACGTCCATGCGGGGCCGCCGAAGACCGAGCGCCAGTTGTTCGGCGGCGAGCCATCCGGGCGCGGGTCCCGCCAGATGTACCAGTCTCGCTTCGGGCTCTCCCGGGACGAGCGGGACTCGATGAACCAGGGGTGCTGGTCGCTCGTGTGGTTTGGGACCCAATCGAGCAGGACACGGATGCCGCGCCGGTGGCACTCCGCGATGAGGCGGTCCATGGTCGCGAGGGTGCCGAAATCCGGGTGGACGTCGCAGTAGTCGGCGACGTCGTAGCCGAAATCGGCCATGGGCGAGGGGTAGGTCGGGGAAAGCCAGACCGCATCGATGCCCAGCGAGTGCGGCGTGCCGTCGTTCAGGTAGTCCAGCCGCCGGATGATGCCCTCAAGGTCGCCGATGCCGTCGCCGTTCGAGTCCTGGAAGCTCCGCGGGTAGATCTGGTAGCAGACGGCCTCCCGCCACCACTCGTGCCCGGGTGCGTCCATCTCAGGCTGCTGCTGCCGCGCGGACCTCGGCGAGGAGATCGGGGTGCTCGTCGAGGAAGCCGTTGGAAACGGTCACGATCGACTCGAACGGGGCGCGCCCTTCGACGACCCGCCGGAGCCAGGCCTCGCCCACAATCCGGGCCAGCTCGTCCCGCAGCTCCGGCGTGTCCTCGCGCCCAAGCTCCTGGATGAGCCGACGGGCAGCAGGGGCATTGAGCAGGACCGCAACTTCGCGTGCCTTCCACCCCGGGACGGTCACGAGAAAGTTCGCCTGTGCGTACCCCAGGAACTCGGTATCCGGGCTCGGGCCTTCGTAGCTGACGGAGCCCGCTGGTTCGGTAGCAACGGCCATGGTGATGGTTCCCCTCTGGTCAGTCGTGCTGGTGCGGCATCGCGATGCGGAGCGCCTCGGGCAGGTCGGCCAGCAGCTGCGTCCGGACCTGCGTGCGCGTTTGAAGGCCCCAGATGTTGATGAAGCCGACTGCCGCCGACTGGTCGTAGGTGTCGCCCCGATCATAGGTAGCGAGCCCCCGGTCGTACAGCGAACGGGGCGCCTTGCGGCCGACGACGACCGCCCGTCCGCGCTGAAGCTTGACCCGGATGGTGCCGGTCACGTGACGCTGCGTGCTGGCGACGTAGGCAGCGAGGTCCTGGTGGTGGGCGCTGAACCAGAGCCCGTTGTAGATGAGCTCGGCGTACTCCGTGGCGATGTACTTCTTCAGCTTGAGCTGCTGCTTCGAGAGGGTCATCGCCTCGAGGGCGGCGTGGGCGGTGTGGAGAATCACCGCAGCCGGCGCCTCGTAGATCTCCCGGCTCTTGATGCCGACGAGCCGGTCTTCGATGTGGTCGATGCGCCCGACGCCGTGCAGGCCGCCGAGGTCGTTCAGCCGCTCGACGAGCTCGACCGGGCCAAGCTCCTGCCCATCGAGCCGAACGGGAACGCCGGATTCGAACTCAATTTCGATGTACGCAGGTGTTGCAGGCGCTTCCTCCGGGTCGCACGTCCACTCGTACGCCTCGCGCGGGGGTTCGGCCCAGGGATCCTCGAGGACCCCGGCTTCGGCGCTGCGGCCCCACAGATTCTCGTCGATGCTGAACGGGCCCTTGTCGCCCCAGGGGATGTCCACGCCGTGCCGCTTGAGGTACTCAATCTGGTACTCGCGCGGCATGGCGTTCTCGCGGGTGGGGGCGACGATCTTTAGGCTCGGGTCGAGCGTCTGGATGCCAACGTCGAAGCGGACCTGGTCGTTCCCCTTGCCGGTGCAGCCGTGGGCCACGGCCACGGCGCCCTCTTCGTGGGCGACATCAACCAGCAGCTTGGCCATGAGCGGCCGGGCGAGCGCAGTCGCGAGCGGATACTGGTCCTGGTAGACGGCGCCGGCGGCAAGCGCCGGGAAGGCGAAGTAGCGGAGGAAATCCTCGCGGGCGTCAATGACGCGCACTTTGACGGCGCCGGCGGCGAGCCCACGCGATTCGACGACCGGCTGTTCGCGGCTCTTGCCGACATCGATATTCAGGGCGATGACCTCGTAGCCCTGTTCGACGGTCAGCCACTTGATGGCGGTGGTGGTATCGAGGCCACCGGAGTAGGCAAGGACGAGCTTCGGCACGCTGGCTCCCCGGGCGAATTGCGGTGTTGCCTCAGTATCGCCGGGCGCCCGGCAGCGGGAAACCCGCCATCAGTCGCCCAGCTCGGCGCGTGCGCGGGATTCGCCAATGCGCCAGGCGGCCAGTGCGGAACCCACCGCCACAACGGCGATTGCCAGGACGGCAGCGACGGTGAATCCGTGCGGGAGCGCGCCGGCGATGGCGAAAGGGAGGAGGGCCGCGGCGGCAGCGGCTACGGCGACAGCCCCGAATACGAGGTACGGGCCCCCGTGGCGGTGGACCGCTTCCCATCGCTGGTCGCTGGAAAGCGTGTAGCGGGTGCGGATCCCGGCAAAACCCTGCCGGGGAAGCTTCCCGGTCAGCGCGAGCCAACCGACCCAGCCGAGGACCAGGCCGGCGACCAGCTCGACAATAAGCACGGTCCACATTCGCCCCTGTTGCCTCCAGCCTACTTGCTGAATGCGCCCTCGATGGCGCGGATGGCGGCTTCGAGGATGTCGCAGGCCCGGTCAATTTCGTCATGAGAGACAGTGAGCGGGGGCATCAGGCGGATCGCGTTCGGCCGGACGTTGTTCACGAGCAGGCCCCGCCTGCGCGCCTCGTCGACCAGCTCGGCCGAGCAATCGCGCGCAAGGCCGATTGCCAGCAGCATGCCCCGGCCGCGCACCTCGGTGACCAGCCCGTACCGGTCTTCGAGCGAGCGGAGACGCTCAACCAGCCGGGCCGAGGCCTCCCGGGCGCGCTCGAGGAACCCGGGCGCGAGCACTTCACGGACGGTAGCCAGGGCGGCAGCAGCGGCGAGGGGGTTGCCGCCGAAGGTGCTGCCGTGGTCGCCCTTCACGAAGTGGGCCGCGACCTCGTCCCGGGCGAGGATTGCGCCGATCGGCACGCCGCCGGCAAGCCCCTTCGCCAGGGCCATGACGTCAGGCCGCACGCCGTCGTGTTCGAAGGCGAAGAACGTCCCCGTGCGGCCGATGCCGGTCTGTACCTCGTCAAAGATCAGGAGGAGGCCGCGTTCATCACACCAGGCGCGGAGCCCCGCAAGGTAGCCCGGCGCAGGCATGTTGACGCCGCCTTCGCCCTGGATCGGCTCGACCATGACCGCGACCGTCCGGTCGGTGGTCGCCTGCCGGACGGCATCGAGGTCGTTCCAGGGCACAATCCGGAAACCGGGAACGAGCGGTTCGAACGGCTCACGGTAGCGCTGGTTCCCGGTCGCCGAAAGCGAACCCATGGTCCGCCCGTGGAAGCTCTCGGTGGTGGTGATGATTTCGAACGCCCCGCCGCGGGTATCGTGGCCCCAGCGCCGGGCGAGCTTGATGGCGGCCTCGACCGCCTCGGTGCCGGAATTGCAGAAGAACGCCCGGTCGAGCCCTGACCGCTCGACGAGCAGCCGGGCGAGTTCGATCATCGGCGTGGTGTAGAAGAGGTTCGACGTGTGGATGACGCGGCCGGCCTGGTCGGCGATGGCGGCCACGACGGCCGGGTGGCTGTGGCCCAGGACGTTGACGGCAACTCCGCCGACGAAATCAAGGTACTCGTTCCCTTCGATGTCCCAGACGCGTGTCCCCTGCCCACGCTCGATGACGACCGGCTGCCGGCCATAGTTCTGGAACAGATAGCGGTGCTCTTCGGCGATCCAGTCAGTCATGCGGGCCTCCCGGGGCATGGTACGGCCTCGCGGCGGCCGGGCGCATCCCGCCAGTCAGGAGAAGGGGGCACGTTCGAGGAGGATCGCCTGGCAGCCGGGCTCGGTGACGGAGGGGTCCCGCTCCCAGGTTGCGTCGCGCAGCCGCCAGCCCTGGCGCCGGTCGTTCAGCTGCAGCTCGAGGAGTTCGCGGAGCTGCGCGCGGTGCTCAGGCGACCGCACAGGCGCAAGGACCTCGATCCGCTCGTCGAGGTTGCGCTTCATCAGGTCGGCGCTGCCGATGAAATACTCCGGGTCGCCGTTATTCTCGAAGTAGTAGATGCGGGCGTGCTCAAGGAACCGCCCGATGATGCTGACGACCCGGACGTTCTCCGATAGCCCGGGGAGCCCGGGCCGAAGCCGGCAGATGCCGCGGATGACGAGGTCGACCTGTACACCGGCCATGGCCGCCTCGTAGAGGAGTCGGGTGCACTCAAAATCCTCGAGGGCGTTCATCTTGAAGATGAGCCGGGCGGGGCGTCCCGCGCGCGCGTGCTCGATTTCGCGGCGGATGCGGTCGGTGATGGACTGGCGGAGGTTCGAGGGCGCAGCCAGCACGACGTCGGTCCGGAACTGCTCACCGAAGCCGGTGAGCAGGTTGAAGATGCGCAGAATATCGCCGCAGATGCTGGGGTCCGCGGTAAACAGGCCGAGGTCGGTGTAGATCCGGGCCGTTCGGGAGTTGTAATTGCCCGTCCCGATATGGGCGTACATGGTGACGCCGTTCGCCTCCTCGCGAACGACGAGGCAAATCTTCGAGTGGATTTTCAGGTCGGGCTGGCCATAGGCGACGTGAACACCAGCAGCCTCGAGCTTGCGCGCCCAGAGGATATTGTTCGCCTCATCGAACCGCGCCGTCAGTTCGACGAGGACCGCGACCTGTTTGCCGCGCCCGGCCGCGTCGATGAGCGCTTCGAGGATGGGGGAGTCCGGCGAGGTGCGGTACATCGTCGCCTTGATGGCGAGGACGGCCGGGTCCTCGGAAGCTTCCTCCACAAAGCGCACGACGGTCTCGTCGAACGACTCGTAGGGATGGTGGACGAGCAGGTCGCGCTCCCGGATCGTCGCGAAGAAGCCGGGTGCATCGCCCGGACCGGCGAAGGCAGAGGGCACCGCCGGTGTAAACGGCGGGTCGCGCAGCGGCGCCAGGTCGAGGCTCGCAATCTGGAACAGGTCCTGCAGGCCCAGCGGTCCATGGGAGCGGTAGATATCGCGCTCGGACACCTGGAGTTCCTCGAGCAGGAGCTCCATGCGGGCCGACGGGAGGTCACCGGTAATCTCGACGGAAACGGCCTCCGCCAGGCGGCGGCGGCGAAGTGCGCTCTCGATCAGCTCCAGGAGGTCATCCGCTTCTTCGCCGGGAGCGCCGGTTTCGGCGCTGCGGAGCACCCGCAGCTCCTGCCAGTCTGTCACCTCCATGCCCGGGAACAGCATGTCGAGGTGCGCGGCGATCAGGTCTTCGAGCAGCACAAAACGGAAATCGCCGGCCTCGACGAAGCGCGGCCGGTTCGGCGGAATCTTGACGCGGGCGAACCTGTCCTGGCCGGTGCCGGGATGGCGGATGTTCAGGGCCAGTGAGAGCGACCCGCCCGAGATGAACGGGAACGGATGGGCCGGGTCGACGACGAGGGGGGTGAGCACCGGGAAGATGGAGCGCTCGAAGTACTCGCGCAGGGCCTGCCGGGCTGGTTGTTCCAGCTCCGTGAAGCGGACGATGCGGATGCCGTGGTCGGCGAGCTCGGGAAGCAGCTCGCAGTGCCAGACAGCCTCGGCATCGCGGCGCATGCGATGGCAGCGATTCACCACGAGGTCGTACTGTTCGGCGATGGTGAGGCCATCCACCGTCCGGGTCCGCGCATCGGTGGCGAGCATCCGCTTGAGCCAGCCGACCCGCTTGGAAAAGAACTCGTCGAGGTTGCTCGCGGTAATTGCGAGGAATTTCACCCGTTCGAGCAGGAGGTTGCGCCGGTCACTGGCCTCGGCAAGAACCCGCTGGTTGAACTCGAGCCAGCTCAGTTCGCGGTTCAGATACAGTGCCGGGTCATCAAGGTCCCACGCCGGCGGATGGCCGCCCGGCATGGGGACATGAGACTCGGACCGGGCGGATGATGGGGCGCCTTCCATGGTGACCTGCGTTGCACCAACCGTACCACGCAAGGATACCCGGAAGTGTTAAGCCTCGTCAGGGTTCGAGCAGGGTCCCGGTGCCTTCGAGCGATTGCAGCGCCCCCGGGCGGGTGCCATCAACAATCTGCACAGCGACGCCGAGCGCCAGCGCGTGGAGGCAGGCTTCGATCTTGGGGACCATGCCGCCGGAGATGGTGCCGTCGGCGACGAGGGCCCGGGCGCGGGCGGCATCGAGCAGAGGGATGCGCTCGCCGGCAGCATCGCGGACACCGTCGACATCGGTGAGGAAGACGAGCCGCCGGGCGCCGAGGGCCGCCGCGATGTTGCCGGCAACGGTGTCGGCGTTGACGTTGACCAGCTGGTCGGCCGGTTCCCCGGGCACGGCGCCTATCGGGCCGATGACCGGCACAATACGGGCCTGCAGGAGCGCCATGATGGGGCCGGGATTGACGCGGACGGGCTCGCCGACGAATCCGAGGGACAGGTCGGCGATGCGGCACTCGAGCACCCGGCCATCGGCCCCGCTGAGCCCCACGGCCGCTGCCCCGGCGGCGTTGATCGCGGCGACAATCCGCTTGTTGACCAGCCCGGCGAACACCGCGACGACGACCGGCAGCACCCGCTCGTCGGTCACCCGCAGGCCGCGTTCGAAGCGGGACGGGATGCCCATTGCCTCGAGCCAGCGGCTCGCTTCGGCGCCCCCGCCGTGGACGACCACCGGAACGTCACCGGAGCGGGCGAGCGCGGCGATATCCGCGTAGGTGGTGTCGGTCGAGCCGAGCGTGCTGCCCCCGACCTTGATGACGAATGGCCCGGTGGTCATGTGTGGTAGTCCGCGTTGATGGCGACGTACTCGGCCGAAAGGTCGCACCCCCATCCGGTCGCGGCGGCAGAGCCGACGCCGAGGTCGACCCGGATTTCCACCTCGCTCGCCCGCATCGCTGCAGAGAGGGCGTCTGCATCGAAGGCGGTGGGGCGGGCGTGCTCGAACACGCGCGTGCCGCAGAGGTCGATGGTCACGGCCTCTTCGTCGAGGTCGACCCCGGAACGGCCGACAACGGCGGCGATTCGCCCCCAGTTGGGGTCGGCACCGTGCACGGCCGACTTCAGGAGGTAGGAGGTGCTGAGGAGGCGCACCAGCGCGCGGGCGTCTTCCGCGGTGGCCGCGCCGGTGACCGTGAACTCAATGAGCCGGGTCGCGCCTTCGCCGTCGCGGGCCACCTCCCTGGCGAGGTAAACGCACAGGTCGCGCAGGGCGGCCTCGAACTCCGCCGCAAGCGGGTGGCCGGGCCGGATGGGGTTGCCGCCGGCCGCACCGTTGGCGAACAGCAGAGCCGTGTCGCTGGGACTGGTATCGCCGTCGACCGATACCAGGTTGAATGAGTCGTCGACCGCCTTCGCGAACGCCTGCTGAAGGAAGGTGCCTTCGACCGGCGCATCGGTGGTGAGGAAAGCGAGCATCGTCGCCATATTCGGGTGAATCATGCCCGAACCCTTGCACGACCCGCCGATGGTGTAGGGGCCGAAGCGTACCGCGCCGCTCTTGGGGCGCGTGTCGGTTGTCATGATGGCCCGGGCGAATTCCGGCCCCCCGTCGCGATGGAGCACGATTGATGGCATCGCCCCGCCGAGCTTCTCCATCGGGAGGAAATGCCCGATGACCCCGGTGCTGCAGACCAGCATCTCCTCGGCCGGGATGCCGGCGTGGCCGGCGGCGAGACGGGCGAGCTCGTAGCCGTCGCGAAGCCCGCGTTCGCCGGTGCTCGCGTTCGCAACCCCCGCATTCACGACGACGCCGCGGGCCGGCCGTCCTGCCAGCTTCGCCCGGTTGATATCGATCGATGCCGCGTGGAGGCGGCTCCGCGTGTACACGGCAGCCGTCGTGCAGGGGTAATCGCTGACGAGGATGGCGAGGTCGAGCTTGCCGTCGCCGTAGGTCTTGACGCCGGCGTAGGTCGCGCCCGCGCGGAAACCGGCGGGCGAGGTGACGTGGCCGGCCGGGTCGACTGTCGCCATCAGGGGTACACCGCCGGCAGCTGCAGCCCGGCAGTCTGGTCGATGCCGAGCATCAGGTTCATGTTCTCGATCGCCTGGCCGGCAGCTCCCTTGCCGAGGTTGTCGAGGACGCTGGCCACAACGAGCACGCCGTTCCGGGCGTCGAGCACGGGGTGCACGATGCAGCGGTTGGTTCCCAGCGTGTGCTTGGTGTGCGGGGGAACGGTCGACACCGAAGTGAACGGAGCGTGATGGTAGAAATCGCGATAGAGGTCGAGGACCTCGGCCTGGGTGATCTCGCGAGCGAGCGGCGCGTAGCAGGTGGCGTGGATCCCACGGGTCATCGGGACGAGGTGCGGGACGAAGGTGACCCGCGGCTCGTCACCGCCGCGGAGGGCGCCGAGCTCCTGGGCGATCTCCGGCTGGTGGTTGTGGTTGGCGATTTTGTAGGCCGAGACGTCCTCGTTCACTTCGCTGTAGCCGAACCCGCCCCCGCTCCCGCGCCCCGCGCCCGAAATGCCGGATTTGGCATCCACAACGATCGAGGGCGCGATGATGCCGGCGCTCACCGCCGGGGCGAGGGCGAGGATCGCCGCCGCCGGGTAGCAGCCTGGATTGGCGACCAGCCTGGCTGCGGCGATGCGGTCGCGGTTCAGCTCGGGGAGGCCGTAGACGGCTTCGGGCAGGAGGTCGGGCGCGGGGTGCGGCTGGCCGCCGCCCATCCACTGTTCGAACGCCCCCGGCGCCTTCAGCCGGAAGTCGGCTGCGATGTCGATGACCTTCACGCCCGCGCGGACGAAGGGCGCACAGGCCTTCGCACTCTCCGCAGTCGGCAGCGACGAGAAGACGACATCGACGTCGGCCTCGATGCTCTCCGTGATGGGCAGGTCTGCGTAGAGGCCGAGCGACGGGAAGGCATCGCCGAGCCGCTGGCCCGCGAGCGACCGGCCGGTGGCTGCCACCAGGCGGGCTGCGGGGTGATTCCAGAGGAGGCGCGCCGCCTCCATGCCGGCGTAGCCGGTCACGTTGATAATCCCCACGCGGTACGTCACGGGCAGATTGTTACGCGTCGCGGCCCAGCGAACCAGCGATATCGAGCACGGCGGCCCCATGGACGTTGCCTGCGGAAAGCGCTTCGAGGGCCTCGTTGGCGGCGGAGAGCGGGTAGAGGTCGTACTCGGTCCGGATGGGGATGGATGCCGCGATTTCGAGGAACTCGCGGGCGTCCTGGCGCGTGAAGTTCGCAACGCTCCTGATGGTCCGTTCCCACCAGAGGAGGTCGTACGGAAACTCCGGCACACGGTCGAGGTGTATGGCGTTGATGGCGACCGTTCCGCCGCGGTCCACGGCAGCGAGCGCGCGTACGACGACCTCGCCGGCGGGTGCAAAGGTCACGGCTGCATCGAGCGGAACCGGCACAGCATCGTCGTAACCGCCGGCCCAGCGGGCGCCAAGGCGGAGGGCACGCTCCTGCTCAGCTTTCGAACGGGTGACCACGTACACCTCGCAGCCCCAGTGGCGGGCCACCTGGATGGCGAGCGTCGCAGACGCGCCGAAGCCGAAAAGGCCGAGCCGGCCGCCCGGCTGGATACCGCTGACCCGGAGCGACCGGTAGCCAATCACACCGCCGCACAGCAGGGGCGCGGCATCGAGGTCGCCGAACTGCCCGGGCAGGCGCAGGGCGAAGTCTGCCCGCACCGTCATGAACTCGGCGTACCCGCCGTCGCGGTCCCAGCCGGTGAAGGTTGCCGATTCACAGAGGTTTTCTCGCCCCGAGCGGCAGTAGCGGCAGGCCCCGCAGGCCCCTGCAAGCCACGCCACCCCGGCGCGGTCGCCGGGGAGCCAGCCGTCAACGCCGGGCCCGACGGCAGCCACCACACCAACCGCCTGGTGGCCCGGGATGACCGGCAGGCGGCGGGCCTTCAGGTCGCCCTCGACGAGCTGCAGGTCGGTCCGGCAGATGCCGCACGCCGTGAGCCGGAGCAGAAGCTCCCCCGGGCCCGGCTCGGGCTGCGGGAGTTCGGCCTCGGCCAGCGGCCGGGCCGCGATCGGTGCCGGCCCGCGAAGCTGCATCGCGCGCATGGTCAGGCGACCGTTGCCGGCCGGGCGCAGCCGACGATGTCCGCGAGGCGCGTGACACCATTCGCGGCACACCACGCCTCCAGCCCGTCGATGATATCGAGCAGCGCCCGGGGATTGGCGAACGTGGCAGTCCCCACCTGCACGGCGCTCGCCCCGGCCATGAGGAATTCAAGCGCATCACGGGCCGTGGCGATGCCTCCGCACCCGATTACGGGGATTCGCACGGCGCCCGCGACGTCGTAGACGATGCGGAGGGCGATCGGCTTGATGGCCGGACCGCTCAGGCCGCCGCGGGCCCGGGGCAGGACCGGTCGGCGGCGCTCGATATCGATCGCCATGCCGAGCACGGTGTTCACGGCGCAGATCGCCGCGGCGCCCTCGGCCTCGCAGGCGAGCGCCAGCTCCACCGGGTCGGTCACGTTCGGCGTCAGCTTCACGATGACGGGGAGGTCGGTGTTGCGGACCGCCGCGCGCGTGGCGCGGGCGGAAGCCTCGACGCTCTGGCCGATCTCCATGCCGCCGGTATCGACGTTCGGACAGCTAATGTTGAGCTCGATGGCTGCCACCCCCGGCACACCGTCAAGCATGCGCGCCATCTCGCCGAACTCTTCGACGGTGTCGCCGGCGATGTTGACGACGACCGGGGTATCCCAGCGGGCCCACTGGGGCGCCAGCTCGTCGATGCAGGCGCGGATGCCGACGTTCTGGAGGCCGATGGAGTTGAGCATGCCGGCCGGGGTCTCGGCGACCCGCGGCTGGCGGTTGCCGGCGCGGGGCTCCATCGTGACGCCTTTCGAAACCACGGCGCCGAGACGTTCGATGCCTTCGCGCCCGAAGTGCTGCTCGAATTCGAACCCCCAGCTAAACGTCCCGCTGGCCGGCATGACCGGATTGCGCAGGAGGAGCCCGCGCTTCTGCCCGGGCGCGAGGTCGACGGAGAGGTCGATATCCACGCGCTCAGTGTACCCCGCGGCAGCGCGAAGGGCCGGGCTTGCGCCCGGCCCCTGTCGCTGGACTTCCTGCGGGGGTTCTCAGGAGTCGGCTGCGCGCCGCCCGCGGTAGCGGGACCCGTTCAGGCTGAAGCTGTCGCTGTCCCAGAGCGGGTCTTCGGAGGAATTGCGGAAGTCGCGGACGAGGCCGCACCGCTTGCAGCGGCCGGTGCTCACCGCGCCGTTCGGGGTTTCGATGACCCAGTGGTGCCGGCAGAGGGCCTGCCCGGTTTCTGCCGTCGTGGTAGGTGCTTCTGTCATGCGTGCTCCGATCATGTGCTTACCGGTCGGTAATCGCCAGTATACCATTGTGCGGGGGCGCAGCACCACGCTACGGCGTCACCCAGAAACTCGCGGTAAATGCCCTGCCTCCGTTTGGCCGGGCTGGAGAAACCCGATACGATCAAGATGCTGCTGGCACCGGCCCGGTTCGCGGGATGGCCGGGCGAGAGACCCGCATTGCCAGCTCAGCAGAAAGGCGCGTCGCCGATGTCCTCTGCAGCAATCATCGACCGCGATGCGGTCGTCGCGGCGCTTGAAACGGTCCACGACCCGGAGCTGCACGCCTCCATTGTTCGCCTCGGGATGGTGAAAGACCTCGCGATTGAAGGCGGGCGGATATCCCTCACGATCGAACTGACGACCCCGGCCTGTCCGCTGCGCCAGACGATCGAACAGGACGTACGGGGCGCTCTTGCTTCTGTCCCCGGCGTGGAAGATGTCGTCATCTCATGGGGCGCACAGGTGCGGGCTTCGAACCCGCGCGAAGGGCAAAAGCCGATCCCGGGTGTGCGCAACATCATCGCGGTCGCCTCGAACAAAGGCGGCGTCGGGAAGTCAACTGTCGCCTCGAATATCGCTGTGGCCCTCGCCAAAGCCGGTGCAAGCGTTGGGCTGATCGATGCCGACATCACCGGGCCGAACCTGCCGACCATGTTCGGCCTCCCGGCCGGCCTGCAGGCCGGGTCGAACGAGGGACTGAAGCCGGTCGAGCGGTACGGCGTGCGCGTCGTGTCGATCGGGTTCCTGCTGCCGCGGGGGACGCCGGTGGTTTGGCGCGGGCCGATGATCGGCAGCGCTGTCCGACAGCTCCTGCACGACGTCCCGTGGGGCGACACCGACTACCTCGTCATCGACCTGCCGCCAGGCACGAGCGACGCCTCGATGAGCATGGCCCAGGATGCGCCGATCACCGGAGTCATCATCGTGTCGAGCCCGCAGGCCGTCTCGGTCGAGGATGCGATGAAGGCCGTAGCGATGTTCGAGAAGCTCGGGGTGCCGGTCTTCGGCATGGTGGAGAACTTGAGCTACTTCGTGGCCCCCGACACGGGCAAGCGGTACGACATCTTCGGCCACGGCGGCGCTCGCGAAGCCGCCGAGGAGCTCGGCATCGACTTCCTCGGGGAAATTCCCATCGAGCCCGGAGTCCGCGAAGGCGCGGACCGCGGTGTCCCGGTGGTGTACGGCGCGCCCGAGAGTGAATCGGCGCGCGCCTTCGACCGGATCGCCCGGAATGTGGCGGCCCGGATCAGCGTTTTGCAAAGGATGGGTGGGTAACCCCAGCTACATGGCGTTGAACATCTTCCCCAGGCGGGAAAAACCCGCCGCACCGGCGGCAGAGCCGACACCGCCTCCTCCCCCTGAACCGTCGAGCGAGGTGCTCGAAGACCCCAGGCCGCGACGGCGGCGCTCGTCGCGCCGGTCCGCGGCCGAACAACCCGCGGCTCCCGCGACTGAGCAGCGGGCTGACGCCGCCGCGGCGGAGCCCACGGCGCCTGCTCCGGCCGCCGTCGAGCCGCCGGCGCAGGAGGCCGCTCCGGCGGCCCGCCGGCGGCGCTCCCGCGTCGCCACGATTGTCGAAGAACCGGCGGCGGCTCCCGCAGCAGCGCCGGAACCGCCCGCGTCGGCCCCGGTCACGGTCCCGGCGCCTGCCCGCGTTGTGCGGCGGGCCGGGCAGTTGCAGCGCGCGGCCGAGCCCGAGCAGGCCGCACCGGCCGAGCCTGCGGCTGTCCCGGCGGCCCGGAAGGACCGCACGTCGGCACCGCTCCCGGCCGAAAAACAGCTCGCCCAGCTGGCGCACGAAGTCTCGGCGCTGACTCGCACGCTGGAGGCGCAGGCCGCGCAGCTCGCGCAGCTCGTACGGGTGCAGGAGGACCTGGCGCGCAGGGTCGCGCATGCACCGGGCGCCGCGCCCGCAGCGGCACCGCGGATCGGCGTCTTCGTCGACGCTGCGAACATCGAGCTGGCTCTCGACCGGCTGAAGCACCGGGTCAACTGGAAGAAGCTGCTGGACTACCTCTCGGAGGGTCGGCAGCTCGTCCGCGCTGTCGCGTACTCCCCGGTGCACGAGGACCCCGGCGTGAGCATCGAGACCCAGCGGTTCGCCGAGCCGTTCATCGACCAGGGCTTCCGGGTGGTGCGGAAGCCGTTCAAGCGCTTCTCCGATGGCACCATCAAGGCGAACGTCGATATCGAAATGGCGCTCGACATCATGGAGATGCTCGACCGGCTCGATGTCGTCGTCCTTGTCTCGGGCGATGGGGACTTCGAGCGGCTCGTCGAAGTCGTCCAGGCGAAGGGCGTCAGAGTTGAGGTCGTGTCGGTCGGCGGCAGCACGGCATCGAACCTGCGGCACGCCGCCGACCGTTTCATCGACATCCAGGCGATCCTGCCGAAGGTGCGGGCCTGACGGCCGGCAGCCTCAGGCGGGTTCGAAGACGGGAATCGAAATCCCCGTCGACTGATCGAGCCAGGTCACCCTGACGCGCTGGCCGATGAAGATGTCCTTCGTCGGGTCGGCCACGTTGACGATGTTCGTCAGCATCCGGAACCCCTCATCGAGGTCGACGTAGGCGACGGCGTAGGGGCCGAGCTCGGCGAAGGCCGGGTGGCGGTTGAGGCGGACGACGCTGAACGTGTAGACGGTGCCCAGGCCTTTCGATTCGCGCCACTCCAGGTTCGACGAGCCGTTTTTCGGGTTGTGGCGGCGCGGAAAGAAGACCACGTCGCCGGTGTCGCGGTCGACCTGGTAGAGCAGCCGGTGCTCCTTCGTTGCTTCCCAGAACGGCTGGGTATCGGGCTCGGGGAATCGCGGTTGGGGACGGTCAGGCATGGTCAATCACCTGCGAGGACGATGGTGCCGCCGGTGTGGCTGGTGGCGAGCATCCCGCCATTGCCATGCGCGACGGCGAGGCGCGCACCCGGGACCTGCGAGGTCGACTCGCCGCGCAGCTGGCGGGTCGCTTCGATGAGGAGGAAGATGCCGCGCATGCCGGGGTGGTTCGAGCTGAGCCCCCCGCCGTCGGTGTTGAGGGCCGGCTTCAGCGGGCTATCGAAGCGGAGGCGCTGCTCGGAGACGAAGGCCCCGCCTTCGCCCTTCTTGCAGAAGCCCAGGTCTTCGAGCATCACGAGGACGGTGATGGTGAACGAGTCGTAAATCATCGCGACGTCGATTTCGTCGGGGCGGACGTCGGCCTCGGCCCAGGCGCGCGGAGCAGATTGCGCCGCGGCGCTGATCGTGATGTCACTGCCGTTCTCGGAATAGCTTGTCGCCTCTCCGGCGCCGATGATCCAGACGGGCTTCTTCCGGCAGTCGCGGGCAACCTCGGGCGCTGCAATGACGACCGCGCCGCCGCCATCGGACACCATGCAGCAGTCGAGCAGGTGGAGTGGATCGGCGATCATGCGCGAATTCACTACGTCGTCGACCGTGATTTCACGGATGTCCTGGAATTCAAGGTCGGTCATCGCCTGGACAGCCTGCGGATTCCGCATCGCGTGGGCGCGGGTGGCAACGGCGATACGGGCGAGCTGCTCGCTCGTCGTGCCGTACTGGTGCATGTGCCGGCGCGCGACCATTGCATAGTTGGCGATGAGCGTCATGCCGTACGGGTCGGTCATGTTCGAGAGCGGGCTCGGCGCACCGCCGCCCATCCCGGGCATCGTTCCGATGCGGCGCGCGTCGCTGTGCGCCGTCGAACCGTAGGTGAGGAGGGCGACCCTGCAGCGGCCGGCAGCGATGTCCCGCTTCGCGTGGGCGGCGTGGAACTCGTAGGAGCTCCCGCCGACGGCGGTGGTATCGATGACGTTCGGCCTGAAGCCGAAGTACTCCGCGAGGCTCAGGCCGGCCATCCCGGCACCGTCCTGGGCGTCGTACAGCCCATCAACGTCTTTCCAGGAAAGACCGGCATCCTCGAGCGCCCGGGCGGCGCACTCCGCTTTGATCTGCAGGGGCGTCACGCCGGGGGCCTTCCGCTTCGGGTATTCGTAGATTCCAACGATTGCGGCATCTCGCCGCTGTGTGACCATGCAGCTGCTCCTGTCTGCGCCAAGAGTGGGGACGGTTTCGCCGCCGGACTCTACGGACGCCCACAGCGCCCGTCAAACCGGGCTGCGGAGGCCCCTCCGGTTCTGCTAGCCTCGCCTGCCGATGCTGCTCATCATCCTTGCGGCCGCCTGGATTGCGGGGCTGCTGCCGGTCGGGCTGTGGGGCGCGCCGTGGTGGCTGGGCGCCGCCTGGGTGGCGGCACCGGCCGCCGCGCTGGCGGCATGGCGGCAGATTTCCTGGCCGACCGCGGCAGCCGGGGTCGTGCTCGCCGCGGCTGCAGGAGCGCGTCTCGCAGGGGCGCTGCAGCCTGAGGTGATCCCGGTATCGGAATTCACCGGAAAAGAGGCGACGCTATTCGGGACCGTCGTGAGCGAGCCCGACCCCGGCGACCTCACGACCGCGTACGACATCCGGGTCGACCGGCTCGTGCTCGAGGACGGGACCACCGTCGAGCAGGCGGGAACCGTCAGGGCATGGCTCCACCAGTACGCGAAGTACCTGCCAGGCGACCGGGTCCGGCTCGAAGGCGAGCTGAAGGCGGCGCCGGTCTTCGACGACTTCGATTACCGTGCGTACCTCGCCCGGCAGGGCGTCGGCGCTGTTCTGTACCGTCCAAAGGACACGCTTGAGGCTCCGGGGGAACGGAGCGCCGGCCGCGAGCTGACGCGGGCGCGGCTGGCCCTCGACCGCTCCCTCCAACGAGCGCTCCCCGAACCTGAGGCGTCCCTCGCCGGGGGTATCGCATTCGGACGGGACGGCGGCCTCCCGCGGGACGTCGTCGAGGCGTTCAACCGGAGCGGGCTGCGGCACCTTGTGGCGGTGTCGGGCGCGAATCTTGTGCTGGTTGCGGCCCTCACGATGGCAGCTGCCGTCCGGCTCATCGGCCGGCGACGGGGCTGGCCGCTCGCAGCGGTCGCGGTTGCAGGGTACGTCGCGATTGCCGGCTTCGAACCGAGCGTGGTGCGGGCGGCGGTCATGACCGCCGTGTTGTTCGCGGGGGAACTTATCGGGCGTCCCCAGAGCGGGATGCCCGGCCTTGCCGCCGCCGTTATCGTCATCACCGCCGGGTGGCCGCGGCTTGCCGTTGACCCCGGGTTCCAGCTCAGCGCGGCAGCCACTGCCGGCCTGATTGCCTTCGGGCCGTGGCTCCGTCATGGCGCCGAGTCGGCGCGGCGCTGGTGGCCGGTCAGCTGGCTGCCCGGCTGGCTCACCGACGTGGCGGCGCTTTCGCTGGCCGCCACCATCGCCACCACGCCGATAACGTGGGCGCATTTCGGCTCCGTCTCGCTCATCGGGCCGCTCGCGAACGTGCTGGTGCAGCCGGTCGTCGCGGTCGCGTTCTGGGCCTCCCTGGCGACTGCGCTGGCAGGAGCGGCCGCGCCGGGAGCCGCTGCAGCGGCGGGCGCAGCCGCCTACTACCCGCTCGCCTTCATCCTCGACACCGCGCAGCTCGCTGCCAGCCCCGGCTGGGCAGCCCTCGAATCCGGGCGGCTGAGCCCGGGGACAGCCGCACTCGCAATGTCGCTCCTGGCGGCCGCCGCGCTCATCGCCTACCGCTACCTCCCCGACACGCGCGAACTCCCCGAAACGGTGCGGAGCCGCGCGGTGCTGGGCAATCGGCTGCTGGTCGGCGGGGCAACGGGCGCGCTCGTGCTCGCGATAGCGCCCGGCATCGACGGGCGCCCCGGGCACCTCCGCATCGACATGCTGGACATCGGGCAGGGGGACGCCATCCTGCTCACAACGCCAGGCGGCGCGCAGGTGCTGGTCGACACCGGGCCGAGCGGCCTCCGGCTCGCACGGCAGCTCGGCGCCGTGATGCCGCACTGGGACCGCACGATCGAACTCGTCCTCGTGAGTCACCCGCAGGAGGACCATATCGGGGGGCTGCCGGCACTGGCGTCGCGCTACCGGGTGCGGACCGTCGTCACCACAGGCGACCGGAACGATACCCGCACGGCAGCCCTGGCGACAGCCGCGGTCGAGGACCGGGAGAGCGTCGCCCGGGCCGGAGACCACTTCTCGGTCGACGGCGTCCAGTTCACGGTGCTCTGGCCGCCGGAAGGCGGCGGTGGGTCGCTCAACCAGCGGTCCCTGGTGGTGCTGGTCGAGTACGACGGCGTCCGGCTGCTGCTCACGGGCGACAGCGAGGGGCCGGCCCAGCGGGCGCTTCTTGCGGCCGGGCTTGAGCAGGTCGACATCCTGAAAGTGCCCCACCACGGTTCACGGACGAGCGACCCCAACTTCCTCGCGCTGGCGAATGGCGGCCTGGCGCTCATCAGCGTCGGAGCGGGCAACCCGTTCGGTCACCCCCACCCGAGCACCCTGGCTGCGCTCGAAGGCGCCACCGTGGTACGGACCGACGCCGACGGCCGCATCCGGGTCGACGTGGAGGGAGGGCGTATCCGGGTGCGGACGGAGCGGTAGCGGCTTTGCCCGGGAGCGGGCCCGCGGCTACCCTCGGAGACGCCATCCTGCTCCCGGAGCCCATCATGACCACGCGCATCGATGGGCGCGCTCCAGACGAGCTGCGCCCCGTGCATCTTGCCACCAATGTTCTCGACTTTGCCGAAGGGAGCTGCCTCGTCGAGTTTGGGCGAACGCGCGTCCTGTGCGCCGCAAGCGTCGAGGACCGGCAGCCGCCGTTCCTGCGGAACACTCAGAGCGGCTGGGTTACCGCCGAATACGCCATGCTGCCCAGGGCAACTCACACCCGCAGCCAGCGCGAGGTAGAGCGCGGACGGCCGGGCGGCCGCACGCAGGAGATTCAGCGGCTCATCGGCCGCTCGCTGCGGGGCGTGGTCGACCTCGAGCTGCTTGGTCCGCGCACCATCACGCTCGACTGCGACGTCCTCCAGGCCGACGGGGGCACGCGGACGGCCTCCATCACCGGGGCGTACGTTGCGCTTCGGCTGGCCGTCCGGAAGCTGGCAGCAGCCGGCCTGGTCAGCGAGGCGTGCATCCTCTCGCCGGTGGCTGCTGTCTCGGTTGGTATCGTCGGCGGCGTGCCAATGCTCGACCTCTGCTACGAGGAGGACTCGACCGCAGAGGTCGACTTCAATGTGGTGATGACCGGCGAGGACGCCTACGTCGAGGTCCAGGGCACCGCCGAGGGGAAGCCGTTTTCGCGTGCCGCCATGGATGCCCTGCTCGACCTTGCCCGGCACGGCATCGGGCAGCTCTTCGCGAAGCAGCAGGAGGCGCTGGCCGCCGCTCAGCCCACGTAATGGCCGAGGAACGTGCCGCCGAGAATGTGGAGGTGGCCGTGCTCCTGGCTCTGCATCGCGTCGTACCCGAAATTCGAGAGCAGGCGGAAGCCGCCCGGGCAGAGCTGGCGTCCGATCTCGGCCGCGATGGGGCCGACCTTTCCCATGTGATACGCCCAGAGTTCGGCCTGCGTGGTGTGCTGCTTGGTCATCGCCAGCAGCATAACGGGGACCCAGCGCAGGATATTCTGGATAACGATAATTTCGTCATCCTCGTAAATGATATTCGCGGGCTCCTTGCCCGCGACAATATTGCAAAAGACGCAGTATGTTGGCATGGGGATTCGGATCTTACCGGTCCGGCGCCCCGCCGAACAAACGACCACCACGACCCGACCGGGAGAGACGATGCCCCAGTTCATGCCGTTCCGCGGACTGCGGTACACGCCGGCCGCCGGCCCTCTCGATGACCTCCTCGCACCGCCGTACGACGTAATCACGCCTGCGATGCAGCGGGCGCTCGCCGAGCGGAATCCATGCAACGCTGTGCACCTCGAACTCGCCGATGGCGGCGAAGAACGGTATGCCCGGGTGGCGAGCCTCCTGCGCGACTGGACGGAGCGGCAGCTGCTGGCACGCGACCCGGCGCCGATGCTCTACGTCTACGAACAGGAGTTCATCGAAGGCGGGCACATCTACACCCGGCGCGGCGTCATTGCGGCAGTTGAGGCCCAGCCGTGGGAGGCCGGCGGGGTGAAACCGCACGAGTTCACGATGTCGGGCCCGAAGGAGGACCGCCTCAAACTGCTCCAGGCCACAGGCGTCCAGTTCAGCCCGGTGTTCTGCATCGCCCGGGACCGTGCAGGGCAGCTGCGGCAGTTCATCGAGCGGGTCATCGCGGAGCTGCCCCCGACTGCCGTTGCCACCAGCTTCGAAGGGGACCACCATCGCTTCTGGGCGGTCGAGGCCGGGAGTTACGAGATGCGCCAGCTCGCGCCGCTCCTCGCCGAGTCGTTCTACATCGCCGACGGGCACCACCGGTACGAGACAGCGGTGAACTACCGCAACTGGCGTCTCGCGCAGGGCGAGCTTCCCCCGACGCACCCGGCGCGCTTCACGATGGCGGCCATCGTCGCTGCCGACGACCCGGGGCTGGTGATTCGCCCAATCCACCGGCTCGTCCCGCGCCCGGCACCGGCAGACTGGCGCCGGCGGCTCGGTGACGCCTTTGAAATCGAACACGTCAAGCTCCCCGAGGGCGAACCGGAGCGGACCGAAGCGCTGATGGCGCTCCTCGAAACGTGCGATACCGTCGCCCTCGAACTCGAGCCCCGCCAGGTCTACGCCCTCCGCCGGCGGCCTGGGGCAAGGCTCGCCGGCAGCATCCCCGCCGGGCGGTCGGAGGCATGGCTGGGGATCGGACCCAACGTCCTGCGCTACGGCGTGCTCGAACCGCTCTGGAACATCTCCGACGAGGACCTTGCTGCCGGCGCCATCGCATACACCCACGACCTCGAGGAGGTCTTCGCCTTCCTCGACGACCGCCCCGGGAGCTCCGCTGCATTCCTGCTGAACCCTGTCAGCATCGAAGACGTGATGCGGCTCGCGGACCAGGGTGAGCGGATGCCCCAGAAGTCGACCTTCTTCCACCCGAAGCTGGGCACCGGGCTGGTCTTCTACCCGCTGGAGCCGTAGCCGGGGACGGCCTGGCGGGAGACGTCCCCGGCGGCTGGCGCGAGGGTCAGTTCCCGGTCATCCGCCGGACATCGAACAGCCGGTCCAGCTCACGGTCAGGCAGCCCAAGTTCGCGGCGGGCTGCCTCCCGGATGGTCAGCCCCTCCCGGAGCGCCAGCTTCACGAGCTCGGCGGCGCGGTCATACCCGATTTCGAGGGCGAGCGGCGTTGCGATGGCCAGCCCCTGCTCGACGAGCTGCGGACCGCGGTCGGTGGCGCGGATGCCGGCAATGCACTTTTCGGCGAAAACGGCGGCGGCGTTGCCGAGGAGCTCGATGGACTCCAGCAGCGCCGCACCGGCGACCGGGAGCATCGTATTGAGTTCGAAAAATCCCCACTGGCCTGCCATGCTGATCGTGGCATCGTTGCCGACCACGCGCGCCGCAACCTGGACAACCGCCTCGGGGATGACGGGGTTCACCTTCCCCGGCATGATGCTGCTCCCCGGCTGGAGGGCCGGGAGTTCGATTTCGCCGAGCCCGGCGCGGGGCCCGCTGGCCATCAGCCGGAGGTCGTTCGCAATTTTGACCAGCGCGACAGCGGCGGTACGAAGGTGACCGCTTGCTTCGACGATGCCGTCGATCGATGACTGCGCCTGAAAGTGGTTGGTCGTCTCGACCAGCTGCACCCGCGCGACTTCGGAGACGTAGGCCAGGACGCGCCCGGCGAACTCAGGGTGCGTGTTGAGCCCGGTGCCGACTGCGGTTCCCCCGAGGGCAACCTCGCGGAGCGCTTCGCCGGCAGCCGTGACGCGGCGCCGCGCACGCTCGACCTGGCCGGCGTAGCCCCGGAACTCCTGGCCGAGCCGGATGGGTACGGCGTCCATCAGGTGGGTCCGCCCCGTCTTGACGACGCCGTCAAACTCATTCGCTTTCGCCTGCAGGGCGGCCTCCAGCCGGTACAGCCCGGGCAGCAGGTGCTCCCGGATGCGGCGGACGGCAGCAAGGTGAATGGCCGTGGGGATAACGTCGTTCGATGACTGCCCGCGGTTGACGTGGTCGTTCGGGTGGACGGGCCGGTAGACGCCGCGGGGGCCGCCGCCGAGCAGCTCGTTCGCCCGGTTGGCGATGACCTCGTTGACGTTCATGTTGCTCGAGGTTCCGGACCCGGTCTGGTAGACGTCGACCGGGAACTGGTCGTCCCAGCGGCCTTCCGCCACTTCCGTTGCGGCGGCCATGATGGCGCCAGCGAGGTCCGGCTCGAGCAGGCCGAGCTGGCGGTTGGCCCGGGCCGCGCCGGCCTTGAGCAGCGCCAGCGCGTGGATGATGTGCAGCGGAAACCGCTGGCCGGAGATGGGGAAGTTCGCCACGGCACGCGCCGTATCGATGCCGTAAAGGGCATCGCGCGGAACAGGGAATTCGCCAAGAGCGTCGCGCTCGATGCGGATCGATTCGTCCATGCGGGTCACTGTAGCAGCGGCGGCATGCGGAGGGGAGGCCGTGAGGGAAGCGGTTGAACAGGCTGGCCGCCGGGCATAGACTGAGAATCCGGCGGGTGGTTAGCTCAGATGGTTAGAGCGCGTCGTTCACACCGACGAGGCCACTGGTTCGAGTCCAGTACCGCCCACCAGTCGATTCTCGGTTGAACGGGGTGTCCGGGGGGCCGATAATCGTAAGAGTGCCGAAGTGGCGGAATGGCAGACGCGCTACGTTCAGGGCGTAGTGCCCCCTGTGGGCGTGTGAGTTCAAATCTCACCTTCGGCACCACGTTTTCTTTGCGCCCGTAGCTCAGGGGATAGAGTGTTGGGTTGCGGACCCAAAGGTCGGAGGTTCGAATCCTCCCGGGCGTACCACCCCTGCCTTCCACGTCGAATGGCCGCCCGCGGAGGCGGCCTTCGCGATCCGGCGAACCTACGGGACGGGGTCCGGGTCGCGCGCAGGGAGTTCGTGTTCCGCTCCAGGCAGCTCACGGCCGCGCATGATGGCGAAGGCATCGCGCGCGGTTCGGGGCAGGTCGCGCCAGTTCCAGGCCAGCAGGACGAGGCAGAGCGCCGCGTAGGCCATTCCGTAGAGCACGCGCGCGTGCTCGTTCGTGATGAACAGCTGGGTCGCGAACAGCAGGAAGAGCGCGGCGGCCTCGACCCGCGACATTTTCAGATTCGCGAACACAGCAATGGCAAAGGCGCTCTGCGCAGCTGTCAGGAAGATTTCGTCGCGCTGGCGCGCATCCAGCGGCAAGCCGATGGTCCACCCGAAGTCGCCCGCTGAGACGAGGAATGCGACCGGGAGCGTCCCGATGAGGAGCGTCCACTGGTTGACCTTGGAGGAGATGAGAACGCCCATGCCCGCGGCGGCACGTCCGCGCCATGCGAGCAGGCAGGCGACCAGCACCTCGGGTGATTCAGAGGCGAGCGGTGCCAGCCACTGGATCAGGAAAAATTCGCTCACACCGAACTGCTCACCGATGTGGACGAGCGACTCCGCAAACGGCTCGGCAGAGGCGAAGATAGCCGCCGCGCTGTAGACCAGCAGGACGACCACGACCGCTCGCCGGGGCGCATTCTGGAGGGCCCCGATGGCGCGAGCCGGCCCAACGAGTTCCACCTCCTCCGTCTCGACCCGCGAGGTGAAGAACATGTACATCACAAAGAGCGACACGAGCACGATGGTGTCGATGACGCTGACGTGGCTGCGGAGCGGGATAAAGATGACGTAGGCCGTGGCCGCTGCCAGGAAGGTGAGTTCGAGGCTTCGCTCGCGGTCTACGATGAGCTCCTTGATGCGTGTGCGGTAGAAGAACAGGAAGAAGACGAGCGGCCAGCCGATACCGATGAGCAGCCGGTTCCCTCCCGTCATGTTGGCGACGGCAAGCCCGCGCTCGGCCTCGGCGGGGTCAGCGCCGGCCTTCCAGGCAAGAACAAAGTCGACGGCGTACTCGGGCAGGACCGCGATGATGGCGATGATCGCCAGCGCGAGCCCCTGCGAGATGTCCATCTCGGCAGTCTCGGCGCCCCAGCTCAGGAGGAAGGCAGCGGCGAGGATGGCGAGCCCGAAGATCGCGGCGCCGGCGACCGCGGGGGGATGGTAGCCTGCAAAGCGGAGGGCAATGCCGGGCGCGCAGGCGGTGGCCATCGCACCGATGGCAAGCCACGCGCGCCGGTCAGCGCCCACGGGCCACCTCGCAACCGGCTATGGCGTCGGGAGCGGCGTTCATTCGTAGAACGGGATGGGCTCGGCGGTCTCCCAGTAGTTTTCGAGCTTTCCCTCGGGGAGGCCGCGCGCCGGGTAAAACCTGCCCTTGTGGAGCTGGTCGACCATGTGCTCCTGGCTCAGGAGCTCCTCTTCGAAGACCGCCGTGAAGTAGCCGATGCCCTGGGTGCTGTGGGCATCGGAGCCGCCGGTGCCCGGCTTGCCGAGCACCTTCGCGACCTGGAGGGCGAAGTAGTTCTCGCGCGGGGTGTTGCAGCCGTTGAGGACTTCGATGGCATCGACCAGCTGGAACACCGGCAGCCTGGCGGCTTCCTCGGGGGTCAGCCTGAACGGCTCCTTGCCCTCGCGCTTGAAGTGTACCGGGTCAAAGAAGTGGCGGAAGGGGTGCGCGACGATCAAGAAAGCTCCCTGCTCGTCGGCCACCTCGCGGAGCTTTTCGAGGCGGCGGATGCCCGGTGCGTACCCCTTCAGCCCGATGGCGAGGATGTGCCCCATATCGGTGGAAACTTCCATGCCGTTCGAGACGAAGATGCCTTCGTGCTTCTTGCGGAAGGGGTTGAGGTCCCAGGGCTCCCACATCCGGTCGTGCTCGGTGATGTTCACGCCGGTCAGCCCGACGCGGCGCGCCTCGGCGATGAGGTCATCGGGGTCGAGCATGGAATCCGAGGCGCCCCGGGTGGTATGCAGGTGCATGTCAATGATGGTGCCCGGCAAACGGCGCCCTCCGGAGATTCGTTCGGATTTTCACGAGTGGGGGGAGTATATCACCGCTCCCCGAGGAGGGGCATCGCCCAGCCGAAGAGGACGATGAAGCTCCCGGACATGCCCAGCCACAGCCACCAGAGCCGCCGCGAAATCAGCCAGAGCACCGGCACCGGCAGCCAGCCAAGCGCCGCCACCAGCAGCAGCCAAGGGCCGCTCGGCGCCCCGAGCGCGGGCCGCATCTCGGAGAAATCCCCCAGCAGGTAGAGCGAAGCGAGGACGAGCCCGCCCATGGTCCAGAGAATGCCGGTGCCGATCGAAATCGGAACCGCGAGGAGCGCCCCGGGCACCTCGGGGTCAATGATGCGCTGGACGAACCGCTGAGCCCCGGGCTGCACGGCGATGTAGGTGAGGGCGAAGGTGGAGATGATGGCCATGGCGTAGCCCATCGCCCAGCCGGCAATGATCGTGTTGACCGTCACCGCGCAGCCGTCCGTGTCTCGATGACCTCGAGCCCCGCCTGCCGGGCGCGCTGCGCGACGGCCCGCCCGGACCCGGCCGGTCCGATCCAGAACCAGGTTGGGCCGGCCCCCGTCAGCACAACCGGGCTCCCAATCGCCGCCTCGATCCGCGCACGGTGCTCCTCCAGCCAGGGGAAGACGGCAAGCGCAGCGCGTTCGAGTGCATTGGCGCCCAGCAGGTCCTCGGTCGAAAGGGAGCCGCCGCGGACGCGTTCGAGCACCGAAGAGACCGCAGGCGGGCGCGGGTCAAGTTCCGCCAGCTTCGCGAAGACTGCAGCCGTTTTCCGCTCCACGGCCTCCGTGCCGGCCGGGGGCAGGAAGAGCACAACGTCGTGCGCGCACAGCGGCGGGAGCGGCTCGAGGAGCTCGCCGCGCCCGCGGCCCCGCGCGAACCCGCCCAAGAGGAAGAACGGGACGTCGCTCCCGAGCTCGAGCGCCAGGGCCGGCAGCTTCGGCGCGCTTTCCGGCCAGAGCCGCGCAGCGAGCCGAAGCACGGCCGCAGCGTCGGACGATCCGCCGGCGAGCCCCCCGGCGGCCGGGATCTGCTTGTCGATGCGCAGGGTGTACCGCGGCACAACGCCGGCAGCCGCGGCAGCAAGTTCGAGGGCCCGCCAGGCGAGATTCCCGGGGCCGGCGGGCACGTCCGTCGCGTGCGGCCCCGAAACCTCGAGTCCCGGAGCATCAGCCGGAACGAGTTCAAGCCGGTCAGCGAGTTCGAGCTCGAGAAACAGGGTGTCGAGTTCGTGGTAGCCGTCGGTGCGCCGGCCGAGCACATCCAGCGCGAGATTGACTTTCGCCGGCGCCGGTGCAGCCAGCCGCTCAGCCAACCGCGACCACCTCGCGGCACGCGCGCCGCAGCGCCTGCCACTCCTCGAGGTTGAGCGTCTCGGGGCGGCGCATCGGGTCGATGCCGGCGCGTTCGAGCGCCTCGCGGGCGCCGCCGGGCGGGAGCCAAACACCCCTTGCGAGGCTGTTATGGACCTGCTTCCGCGGGTTGCGGAATACGCGGCTTACGAACTCGAAGAACTCCGGAATTTCGGCCTCAGGGATCCGCGGCTCGGGCAGGATGCTGAGCCGGACCACCGACGACCAGACGGCAGGCGGCGGGTCGAAGGCTTCCGGCGGAACGTCGAAGAGGAGCTCGGGCTCGGCATACACGCGGATGGAGACGGTGTGGAGCGACCATTCGCCCGGCGCTGCAGCCATCTCCCGGGCGACTTCCCGCTGGACCATGACGACCGCTTCCTGCGGGCGCCGGGGATTCTCGAGGATGTTGCGGACGATCGGATTGGCCGCGAAGTACGGAAGATTGCCGACGACCACGAACGGCCTCCCGGGCGGGACCAGCCCGCCAAAGTCAATGGTGCGGGCGTCGCCTTCGACGATGCGCAGCCGCTCGTGCTTGCGGAAACGATTGCGAAGGTGCCCGACGAGCCGGGGCTCGATCTCGACGGCGAGGACCTCGCAGCCCGCATCGAGGAGGGCAGCGGTCAGCTGGCCGGTGCCGGCGCCGATTTCGACCACGAGACCGCCCCCGGGGACGTGCAGCGCCGTGACGATGTCGGCCAGCACCCCCGAATCGCGGAGGAAGTGCTGGCCGAGCGCCTTGCGCGGGCGCGGGCCGGGCAACCGTTCGGATTGGGTACGGGCCACGATTCCATCGTAGGTTGGGCCGCCCGGGTCAGTCGAGGATGTAGATATCGACTGTCCCCGTGCGCCACGGGTTCGGGCCGGCATCCTCGGGAAAGCCGAGGTCGATCTTCGCGCCCTTGATGCCGCCGCCGACGTCGGCCGCCACGCAGAGCCCATACCCGGGCACGACGAACCGGGTGCCGAGCGGAATCACCTGCGGGTCGACGGCGCAAATGCCGCGGTCGACGATGACGCCGGTGGCAGTCCTGCCGTACGCGGGGTCGCCGGGAGCCCAAGGGCCGTGGCTGGCGTTATACCAGGTGGCCCAAACCGTGAGCTTTTTCCGGTACGGACCGGTGTACTCCGGGCTTGCGAGGAAGAGCCCCGGAGCGTCCGCGTCGCGCGTTCCCACCACCTGGCGGTTGGCGACCGGCGCTCGCGTGACGGCCTGGCTGACCACCGTACGCGACTCGAGCACCCCGTTCCGGTACACCGCTTCGACGACGGTGCGGACCTCGCCCGGCCGCCCGGTGATGAGCCGGACATGGCCGCGCGGCAGCGACGGGTCCTCTTCGACAAGCGTCGCCGGCGGCAGCGGCTCGACGACCTCTTCGCGGATCGTCCGGAGAGTCCCAACCACGAGGGTGCTGCCGGCCGGAAGGTACGCGTCCCGCGCATGCGAGAGTTCAACGACCTCGGCCCCCTGCAGGTCCAGGAGGACCAGCACCTCGGCAACCGTGGCCGCCCTGGTGTAGAGCGCCTGCGCCTGGCCGTCGAGGACGACCGTAATGGTGCGCGCGGGCGCCAGGCGGACCGCCATGCCGGCGGTCAGCGGGGTGTCCATCGGCGGCTCCACGAGGTCGGCCTCGCGGACGATGAGCCCCAGGTCCGCGACGAGTTCGCCGACCGTCGCGGCAGACGACTGCACGTCGACGCGCATGGCGTCGATGAAAACGACGTAGCGGCGGGCGCGTTCAACCTCGATGCGGGGCCGGCCGACGGCATTGATGCCCTGCGCGCTGGCAGACGTGAGCCGGACGCCGGAGAGCGGCGTCCCGGGGGTTGCCACGGCGCCGTTCAGGCGGACCCGGTCTCGGGGGCCGAGTTCGACGCCGGCAGAGGCGAGGGCGCCGCCGATCGTTGCCGCGGACGTACGCAGAAGGAACTCCCGGCCGTCGACCACCATCGTCACGTCGCGGGTACGCGGGAGGCCGATGCCGGCGAGCCCGGTGGACGCGAAGGTTCGAGGCCTGCCCGCCTCGGGGCGGTCGAGGCCGGGCAGCGACCAGACTTCGCCGGGGAAGACCGTGTGGTAGACCTGTGCGCCGGCGTCTGAGACGACGAGAACATCGCGGCCCGGGAAGGCTCGGAACCCGGCGATGACGACCAGCGTGAGCGCGACCACGGCGGCCGCGTGGTTGCGCCCGCGGAAGATCCGCGCGCGGGCCCGCCGGACATACGCACGGCGCTCGGAGCGGAGCCGGGAACGGCCCAAGGGCCGCGGCAGGGCCTGCGTCACACGCACTCCTCGTGGATTGACGCGAGCCCGTGCGGGGCCGGGCCGGTCGAAGCGTTGGAAAGGTGGCCGTGCACCTGCTGTCGAACTGGCTCCCGGGCTTGCTCTGCAACAGCCGGCTCAGGCCCGGTTGACTGCGGCACCCGAGGCAAACCCCTTATGGCTGCTTCCTTCCGGACCTGACCAGGTTCGGAGCGCCTCGCCGCGCAGGACCAGACCCTCGGCGCCGACTGAAGAGGACAGTCCCCGAAAGCGCAGCCCTCGAGCAGGAATTCGACCCCGCTATAGCGGATTGCGGGTTCAGGGCACCGCTAGCTCCCCGTCTAGCACAGCCATCCTTACCCTAGCGCCGGCGCCGGGAGGGGGTCAATAGCCCGAATGCGGTTCAGCTGACGTGGAGGGCAACGAGCAGGTCCCCGGCATTGACACGCTGGCCGTTTGCGACGGCGACCTGCTCAACAACGCCGGCCGCGGGCGAGCGGAGTTCGTTGTTCATCTTCATCGACTCGATAACGAGAAGAACATCGCCCTGCGCCACCTGGTCTCCCGGCCGGCAGCGCACCTCGATGATCGAGCCGGTCATCGGCGCGGTGATGCGCCGGAGACCGGTCTGGACCTGCTGCGCGGCCAGTTTCGCGGCCTGCGGGCGCCAGCGCTCGACCTTGAAGTCGAACCCGTGCCGGCCGATGGTGGCGCGGGCGCCGCCGCGGCGACGTTCGAGGTAAATCTCCACGGGCCGATGCTCAAGCATCAGCAGGTACAGCTGCGAGTCGCCGACACGGTGGAGCTCGACCTCGGTCCAGTGTTCTTCGCCTTCGCGCCGGACACGGACGCCCGTTTCGTGCCGCTCGATTTCGTACGCTTCGAACGAGTCCTCGGTGCGGACTAGAAACTTCTCGGCCATCGGCCCATGCCACCTCCTGCGAGGGTCGAAGCGCTCTGCTGGCGCCGCCAGGCGCCGATCTGCGCGCGGTAGCCGTTGGTCGGCGCGGCCTGTCCGTTGAGCGGCCGGTCGCCGGAGTCCCGCTCGCCGACGGTGACCAGCAGGAGGGCAGCGATTTCGGCGGCTCGCCGCTGCTCCTCGTAGTGTTCCTCCGCGAGCACCTGGTTCCGGTCGAGGAAGCCGGTATCGATGTCGCCGGCGATGAAATCGGGGAGGTCGAGGATTTGCTGGAGGTAGGGGATGTTCGTGGCGACGCCGACGACGCGAAACTCGGCGAGGGCGCGCTTCATGCGCTGGCGGGCGCCTTCGCGGTTCCGGCCCCAGGCAGTGACCTTGGCCAGGAGGGAGTCGTAGTACGGCGTCACTTCCATGCCGTCGTAGAGGGCGCTTTCGACGCGGATGCCCGGGCCCGCCGGTTCGCGCGCAAAGACGACCCGCCCGACCGACGGCAGGAAGTTGTTGAACGGGTCTTCGGCGACGATGCGGCACTCGATCGCCCAGCCGCGGGTCAGGAGGTCGGCCTCTTCGTAGGGAAGCTCTTCGCCGGCCGCGACGATGATCTGGTCTTTGACAAGGTCGGTGCCGGTGACGATTTCGGTGACCGGGTGTTCGACCTGCAGCCGGGTGTTCATTTCGAGGAAGTAATGGTGCCCGCCTTCGTCGAGCAGGAACTCCACTGTTCCGACGTTATGGTAATTGGCGGCACGCGCGATGCGCACCGCTGCGCGCGAGAGCGTCCGCCGGAGCTGGGGGCTGACCGCGACCGATGGGCACTCTTCGATGATTTTTTGATGGCGCCGCTGGATCGAGCACTCGCGCTCGCCAAGCGGCACGATGTTGCCGTAGCGGTCGCCGATGACCTGCACCTCGATGTGGCGGACGCGCTTCAGGTTCTTTTCGACGTAGATGGCCGGGTTGCCGAATGCGGCGGCGGCTTCCTGCATGGCGCGCGCGGCAGCGCCGGGAAGCTCTTCGGGCGTCTCGATGAGCCGGATGCCGCGCCCGCCCCCGCCCGCGGCGGCTTTAATCATCACCGGGTAGCCGATGCGCTCGGCGTACGCAAGCGCTTCATCGACCGAGGTCAGCTCGCCGCTCCCTGGCAGCACGGGAACCCCAGCCTGCTCAGCGATGCGGCGGGCCTCGATCTTGTCGCCCAGGCGGCGGATGGATTCCGGCGACGGGCCGATAAAGACGAGGCCGGCCTGTTCGCAGGCTTCGGCGAATTCGGCGTTCTCGGCGAGGAATCCGTAACCGGGGTGGACGGCATCGGCGCCGCACCGCTTGGCGACATCGATGATGCGCTCGACGTTGAGGTAGCTCTGGCGGGCGTCTGCCGGCCCGATGTAGTGCGCCTCGTCCGCATAGCGGACGTGCTGCGACAGGCGGTCCACATCGGAGTAGACGGCCACCGACCGAATATCGAGGTCACGAAGGCCGCGGACGATGCGGAGCGCGATTTCGCCGCGGTTCGCTACCAGGACCTTGGAAAACATCGTAGGGGCCTTTACTTCTCTCAGGAATTTCGATAGCTCCACAGCATACCGGGGCCCGTGCCGACAGGCGAACCGGATGTCGTGTTGGTGGGGACTTCGTGTAGCCCGTACACTAACTGCATGACAGGCGCTCCCGGGACCCGGAGGCGGTACGCGGTCATCGTGGTCGGCAGCGGGATCTCGGGATTGTTCGTCGCACTCGAAGCCCGGCGGCTCGGCCCGGTGCTGGTTCTCACCAAGGGCAGCATCGACGACTGCAACACCCGCTGGGCGCAGGGCGGCATCGCGGCCGCGGTCGGCCCGCTCGATTCCCCGGAACAGCACCTTGCTGACACGATTGCGGCCGGGGCCGGGCTCGTCGACGAAGAAGCGGCCCGCATCCTCTGCTACGAGGCGCCGGCGCGCATCCGCGACCTCGTGCGGTACGGCGTGTCGTTCGACTCGCTGGGCGGCGAGGTTGCGCTCGGCCGAGAGGCCGCCCACAGCCGCGCGCGTGTCCTGCACGCCGGCGGGGACCGGACCGGTGCGGAGATCGAGACGGCGCTTTCGGCAGCCGCGATGGATCCCGCAATCACCATCCTCGACCACACGCTTGTCACGCGGCTGGCGGTCGAGGAAGGCGAGGCGCACGGCGTCGAGGCGGTCCACCTCCAAACCGGCGAGCGGGAGTGGTACGAAGGCGATGCCATTGTCCTCGGCACCGGCGGGGCCGGGCAGCTCTTTTCGCACACGACCAATCCAGAGGTGGCGACAGGCGATGGCGTGGCGCTCGCCTTCGACGCAGGCGCGGAGATTGCCGACATCGAGTTCTACCAGTTCCACCCCACGGCCCTGCGGGTGCCCGGCCTTCCCACGTTTCTGATCTCGGAAGCGGTCAGGGGCGAGGGGGCCGTGCTCCGAAATCTTGCGGGCGAGGCGTTCATGCAGCGGTACCACCCGCTCGCAGACCTTGCGCCGCGCGACGTCGTCTCACGGGCAATCGTCCGGGAGATGCGCCGGGAGGGAAGTGACCACGTCTATCTCGACTGCACCGGGCTCAAGTCCGTCGATCTGGCGGCGCGGTTTCCGGCCATCTTTGCCCACTGCATGGAGGCGGGCATCGACATGCGGGTGGACCCCATCCCGGTGGCCCCGGCGGCCCACTACCTGATGGGGGGCGTGCGGACCGACACCTGGGGCCGAACGACGGTCGCCCGGCTGTACGCGTGCGGCGAGTGCGCCTGCACCGGCGTGCATGGCGCCAACCGGCTGGCGAGCAACTCCCTGATGGAAACCGTCGTCTTCGGCAAGCGGGTGGTGGAGCACCTCGCCGCGGGAGGCGGCGGAGCAGCGCCGGCCACGCCGGACCGCATCCCCTTCCCCGCCCCTGCGACTGCCGCGCCGTCGCACCGCGAGCTCCAGGCGATGATGTGGGAGTGCGCCGGGATCGAACGAGACGGGCCCGGGCTCGAGCGGGGGCTGCGGACTATCGCGGGATGGCCGGCCCGCCTGGCGGCGGTATGCACCCGGGAGGAGTTTGAACGGCAGCAGATGACCACCGTCGCGGCCCTTATGCTCACAGCCGCGTTGCGCCGGACGGAGAGCCGCGGCGGCCACTACCGGAGCGACTACCCCGAGCGCGACGACGCACACTGGCGCCGACGGCAGGTGTTCATCCGTGCTTGATCCGCTCGACCCGGCAGTGATTGAGGCGGTGGTGCGAGCTGCCCTCAACGAAGACCGCGCGTTCGACGATGTTACGACGCTCGCGACCGTGGACCCCGGCCTGGAGGGCAGGGCGACGTTCCTCGCAAAAGAAGGCGGCGTCGCGGCAGGGCTCGACGTGGCGGCGGCCTGCTTCCGCCTCCTCGACAGCCGCTGCCGGTCTACCCCGCACGTGCAGGACGGGGACCGGTTCACCCGGGGGGACCATCTTGCGACCGTCGAGGGACCGGTGCGGGCGCTCCTCCAGGCGGAGCGTGTGGCGCTCAATTTCCTGCAGCGGATGTGCGGCACCGCAACCCTGACGCGGGCCTTCGTCGATACGGTTGCCGGCACCGGCGTCCGCGTCCTGGACACCCGGAAGACCACCCCCGGCCTGCGCGACCTCGAGAAGTACGCAGTCAGGTGCGGCGGCGGCACCAATCACCGGCGCGACCTCGCTGCGATGGCGATGATCAAGGACAACCACCGCGAAGCGATTCGAAGAGAGGGGCGAACACTGGCCGAAGCGGCGGCCGCCATCCGCGCGCTTCGCCCCGGCATCGCGATCGAGATTGAAATCGACCGGCTCGAGCAGCTGGAGGAGGCGCTCGCCGCACAGCCGGAGTGGATTCTTCTCGACAACATGACCCGCGAGGAGATGGCGGAGGCAGTGCGGCGGGTGGCCGGGCGGGCCAGGCTCGAGGCCTCGGGCGGCGTCCGCCTCGACACCGTGCGCGCAATCGCAGAGACGGGCGTCGATGCAATCTCGGTCGGGGCGCTCACCCACAGCGCCCGCGCCCTGGACATCAGCCTCGAGCTCGAGTTTTAGCCGAGCCCGACGCCAGCCAGGAAACCGCGGGCCGCGCGGACCCGCTCGTCGGGCTGGTGCTGGTTGATTTCGAGCGTGAACGACGACAGGTGCCGGATGCCCTGGACGACATACTCCCAGGAGACGTCGCCGTCGCCCGGGGCGCGATGGTCGCCGATGCCTTCGACATCGTGGAGGTGGGCGCCGATGCACCGGCCCGACCAGCGGTCGAGCCAGGCGTGCCGGTCGATGAGTCCGAGCCGGTGGAGCACCTCAGCATGGCCGACGTCGTGCCAGTAGCCGGCCTCCTCGGGCGCGAACCCATCGAGAAGCTGCGCGTACTCGTCGGGGTGCGGGATCTCGTGGTAGTGGTAACGGTTTTCGATGCCGATGGCGATGCCGCGGGGCCGGGCGAGGGCAACCAGCTCCTGGAGCGACCGCCGGGCAGCAGCGAGGTGCGGCCCGGCGGTCGCAGCCCTCCGGGCGATGAGCGCCTCGCGCAGTTCCCTAACCCGTGCGCTCTCCCGTTCCCCGGCGTCGAAGGCGCGGCGCAGGGCAAGCTCTTCCTCGAACTGTTCGGACACCGTGCCCACATGGCCCAGGTGGACGACCACCCGCCGGGCGCCGACCTCGGCCGCCAGGTCGATGGACCGGGCAGCGGCCGCAACCGCCTGGCGCCGCTCATCCTCATCGAGCGCGGCAAGATTCAGGCTCCCGTTGCCCCGCCCGTTTGGGAGCCGTTCGTACGGCGCAGGCTGGTGAATCGAGACGATCGGGAGCACCCTCGCCGCGCGAATGGCGGCGACCTTCGCGGCCGGCGTCGAGTGGCTGATTTCGACGGCGTCGTAACCGGCTTCGGCGGCGAAGCGGGCGAAGCCGGCGCCGTCCTCGAAGCGCGGCTGCTGGGCGAACATCGTCGAAAGGGCGAACTGGCTCATGAGCGCTGCGGCGGCCTCCCGGGCGCCGGGCTCGCGGCCGGCTGCGGCAAACGCGCCCAGTGGCGTGCCGCGAGCAGTCCAAGCGGAACGACAAAGGCGAGCGCGAAGCTCAGCCAGAATCCTCCCCACCCGGTGGCGCCGAGGAGCGGCACAGCGAGCCCGGCAGTGACCCCGGCCGCCAGGCAGAGCGGCAGGTTCCAGAGGCCGGCCCGGCCGCGGGTCGCGACGCTCCACCCGAGCCAGGGCAGAAAGGCGAGCGTAGCCCAGCCCGCGAGGTAGAGGCCGACAAAGATTGCCGTGTACATCAGCTCACGATCCGGGCGATATCGAAGTAGGTGACTACGAGCACGCCGAACAGGAGGAGGGCGAAGCCCATGAAGTGAACCAGCGCCTCCTTCTCCGGCGAGATGCGCCGGCCGCCGCGCAGGATTTCAATGACGACGAACAGCATGCGTCCGCCATCGAGCATCGGGATGGGGAGGGCGTTGAAGATGGCGAGGTTCAGGCTGAGCAGGGCAGCGAGTTCGATGAGCGGCCGCCAGCCCTGCTCGTCGATGATTGCGCCGGTCGTCTCGGCGATGCCGACCGGGCCGGTGAGCGCGGGCTGACCGCTGGACATCGAGGCGCCAGAGGTGCCGGAAATCATCACCCGGACTTCGTTGACCGTGAGCTGGAACGTCTCCCGGAGCGAAACGAAAGCTTTGGGGAAGGCGACCCACGGCCAATCCCAGACTTTTTCCGTGTAGGGGTAGAGCAGCTGGCAGTTCGTCGGGTTGCCGTCGGCGTCGATGGCGCAGGTCGACGGCGCGCCAATCCGGATGCCGGTCGGACCCTGTCCCGGAGGCGGGTCCCAGCGGGCGTAGACGTAGGCGGTAAGGGTCGCCCCTCCGCGATTGATGATCCATTTCTGCGTCTTTCCGAGGTTCAGGCGGTTGGCGTAGACGAGTTCGGACGTGTTGCGGACTTCCTTGCCTTCGACCTCGAGCACGATATCGCCCGGCTGGAGGCCCTGCTTCGGCGCCGAGCCGTCCCGCATGACCCCTTCGACCCGCGCCTCAGCGGCCGGGGAACCCGGTGCAACTTCGATAATCTGCGCCATCGTCAGGGCCCGTTCGCGCGGAACCATGAACCCGACAGCAAGCAGGATGATGGCCAGAGCGAAGTTCATTACAACGCCGGCGGACATGACGACGAGCCGCTTCCAGGCCGCCTGGGCCGCGAGGCTGCGGGGGTCGGACGGGTCCTCCTCGCCGAGGAGGCGGACGAAACCGCCAATCGGAAGCCAGTTCAGCGTGTACTCGGTCTCGCCCTTGCGGAGGAACGTCCAGGCGCGCGGCGGAAAGCCGATGCCGAACTCGAGCACCTTGATGCCGAACGCCTTCGCAGCGAGGAAGTGTCCGAACTCGTGGATGACGACGAGCACGACGAGCATGCCGAGGAACGGCACCGCAGCCTGCAGGATGGCGAGCGGGTCGATGGCGAGAAAGGTCATGCCGGCACCCCCGGGGCTACTGCAGCCGCAATCCGTCGGGCTTCGGCATCGGCCGCGAGCACCTCATCGAGCGATGGGGCCGGGACAGGCTGATGCTGTTCGAGCACCTGTTCGATCACGCGCGGGATATCGAGGAAGCCGATTTCGCGGCGGAGGAAGCGCTCCACTGCAACTTCGTCCGCGGCAGCCATGGCGGCTGGAGCAGTCCCGCCGATGCGGCCGGCCTCCATCGCGAGGCGCAGGCAGGGAAAGCGGTCGAGGTCGGGACGGCCAAAGTGCAGGGCGCCGACGGCGGCGAGGTCGAGGAGCGGCATCGGGGGCTCCGGCATCCGTTCGGGGTAGCTCAGGGCGAGCTGGATGGGAAGGCGCATATCCGGCACGCCAAGCTGGGCCTTGACGCTGCCGTCCGTGAACTCCACGAGGCTGTGCACGATTGACTCCCGGTGGAGCACGACGTCGACGGCGTCCATCGGGACATCGAACAGCCACATGGCCTCAATGGTCTCCATCCCCTTGTTCACCAGTGTGGCGGAATCGACGGTAATCTTGCGGCCCATCTTCCACGTGGGGTGGTCAAGGGCCTGTTCAGGGGTCACGGCGGCGAGCTGGTCGCGGGAGAAGTCCCGGAAGGCGCCGCCGCTGGCCGTGAGGATAATTCGCCTGATTGCGCGCGGCGATTCGCCCCAGAGGCACTGCCAGATGGCTGAATGTTCGCTGTCGACCGGGCGCAGCTCGCCGCCGCCGGCCTGCATCGCCTCCCGGACCAGGTGGCCGGCCATGACCAGCACCTCTTTGTTGGCGATTGCCACGGGGCGGCCGATCCGCAGGGCGGCGAGCGTCGGCAGCAGGCCCGCCGCACCTGCCGTCGCGACGAGGACAATGTCCACATCCGGCGCGACGGCAACGGCTTCGGGACGTTCGACCAGTGCGCCGACGGCGGCCGCGGCCTCCTCGAGCCGGGGCGAGCCCCGTTCGGCGAAGACGTAGCGGGGCCGCAACGCTGCGACCTGCTCTGCGAGGAGGTCGGCGTTTGCGCCGGCAGCCAGCGCGGCCACGGCGAACCGGTTCGGGAATCGGGCGATGACATCGAGCGCCTGCCGGCCGATCGACCCGGTCGAGCCGAGGACGGCGACGCGCAACGGGGGCTTCACTCCCTGATCGTACGGCCGGACGGCGGGCGGCGGCCAGTCAGCTGGCGAACGCGGGAATAACTTCTGCGGTCCACGCCGCGAGCGCGTCCCAGTCGACCGGCGGACGGATGGCGATATTGACCCGGGCTGCGCCGGCATCGCGGTACCGGCCGACGAGGTCGACGGCCTGCCCGGGGAGCCCGGTCACCACGCCCCGCAGGCGCATCGCCTCGGCGGCCGGACCCCACGTCTGGCGGTACTGCGCTTCGACCCTGGGAAGGTCGGACGGGCGGGCAGCCATGTGGAAGGAGAGATTCACGGTGCGTTCAATGGACGCCGGGTCCCGTCCCTCGGACTCACACCAGCGGTCGAGCACACTGGAGAGGCGCGCGAACTCCTCGGGCGAGGTGTACGGCGTGTTCCAGCCGTCGGCATGGCGGGCGGCGATACGGAGGGTCCGCCGCTCGCCGTTGCCCCCGACCCAGATGCGCGGCCGGGGCTGGACGGGCTTCGGATTGCAGGCGGCGTTCTCAAGCCGGTAGAAGCGGCCGTGGTAGTCGGACCGGTCCCGGGTAGTCAGGAGCCGAATCACCTGGATGCCTTCTTCGAGCATGTCCAGGCGCTCCCTAATCGGAGGGAACGGGATGCCGTAGGCCCGGTACTCGGGCTCGTGCCAGCCGGCGCCGAGGCCGATTTCGAGGCGGCCGCCGCTCAGGTGGTCGATGGTGCACAGGGCGTTGGCGAGGACGGCGGGGTGCCGGTAGCCCATGCCGAGGACGAGCACGCCGATCCTGACGTTCGACGTTTCGCAGGCCATGGCGGCCATGCAGGTCGTCGCCTCGAAACAGCTTCCGTTGCCGTCGACCGGGGGCGCCTCGTAGAAGTGGTCCCAGACGTCAACCCAGTCGAATCCGGCGGTGTCGGCCCACCGCCAGAGGCGGCGAAGCTCGTCGATCGCGATGTTCTGCTGGCCGATGTGCAGGCCGAAGTTCATGGGCAGGCTCCCCGGTCGTGCGTCCCGGGGATTTTACGGCTCGCGGCCGAACCGGGCGCGGACGAGGTGGCGCTGGAGCTTCCCGCTCGTCGTCCGGGGAAGTTCATCGAGGGCGAGCCAGCGCCGCGGCACCTTGTACCTGGCAAGCCGCTCCCGCAGCCACGCCTCGAGGTCGCTCCAGCCGGGCGCCCCGGCCTCCCTGAACACAACCGCAGCGGCCACCACCTGGCCCCAGTGGGTGTCGGGCAGGCCCACGACAGCAGCTTCGCGAACCGCCGGATGGGTTTCGAGCGCCGCTTCGACCTCAGCAGGGTAGACGTTCTCGCCGCCGGTCACCACCAGGTCGTCGCGCCGGTCGAGGATGGTCAGGAACCCGTCGGAATCGATGGTGCCGATGTCGCCGGTGTGGAGCCAGCCATCGCGGAGGGTGCGCACCGTCGCCTCCGGGTCATCGAAGTAGCCCGCGAAGACCGTGGGCCCGGCAACGAGGATCTCTCCCGGTTGGCCTGCCGGCGCCGCAACCCGCAGGCGCACGCCGAAGAGCGGCTTCCCGGCCGAGCCGAGGTGAGCAAGCGCATCGCCCGGGGCCAGGGTCGTGACCTGGCTGGTCGCCTCCGTGAGGCCGTAGGTCTGGAGAACCGGCAGCCCCCGCGCGGCGGCGCGTTCCAGCAGCTCCAGCGCGACCGGGCCGCCGCCGACCAGGACCGCCCGTACGGCCGGCGGGTACGGGCGCTCGTCGGCCTCGAGCAGGCGCGCGAGCATCGTCGGAACGACGGACAGCAGGGTGATGTGCTCCTCGCGGAGGGCGCGGTTCACCGCACCGGCATCGAACCCGGCGTGGATGACGGCGGTCGTGCCCTGGATGAGCGACCGGGTCGCGATAGAGAGCCCGCCGACGTGGCAGAGGGGCATACACGCCAGCCAGCGGTCCGAAGGGTCGACGCCGATGTTGAAGGCAGAAGCAGCGGCGCTGGCAAAGAAGTTTTCGAAGGTGAGTCGTGCAGCCCTGGGTCGGCCGGTGGTGCCCGAGGTAAACATCAGCACGAAATCGCCGGACCACGTGCCGGGCCAGTCGCCTCGGCTGTCCCCGGCGCCGTCGCCCGCGGCGGCAAGGTCCATAGCGGAGACGCCGGCGGCGTTCGCCGCTTCGGCCCCCGCGGCCGCAAACGCCCGGTCGTGGAGCAGCAGCCACGCACCGATACGGCCAAGCTGCCAGGCGAGCTCCCCGGGCGCGAGCCGCCAGTTCAGCGGCGCGACGACGGCCCCGGCGCGCGCCGCGCCGAACACCGCGGCAACGTACTGCGCAGAATTGCCCGCCAGCAGCCCGACCCGGTCGCCGGGGCGCACGCCGGCATCGAGCAGCGCCTGCGCGAACACGGACACCCGGCGATCGAGTTCTGCGAAGGACCAAACCTCAGTGCCAAATTCGACGGCAGGGTGACGCGGGAGAACTGAGGCCCGGTGCGCAACCCAGTCGAACGGCGGGAGGGCAGGGGAGCTCACGTGAGCGCCTCCCTGGCGCTCTCGGCGGGGGCCAGGGCTGGGAGCACCCCGGCAGCCGGGAGCTCGACACCGCCAGCCGAGGGCAGGGGCACGCCGGAAACCACCGGGTCATCGAGCACTGCGAGGGCGGTCGCGAAGCCGTGGGCGGCGCCCGGCGAACCAAGCGCTGCGGCGAACTCCAGCGCGGCTCCGAACCCCGCCCCGCTCTCGAACGCGCCGCTCACGATCACCTCGAGGCCCGCCTCCCGGGCCGCGCGGGCGAGCCGGGCCGCCGCAGCGAGCCCCAGCAGCGACGGTTTCAACACGACGGCATCGCAGGCCTTCGCCCGGATCAGCTCCAGCCCCCGGGCGCCGTCGGCCAGCGACTCGTCGGCGGCGATGCGCAGGCCGGTCTCCCAGCGGAGCCGGGCCCATTCCGCAGGCGGCACGCCGGGGGCAACCGGCTGCTCGACAAGGTCGACACCGGCCGCGTGAAGCAGCGGGGCCATCGCCACGAACTCCGCGGGCGACCAGGCTCCATTCGCGTCGATGCGCATCACGGCCCCCGGCCCGATGCGGTCGCGGAGCCCTCGCAGAACGGCGGCATCCCGGTCAGCGCCGAGGCCGACCTTCACCTTGAAGACCGTGTAGCCCTCGGCAGAGAACCGCGCGGCCTGGGCGATGGCCTCGGCGACATCGGCGGCATCAACCAGGGCATTGACCACCAGGCTCGCCGGGCGAACGGGTGAGTCCGAGGCGAGCAGCCTGCCGAGCGTGGTGCCGAGCTCCTGCGCGGCGAGCCACCCGAGCGCCATCTCGACAGCGGCCCGGGCAGGGGTGGGGAGGCCGGCATCCGGGGCGTCCATGAGCTCAGGGAATCCGGAGACGGGGTCCATCCCCGGCAGGCGCTCCGCCTCCGCGACGAGGGCCCGGCAGCAAACATCGAGCGGCTGCGTTACCGGCGGCAGGGGGGCACAGTCCCCGAGACCTACGCGACCGCTTTCGTCGGACAGCTTCAGGAGCACCCCTTCCCGCGCGGCGAAGCCGCCTCGCGCGTCGCGGTGGGCGCTGCGCAGCCTGAGGCGGTAGGGCACCAGCTCCGCGGAGACGACCCGGCTCACGGACGGCGGGGGAACTTCGCGAAGTCGGAGTAGGCGGGCTCGCGCTTTTCAAGGAAGGCGTTGCGGCCCTCCTTCGCCTCGTCGGTCATGTAGAAGAGCATGTTTGCGTTGTGGGCGAGCTCGGTAATGCCGACCATCCCATCGAGTTCAGCGTTGAAGGCAGACTTCAGCATCCGGATGGCGATCGGGCTCATTTTCAGGATTTGTTTCGCCCAGCGGACGCCTTCGGCCTCAAGCTCTTCCAGCGGGACCACCGCGTTGACCAGTCCCATCTCGAGCGCCTCGCGGGCGTCGTACTGGCGGCAAAGGTACCAGATCTCGCGTGCCTTTTTCTGGCCGACGTTCCGGGCGAGCTGGATGGCGCCAAAGCCACCGTCGAAGCTGCCGACCTTCGGGCCGGTTTGACCGAAGCGGGCGTTCTCAGCAGCGATGGTCAGGTCGCAGATAACGTGGAGCACGTGCCCGCCGCCGATCGCCCAGCCCGCAACCAGCGCGATGACCGGCTTCGGGATGGAGCGGATGAGCTTGTGGAGGTCAGTGACATTCAGGCGGGGGACGTTGTCGTCACCGACGTAGCCGCCGTGACCGCGGACGCGCTGGTCGCCGCCGGAGCAGAACGCCCGGCCGCCCTCGCCGGTAAAGAGGATGACGCCGACCTCGGGGTCCTCGCGGGCGCGGGAAAAGGCATCGATCAGCTCGAAGGTAGTTTTCGGCCGGAACGCGTTGTGGACCTCGGGCCGGTTGATGCTGATGCGCGCGATGCCTTCGGCGCGCTGGAAAATGATGTCGTCGTAGGTCTGGACCGTCTGCCACTGGATGGCGGTCATGGAGGAGCCTCCGGGAGGTAGTGCTGGCGAAGGAAGGTATCGACCGCGGTGAAAACCGCATCGGGCGCCTCGAGCTGGGCGGCGTGCCCGGCGCCCGGGATAAGCCCTGCGCTGCCAGCCGGTGCGAGCGCGGCCATCACGCGGGCGATGTCAGCGTACTTCGCGTCCAGTTCACCCGCGAGCGCGAGGAACGGGGCAGCAAGCGACCGTAGAGCGTCGTGGAAGGGCGGCTGCGCGCCGGTCCCCATCCCGCGCAGGCTGCCGGCGAGCCCGGCCGGGCGGTTTGCCAGCCGCACCTGGCGCTGCGCGCGCAGAACCTCTGCCGGAAGGTGCGACTGCGAGGCCCACAGCGGGAGCGACTCCCAGTAGCTGACGAACGCCTCGACTCCGTCGCGTTCGATTCGGTCGGCGAGCGCTTCGTCGGCGCGGCGACGTTCAGCCCGCTCGGCTTCGGTTGAGAGCCCGGGCGAGGCCCCGATGGTCACCAGGGCCACGACGGCCTCCGGCTGGAGACAGGCCACCGCGATCGCCGTGCGCCCGCCCATCGAATAGCCCAGCCATGCGCAGCGCTCGCGTCCGGTCGCAGCGCGGACAGCGGCAACGAGGTCCCGGGCTGCCTGCTCCATCCGGTAGTGCTCGAGGTCTGCCGGGGCATCCGACAGGCCATGGCCGACGATGTCGGCGGCCACGCAGCGGTACCGCGCGCCAAGGAGCTCACCGAACCGGCCCCATGCACGGGCGGAGCCGGTGAACCCGTGGAGGAGAACGAGGGGCGGCCCCTCGCCCCAGGTTTCCACGTTCAGTGAGAACCCCGGTGCAACCTCATACCGCGTCACCGGCCGAGCACCTCCGCAGCAGCGCGGGCCGCGGCGGCCCAGGCACGCTGGTGCATCGCGACGTTGGCGCGACGGTCAGTTCGCACTTCGACGACGAAGGGACCTGGGGCCTGAACCCAGCTCTCGACGGCTTCGCAGAACGCCGGCCACGATTCGGCGCGGCAGAAGGGAAGGTCGAACAGGGCAGCGGCCCGTGCGGGTTCGATGCCGGGCGGCGTCGCGAACCAGCGCTCGAAGGCGTCGGTATGAGCCACCTGCGGAAGGTAGTGGAAGATACCGCCGCCGCCGTTGTTCACCACAACGACGAGGAGCGGCAGCCGATGCTCGCGCGCGGCCCAGAGCGCATTCAGGTCGTGCAGGAACGAGACATCGCCGACCACGACCGCGGTGGGCGTACCGGCGGCCGCGGCGCCGGCTGCGCTCGACATGACGCCGTCGATGCCGTTCGCCCCGCGGTTCGCGGTGATGTCGAGGGGCTCCTGCCGGAGCCCGAAGAAGTTATCCAGGTCGCGCACGGGCATGCTGTTGCCCGCAACCAGCGTTGCGCCCGGCGGGAGGAGGTCGCGCAGCTCAGTGAACACACGACCCTCGAATGGCTCGCACGGCTCGCGGCTCGCCGCATCGAGTGCGGCCCGTGCCGCGCGGTCAGCCTCCAGCAGTCGTCCTCGCCACCTGCCCTCTGCCTGCGCCGGTACTGCAGCGAGCGCCTCGGCCGCGGCTGCCGGCGACCCCATCAGCACCAACGGCCGCGTTCCGTTCGGTTCGCGGTAGCCCCCGGGAAGGTCGACCAGGACGTGCACGGCGTCGGACCAGCCGGCCAGCAGCTGGTTGAGCACCTTCGAGGTCGGCGATGCACCAAATCGAAGCACAAAATCGGGCGGCGGGGGCGGCACCGACCGGAACCATGCGTCGAAGGCGTCGAGCACCGGCGCCCCGTCCGGCACCCCTGCACGGAGGCCGCTGAGGGGGTCGGCGAGGATTGGGGCGCCGAGTGAATCCGCGAGTCGCAGCAGCGCCCCGACGGGGAGTCCGCCGGCTTCCGGGCCAGCGATGATGAGCGGCCGACGCGCCGACCGGAGCAGGCCGGCGATGCGGTCGAGCGGCGAAGCGGGTACCGGGAATTGGGGGAGGGAGAGGTCGCCGGCGGGCGGCAGATAGGCGCCGGGGTGGTCGGCCGGCGGTTCGACCAGCGGCTCGTCGAACGGGACATTCACCTGGACCGGCCCTGGCAGCCCCGCCATCGCTGCCTGGACTGCGCGGGTGCCCGCCGCCTCGAAGCCTGCCGCGGCCCCCGGGCCGGGAACGGGGAGGTCAACGGACCAGCGCACATGGCGGCCGAAGAGATGGACCTGGTCGATGGTCTGGGCCGCGCCCACCTCGCGGAGCCTCGGCGGCCGGTCGGCTGTGAGCGCAATGACCGGCACGCGGGAGAGGTTCGCCTCGGCGATGGCCGGGAAGAGATTCGCGACGGCCGTGCCTGAGGTGCAGGCAATCGGCACAGGGCGGCCCGTTTTTCGGGCTAACCCAAGCGCAAAGAAACCAGCAGAGCGCTCATCGATGACGAGGTACGGCGTGATGACGTCCTGGTCGGCGAGGGCGAAGACAAGCGGCGTTGAGCGGCTGCCGGGAGTGATCACGGCGTGGCGCACCCCTGCGGCGGCCAGGCCGCCGATCAGCGCCCGGGCCGCGATGGTGTTCTCGCGGGCCGTGTTCACCGGTTGATGACCCCCCGGAGGGCGTCCAGCTTCGTTTCAATCTCTTCGAGCTCGCCGGCCGGCGTGGAGTCAGCGACGATGCCGGCGCCCGCGTAGAGGCGGGCGCGCCCGCCTCCGACCAGCGCCGTGCGGAGCCCGACGACGAACTCGCCGTTGCCCGATGGGTCAACCCAGCCGACGGGCCCCGCGTACCAGCCCCGGTCCATCCGCTCGAGCCGGCGGATGGCGTCGAGCGCGGCGTCGCGCGGCCAGCCGCCGACGGCAGGCGTGGGGTGCAGTCGTTCGACCACGTCGAGCAGCGAGGCGCCGGGGGCAAGGCGGCCTGCAATCGGCGTGTAGAGGTGCTGAATGTTGGCGAGTTTCATGACCGTGGGCGCGCCGGGGATTTCGAGCCCTTCAGCGAGCTCGCCGACCTCCTGGCGGATCGCCTCGACGACGAGGCGGTGCTCCCAGCGCTCCTTTTCGCTCGCAAGGAGTTCGGCTTCGAGCGCCGCATCTTCGGCGGCGTCTCGGCCGCGACGGCGGGAGCCGGCCAGCGACACGAGCTCCAGGCGGCCGTCCTGCACCCCGGCAAGCGGCTCCGGACTTGCGCCAAGCCAGGTCCACCCGCCCGCCCGGATGCTGAAGATGCAGGTCGTCGGAAACGCAGCGACCAGGCGCGCGAGGATGTCGGCCGGCGCCGCCGGGCCGACCGGCACGACGCGAGAGCCCGCAAGGACGACCTTCTGGTACTGCCCGGCGCGGATTTCCCCGACCGCCTCAGCGATTGCGGAGCCGAGATTCGCGCCGGTCTGCTCCTCGAGCGGAGCTGTCTCCTCGGCGGGCCCGGCGGGGAAGTCGCCCGCGCAGGCTACGCCGGACCACGCCTCGCCCCGGCGGACGATGGTGATCGCGGGAAGCAGGACCTGCCACCCCCCGAAGGCGTCCCAGGCAGGGTCGCGGAGCGGATTGCCGGGGTCAAAGCTGGCGGAGAGGAACACCATCGGGGCAGGGGCTCCGGCGGGACTTTCCCAAAGGCCGGCGAGCAGCTCTTCGATGGCGGCGCGCGCCTCGCGGAGCCCCTCGCCACGGGCGCCAATCCTGCGCGTCGCGGTTCCGAGCCCGAACACCTGGAGGCCGCGCGAGGGCCGCTCCCAGGTGACCGTTGCGTGTTCGCGCAGCCAGCGCTCGCCCCGCGCCCTGTACCACTCCACCGTTCCGGGCGACAGGGGGGTTGCGGTGATCGCTCCCTGCTCAGTGGTCACGGACGGGGTGGGCTGACTCGTCGACGTCGCGATCATGGGACGTTGAGCTTCTTTCAGCGGGGTTAGACACAGGCTACCGCGGAGGCCGCCTTCGGGCTGTAGGTGGGCTCACGGGCAGCCGCGTCCGCGGGCCGGCGGGGTCTTCGGCTCAGCTGGCCGCCGTGCGACTCGCGAATTCGCGGCAGCGGATAGCGCGCTCCATGTCGTCGATGAACTCGCGGACGGTGCGCGAGAGGAGGACGTTCCCGCCGGCGGTCTCGAGCACGCGACGGGCTCGTTCGATGACATCCGGCTCGACCCGGTAAGCCGGGGCGAGGTTACGGAAGAAGTCCGCGGCAAACTCCTTGTCCCGGTCGCGGAAGACGCCAGGGAGCACCTCGAAGAACCGCTCGACGTACGGTTCGAGGATGGCCCGCTGGTGCCGCCAGTTGAAACCGGACATCGCGGCGCCGGTGAGGTAGAGCGAGCCGTACCCGTCGCCGAGGAATTTCTCCCAGGCTGCCGCTTTCACGGCGGGGTCGGGCACGGAGGTTTCGGCCCGGAGCCGCGCACGCACGCCGCGGTCCGAGGGGTCGCGCTGCGCTTCAGCGGCGACGCGCTCGGCGGCGCCGGGGAGCGCGTACGCTGCAGCCTTCACGGCGATTGACCAGCGCATCTCCTGGTCGAGCTTAACGCCGGGGATCGCTGCGGTGCCGTCGGCCAGGGCGGTGAGATAGGCGACATCGTCGGGAACCGCCGCCGCCCCGATGAGCGCCCGCGCCCAGATCTTCTTCAGGTCCCCTTCGGGCACCGATGCGAGCGCCGATTTCGCCGTCTCGAAAAAGCTGTGTGCCTCCGCCTCGATGCGGGGTTCGGGCACGTACCGGGAGATTGCGGCGAGCGCGTTCGCGGTGATGGTCTCGGCGAGTTCAGGGTGCCGCTCCGCAGGGGCAGCCGACCGTACGAGAGCAAGGTAGTCGAGCGAGGCCAGCTGCTGGTCGCGGACCATGTTCCAGAGCGAGGCCCAAAGCTGAAGGCGGAGCAGGGTATCGTCGACCCGGCCGATGTTGGCCAGGATGTACCGGAGCGATTCCGGGTCGAGGGCGACCTTGCAGTAGCCGTGGTCGCCGTAGTTCGGGAAGACGAAGTTCGGGCGCGGCAGCCCGGCCGCCTCAGGAAGCTCAGCCTCCTCCCCGGAAATCGAGGCTCGGAGCACGGTGATGCGGAGCTCGGCTCCCTCTTCGCGCGCCAGCCCGACGTCGAGCCGATGCGGGCGGAGGTACGGGTACTCCGGCGGTGCCGACTGGGTGAGCCAAAGGCGGCTCAGCCGGTCGCCGTCGGCGGTCCAGTGGGCGGCAATCGTGTTGAGTGACGGCGTTTCGAGCCAGAGACGGGCCCATTCCGCGAGCGAGATGCCGCTCCCGTGCTCGACTGCCGCGAGGAAATCGGCCAGCGTGGCGTTGCTGTACGCGTGGCGGCGGAAGTATTCGCGCATCCCCTCGCGGAATCCTTCGAGCCCGACCGCGGCGACGAGCTGCTTCAGGACCGAGGCCCCCTTGCCATAGGTAATGCCGTCGAAGTTGAGGAAGGTCTGGTCGGTGTCCTCGACATCGCCGGCGATGGGGTGGGTGGTGACCAGCTGGTCCTGCCGGTAGGCCCAGTTCTTGATGGAGGAGGCGAAGTCGAGCCAGCCGCTGTCGAACTTCGTGGCCCGCTCCATGCACAGGTACGACATGTAGGTCGCGAAGCTTTCGTTCAGCCACAGGTCATCCCACCAGCGCATGGTGACCAGGTCGCCGAACCACATGTGCGCCATTTCGTGGAGGACCACCTCGGCCCGGGCGCGCCGCTGGTTCATGGTGGGCGGGTCGCGGAAGACCATGTACTCGTTGTGGGTGACACAGCCCACGTTTTCCATCGCTCCGGAGTTGAACTCCGGCACAAAGACCTGGTCGTACTTGCCGAACGCGTACGGAACGCCGAAGAAGTCGGCGTAGAAGTCCAGCCCCTGCTTCGAAACTTCGAAAATCTCGGCGGCATCCAGGTAGCGGGCGAGCGACTTCCGGCAGTAGAGGCCGAGGTCGATGTCGCCGTGGCGGTCGCGAACCACGTGGTACGGCCCGGCAACGAGGGCGAAGAGGTAGGTCGAGAACGGCTTCGTGGGAAGGAAGCGCCAGCGGCGGCGTCCGTCCGGCGCGGCCTCGACTGCCTCCGGGGCGGTGTTGTGGATGAGCTCCCAGTCGGCCGGTGCTGTCACCTCGAGGCGGTAGGTGCCCTTGATGTCGGGCTGGTCGAACTGCGGGAACAGGCGGTGACTCTCGTACGGCTCGAAGTTGGTGTAGAGGTACTCCTGCCCATCTTCCGGGTCGATGAACTGGTGGAAGCCGTCGCCTTCGTGGTCGTAGTCGTTTTCGTAGACAACCCGGACAGTATTCGAAGGAGCGAGCGCATTGGCGGGCAGCCAGAGCCGGTAGCCGTTCCAGTTTGGGCTCGGGATCTGCCGCCCGTTCACCTCGAGACGTTCGATGGTGCGGCCGCGGAAATCGAGGAAGAGGTCGCCCTCGCCCTGGAGGTCGAAGTTGAGGGTGGTGTCGCCGCGATAGGATGGCGCGCTGGAAGAGATGTCGAGGCTGATGGTGTAGGCACAGGTACGGACGCGGGCGGCCCGTGCTTCAGCTTCTGCCCGGGTGAGGACGTCGCGTGGGGGTGTGGGTTGCGTTTCTGCGCTGGACATGGGAGCTCCAGTGCGGCCCGATGCCGCTCACAAGGGATCCGAGCACGAAGGGTAGGGGATCGGGGCCTGAAATGCGCGCCAGCGGGACGGAGAGCGGTCGCGGTCGGCGTTTCTACCCCTCCCCCACGGTCCCCAAGCCGTTCAGTGACCCATTTCGTGAACCGGGGTACAATCCGGCCGACCCCAGCGCAGGTGGCCGAGCCCGTATGTCCCACATCCCCGCCGTCAACGCCCTGATTACCGCTATCAACTTCGACCGGTTCGCTGAAATCGAGGCGAGGCACCGGCCGGATGCGGTCTTCCAGTCGTTCCGCGGGCCGACCCTGCGCGACGCGGTCTCCATTGCCGACTGGCACCGCGAGTTCCTGCGGGATTACCAGGACTGCAACTATGCGGACCTCGAGTACATCGAGGAGGGGAACACGGTCGCCGTCCGCGCCACCATCGAGGCCAAGGGGTACGACTGGCGCCCGTTCACCCAGCGCGTGATCGAAGTGTTCGAGTTCGAGAGCCACGACGAAGAAGAGGTCGCCCGGCGGCGTCTGTACGCGACCCTCCGGGACATCACGCTCGACAAGCCGGCGACCGCCGCGCTGAATGACGCGCTCGGTTACCGTGGCGGGAGCCCCTCGCAGACCCGCCAGGTGGTCAAGGCTTTCTACGATGCCCTCCTCGCCGGTGACCGCGAGGCTGCGGCGGCCCAACTCTCCGCGAAAGCCACGGTGATCGATGGGGTGTACGGCGTTGCAACGGGCCCCGAGAACGTGCTGGGCCTGTTTGCATCGATCCCGATGCCGGCATTCGGCAAGCTCCGGGTTACGAACCTGCTGGCCGGCGACCACATGGCGATGGTCGAGCTGGCGATCGACCCGGCTCGGCCGCGGTACGCGGATTGGGTCCGGCTCGTCGATGGCAAGATCCAGGTCATCGAGGGGTACGCGATGCTCCGCGAGCTCGGCATCAACCCCTACGAGAACTACGCGCACGACCGGCACCCGCGGCGGGCCATCCTCCCGATCTAGGCCTGCTCCCGCGGTGGCGCAAACGCCGCGCTTTGACCCCCAACCCCAGCCCGAGGTAGCTCACGATGGCCACGATGTATTACGACAAGGACGCCGACCTTTCGCTGCTGAACGGCAGAAAGATCGCCATCATCGGCTTCGGCTCGCAGGGCCATGCCCACGCGCTGAACCTGCGCGACAGCGGGTGCGACGTCATCGTTGGGCTGTACCCGGGTTCGAAGTCACGCGCAGCGGCGGAGGCCGAGGGGCTGCGGGTCGTGAGCGTGGAGGAAGCGGCGCGCGAGGCCGACATCATCATGATCCTCGCGCCCGACCAGGTGCAGAAGCAGATTTACCAGGCGGGCATCGAGCCCTATCTCGCCGAGGGCAAGATGCTGATGTTCGCCCACGGGTTCAATATCCACTTCCAGCAGATTCAGCCGCCGCCGTTCGTCGACGTGACGATGATCGCGCCGAAGGGGCCCGGCCACCTCGTCCGCCGGGTCTTCACCGAGGGGGGCGGTGTCCCCTGCCTCGTCGCCGTCCACCAGGATGCCAGCGAAGTCGCGCTGCAGCTTGCGCTCGCCTACGCGAAGGGAATCGGCGGCACCCGTGCGGGCGTGCTGGAGACGACCTTCCGGGAGGAGACCGAGACCGACCTGTTCGGCGAGCAGGTGATCCTCTGCGGCGGGCTTTCCGCGCTGATCAAGGCCGCCTACGAAACGCTGGTGGAGGCCGGGTATCAGCCTGAGAGCGCCTTCTTCGAGACGATGCATGAGCTCAAGCTCATCGTCGACCTGATCTACGAGGGCGGGCTCTCCCGGATGCGATATTCGATCAGCGATACGGCCGAATACGGCGATTACACCCGGGGCCCGCGCATCATCACCGACCAGACCCGGGCCGAGATGAAGAAGATCCTCCGGGAGATCCAGACGGGCCAGTTCGCGAAAGAGTTCATCCTTGAGAACATGGCCGGCCGCCCGCACTTCCTGGCGACGCGGCGGCTCGAGGCGGAACACCCGATCGAGAAGGTCGGCGCAGAGATGCGCGCCATGATGAGCTGGCTCAACCGCCCGAAGAACTGACGCCCGGCCCGTCCCTGCGCGCCCCGGAGGTGCCCCGGTGGAGTTGGATACGACCGCGCTGGTTGGGGTGCTCGACCGGGTCGGCGCGGTTGCGTTCGCCATCTCCGGGGTGCAGGCCGGCGTTCGCCGGAATTTCGACGTCTTCGGCCTGTGGGTCATGGGGCTCGTCACCGCGACGGGCGGCGGCGTCATGCGCGACGTCATTCTCGACCGGCAGCCGCTCGTCCTCGCGCGCCCCGACTACCTGCTCTGGGCGACTGGCGGGGCCGTGTTCGCCATGGCGCTGGCATGGCGGGGCCGGCCCTACCCGCGGGCCGTCGTGACGATTGCCGAAACCGGTGGGCTCGGCGCGTTCGCGGTCGCCGGGGCGCTGGCCGCCATCAACGCCGGCGAGGGCTGGAGCGGCGCGCTGCTCATGGCGATCCTCACAGCGACAGGCGGCGGCGTGATTCGCGACCTGCTCGCCGACCGCGTGCCGCTGGTGCTGCACAGCGAAGTGAACGCCACGGCAGCCGGCCTCGGCGGGCTGGCCACGTGGGCCGCGTACGACGTTTCCAGCAGTGCGGCGACGCTGCTCGGCCTCTCGGTGGCGGCGCTTGTCCGGGCGGCGGGGGTTGCGTTCGACCTCCATCTTCCCCGCCCGCGGCGCCCTGGCAGAGGGCGGCCCACGGGGTAGCGCGCGGTTCCTTTTTGGGAGAGCGGCGCGTACGATGGAGATGAGAACTTTCGGCGAAACTCAGTACGCCGGAGTATCAAACGTGTCATCTCGTATGACCGCCCTGGAGATACCGAATGCTGGCGATAACTGCGATTATCGTCGGCCTCGTGGGATTGCTGGTTGGAGCGGCAGCGGGCTTCCTGTACCGCCGCCGCGTTACCGGGACATCACTGCTGCAGGCAGAGGAACAGGCCAGCCGCATCCTCGCTGAGGCCGAAACACGACAGAAGGAGCTCCTGCTCCAGGCCAAGGAAGAGACCCTCGCGCTCCGGAACTCCTTCGAGGCGGAGATGAAGGAGCGGCGCGCCGAGATTTCGCGCATCGAACAGCGCCTCGCCCAGAAAGAGGAGAACCTCGACCGGAAGCTCGAGACGCTCGAGCGGAGGGAGCAGTCGCTGCGCGACCGAGAGGCCCAGATTGAGAGACTCCGCGCCGAAGCGGAAGAGCTCCGGCAGCGGCAGGCGACCGAACTGGAGCGGGTCGCGAACCTCTCGGTCGAAGAGGCTCGGCAGCAACTCCTCGCCGCTGTCGAGGTAGAGATTCGAGAGGAGGCGTCCCGCCGGGTCCGCGAGATGGAGAAGGAGGTAGAGGCCACCGCCGCGCAGCGCGCCCGGAAAATCCTCGCCACGGCCATCCAGCGGTACACCTCGGAGGTCACCGCCGAGACGACCGTCTCCGTTGTCCCCATCCCGAGCGACGATATGAAGGGCCGCATCATCGGCCGCGAGGGGCGCAACATCCGCGCAATCGAGGCGGCGACGGGCGTCGACCTGATCATCGATGACACGCCCGATGCGGTGACCGTCAGTGCGTTCGACCCGGTCCGGCGGGAGATTGCGCGGCAGGCGCTGACGATGCTGGTGCAGGACGGGCGCATCCACCCCACGCGCATCGAGGAAGCGGTCAACCGGGCGCGGCGCGATGTCGAGGCGACCATGCTGGAGGCTGCCGAGGCCGCGGCGGTCGAGGCCGGCGTCCTCAACCTCCACCCGGAGGTCCTCAAGATTTTCGGCCGCCTGAAGTACCGGACAAGCTACGGCCAGAACGTGATGCGCCACTCCATCGAGACGGCGCACATCGCCGCCATGATTGCGCACGAAATTGGCGCCGACGTGGAAGTGGCGCGGGCCGGGGGCTTCCTCCACGACCTCGGCAAGGCCGTTGACCACGAGGTCGAGGGAACGCATGCGCTCATCGGCGCGGAAATTGCGCGGCGCTACAAGGTGAAGGAGGCGATTGCGCACTGCATCGAGGCCCACCACGAAGAGGTGGAACCGCGCACGGTGGAGGCGATCATCGTGATGATGGCCGACGCCATCTCGGGCGGGCGCCCGGGGGCCCGGCGCGAATCACTCGAGGCGTACATCAAGCGGCTCGAGACGCTGGAGAACATCGCCAAGAGCTACAGGGGCGTTGAGTCCGCCTTCGCCATCCAGGCGGGGCGCGAGGTGCGCGTCATCGTGAAGCCCGAGATCGTGGACGACCTGGAGGCGATGCGCATCGCGCGTGACGTCAGCCAGAAGATCGAGGAGACGATGGAGTACCCGGGCCAGATCAAGGTCACCGTGGTCCGGGAGACGCGCGCCACCGAGTACGCGCGGTAGGGGCGCGATGCGGCTGCTGTTCCTCGGCGACATTGTCGGCAGCGCCGGCCGGGAGGCGGTTATCCGCTCCCTGCCGGCGCTCCGCCATGAACTCCGGCTCGATTATGTCGTAGCCAATGGCGAGAACTGCTCCGGCGGCAAGGGCCTGATTCCCCGCCACGCCGATGCCCTGTTCGCCGCCGGCGTCGACGTCATCACGGGTGGGAACCACACCTTTCAGCACCGCGAACTCTACCCGTACCTCGAATCGACCCGCGGGATCACGCGGCCGCTGAACTATCCGCCAGGCGCCCCCGGCCGGGGGGTCGCGGAATGCGGAGACCTCGTGGTCATCAACCTGATCGGGCGGGCCTTCATGCCGGCTGACTACGACGACCCGTTCCGCGCGGTTGACGCCGCGCTGGCCTCGATGTCGCCAAATCGGTTCATCGTGGTGGACTTTCACGCCGAAGCAACGAGCGAGAAGCAGGCCATGGGCTGGCATCTCGACGGCCGCGTGACCTTTGTCGTCGGGACGCACACCCATGTGCCGACCGCGGACTGCCGCCTGCTGCGGCACGGCACCGCCTACTGCACCGACGCCGGGATGTGCGGCGCCCGGGATTCGGTGATCGGGGACGACATCCAGGCGGTGCTCACGAAGTTCCTGACGCAGATGCCGACGCGCCTCGCGCCGGCGGAGGGCCCTGCCGTCATCAACGGCGTGCTGGTCGAGGCCGACGACACCACACGCCGGGCCGTCCGCATCGAGCGCGTCGACCAGGAGGTCGGATGACGTGGCCATCGGCGACTTCCACCTGCATTCAACGGCGTCGGACGGCGTCCAATCCCCGGCGTGGGTTATGGAGCGCGCCGCGGCCAACGGCGTCCGCATCCTCTCGCTGACCGACCACGACACGACCGACGGCCTTCCGGAAGCTGCAGCAGCGGCGGCCCGGCTGGGCCTGCGGCTCATCCCTGGTGTCGAGATCAGCACCGAAGTCGGAAAGGCCGATGTCCACCTGCTCGGATTCGGTTTCGACCCGGCCGGCAGACGGCTGCAGGAGTTCTTCCGCTGGCAGCGCGAAGGCCGGCTCGCCCGGGTGGAGAAGATTGTGAGCATCCTGCGGGACCACGGCATGCCCCTCGAGACGAAGCGGGTGTTCGAGATCGCTGGCGAGGCGACGGTCGGACGGCCTCACGTCGCGCGAGCGCTTCTCGAGAAAGGGTACGTGGCGAGCGTCCAGGAGGCGTTCGACCGGTGGCTGGGCAATGGCAAGCCGGCCGATGTCAACCGGGAGAAGCTCGACCCGAAGGACGCCATCGCTATCATCCACGAGCACGGGGGCGTGGTATTCGTCGCCCACCCGGTGTATATCGGCGAGAACTACCCCGAGGTCATCCGGCACCTGCGCGACCTCGGAGCCGACGGCCTCGAAACGTACTACAAGCACTACCCGGCGGACGTCATCGCCGCCCATGCCGCGCTGGCTGCCGACCTCGGCATGGCGGCCTCCGGGGGCAGCGATTACCACGGGCTCGGCAATCCTGACGACCGCGACATCGGCGATATCCCGTTCCCCGACGACCGGGTGGACGCGTTTGTCCGATTTATCGATGCGAATTGCGCCTGCGGCGCCATGGAGGGAGCCCTGTGACCATCGACATCGAAGAGATCGAGCGAATCATCCCGCACCGCTACCCGTTCCTGCTGGTCGACCGGGTCATCGAAATCGAGGAGGGCCGCCGCGGCGTCGGCATCAAGAACGTCACGGCGAACGAGTGGTTCTTCGAAGGCCATTTCCCGGGAAGAAAGATCATGCCGGGCGTGCTGATTGTCGAAGCACTCGCCCAGGTCGCGGCCGTGACATTGCTCCGCGGGGCCGATACCGGCGGCAAATTGCCGCTCTTCGGGGGCATTGAGCAGCTCAGGTTCCGGCGGCCGGTGGTGCCAGGCGACCAGCTCCGGCTGGAGTTCGAACTCGAGAAAATGCGCGGGCCGGTCGGCAAGGGCCGCGTGCGGGCCACAGTCGACGGGCAGGTGGCCGCGGAGGGGAGCATCACCTTTGCGCTTGCCGACCCGGCGGGAGCCTGAACGCCCCGGTGGTATACTCGAGACAGGAGTGAACGTCCCGGCGGTCCGCCCCAGGCGGACCGTCATCGTGTTGCGAAGCCATGGATGCAAACGTACTGGCCCAGCTGGAGCGGGTGAACGCCCGTTATGACGAACTGACCGCGGAAATGGGGCGCCCGGAGGTTGCCGCCGACTTCGAGGCGGTGAGCAAACTGGCGAAAGAGCGCGCCGAGATTGAGCCGATCGTGGAGGTCTTCCGCGAGTACCGCTCCGCGCAGGAGGATGCAAGCAGTGCCCGCGCGCTCCTGCAGGAGTCGGACCCGGAGATGAAGGAGCTGGCGCAGGCGGAACTCGAGGATGCCGAGCGCCGGATGGAGGAGCTCGAGCGGCGGCTGAAGCGGATGCTGCTGCCCAAAGACCCCCGCGACAGCCGGAACGTGATCGTCGAAATCCGCGCCGGCGCTGGAGGCGAGGAAGCTGCCCTGTTCGCCCATGAGCTCTTCCGGATGTACCAGCGGTACGCCGAGCGGAAAGGCTGGCAGACGGAGGTCCTGAGCGCCTCAGAATCCGACAAGGGCGGCTTCAAGGAAGTCGTCTTCGAGGTGCGGGGCGAGGGCGCCTACTCGCGGCTGAAATACGAAAGCGGCGTTCACCGCGTCCAGCGGGTCCCGGAGACGGAGGCCCAGGGGCGGATCCACACCTCAACGGCGACCGTGGCCGTGCTTCCGGAGGCGGAAGAGGTCGACGTGGACATCGACGAGAAAGACCTGCGGGTCGACATCTTCCACTCCTCCGGAGCGGGCGGACAAAACGTCAACAAGGTCGCGACCGCGGTGCGCATCACGCACATCCCGACCGGGATCGTCGTGGTCTGCCAGGACGAGCGGTCGCAGCTCAAGAACCGGATCAAGGCGATGACCCACCTCCGCTCGCGGCTGTTCGACCTGGAGCAGCAGAAGCAGGAGGCCGAGCTGACCGCGCACCGGCGCAGCCAGGTGGGGACCGGAGACCGGAGCGAGAAGATTCGGACGTACAATTTCCCGCAGGACCGGATCACCGACCACCGCATCGGCCTGACGGTGCACAACATCTCCCAGCGGCTCGACGGCGACCTCGACGATATCATCGACGCGGTCGCGACCGCCGACGAGGCGGCGCGCCTCGAAGCGATGGCATGAACGCCCGCGAGGTTGCGGGGGCTGCAGCCCGGCGGCTGGAAGCGGCCGGACTGGAAGACGCCCGCTTCGAGGCGGAGGTGCTGGTGCGCGAAGCGGCCGGCATCTCGCGGGCAGCGTACTTTGCCGGGGCCGTGCTTGAGGGCGAAGCTCGCCGGCGGCTGGAGGCATGGCTGGAGCGGCGGGAACAGCGCGAACCCCTTGCGTACATCACCGGGTGGCGCGAGTTCTACGGGCGCCGGTTCGCCGTCGGGCCCGGGGTGCTCATCCCCCGCCCGGAGACCGAACTGCTCGTCGAGATTGCCCTCGAGGAGCTGCGCGGGGCCCCCGGCGCGACCGTCGTCGAAGTTGGGACCGGGAGCGGCGCGGTCGCCGTCTCCGTCGCGGCCGAGGCACCGGCAGCCCGGATGGCAGCCACTGACATCAGCCCCGTGGCGCTGCGGTTCGCGAGGCTCAATGCGGCCGCGCACGCCCCGGGCGTGCAGCTCCTGCTCGGCAACCTCGCAACGCCCATTGGCCGCGCGGACATCGTGCTCGCAAACCTGCCGTACATCCCATCGGCAGAGATTGACGCGCTCGAACCGGAGGTGAGCCGCTGGGAGCCGCGGGTTGCCCTTGACGGGGGGTCCGACGGGCTCCGCCTGGTCCGTGAGCTGATCGCCGACTGCGCGGTACGGCTTCGCCCGAAGCTGCTCGCGCTCGAAGTAGGCTTCGGGCAGGCCGAGCCGGTCGCTGCGCTGGGCCGGGCGGCCGGGGCGCGGGCAGCCCTCGTGGTCGACCTCGCGGGGATCAACCGGGTGGTGTGCCTGCGGTGGGCGTGAAGCTCGTTGCCCTCGACATTGACGGGACGGTTATCCCTCCGGGCCACGGTGGCAGCGACCATTCGCCGCCGGCCGCGGTGCGTGAGGCAGTGCGAAAGCTCACTGCTGCGGGCATCCCGGTGGTGCTTGCGAGCGGCAGGATGTTCCCGGGCACCGTCCGGGTGGCAAGAGAGCTGCGCCTCATTACGCCGCTCGTCTGTCAGCAGGGGTGTTCCGTGCACCGCATCGACGGCGAGATGCTGCACGTCTTCCCGATTGAGCGGCGGCTGGCGGTCGACATCATCAACTTCGCGCGCGAGCGCGGGCTCGACTACGAATGGTTCAACCCGGTGCGGTACATCGCGAGCCGTCCGTCCGCAGCAACCCGCCGGTATGGCGAGGTGAGCGGCATCGAGCCCGAATACCGGCCGGACCCTGAATTCTCGGGCGTGGTGCCAACCGGGGTAGGCATCATTTCCGACGCCGAGCAGGCCGGCGGAATCCACCGGGAGCTCGTGGGGCGATACGGCGAGCGGCTGCACGTGCTGGATTTCCCAGAGGTGACCGTGGCGGTAGCGCCAGAGGCGAACAAGGGGCATGCGCTCTCGCTCATCTGCGCCGACTACGGCATCGACCGGGACGACGTGGTGGCCGTGGGCGATAGCGTCAATGATGCAGCGATGCTCGCCTGGGCGGGACTGGGCGCCGCCATGGCGCACGCCGACCCGTACGCCCGCGACGCCGCCGACCTCATCCTCGAGCCCGGGGAGGACGCCCTGGCTGCATTCCTCGTGTCGCTCGTGCTCTAGCTCGGGTCAATGCGGTGCCAGACCCGCATCAACACCAGCCCAATGGCAAAGACGCCGAGGAGAAGGCCGCCGACCGGGACGATGGTCCCGGTCCAGTCGATACCTGCGCCCGGTTCGTCGTCGGCTGGCGGCGCCGCAAGCTGCCCGGTCAGGGCCCGGATACGGTCGACAAGTTCGCGTTCGGTGAGGGCGGCCTGGCCGTCGGCGCGGACAGCCTGTCCATCGCGGAGGATGAAGACCGCTCCGCTCCCGGGCCAGGCTACGGCGCCGTCGGCCACGGCCAGGAACGCGAGCACGCGGGCGCCCTCAGGGAGTTCGGCGGGCGCACAGGCCGCAGGGTCGGGGGGCTGGGCCGGAAGGTGCACGGCCTGGCGGGTCACGGTGCCCTTGAGGAACGCTTCGGGAACGATGTCGGGCCCGCCAGCCACACGCACGACCGTTCCGACCACGACAACGTTGGCGGCGAGGACGGCTGCGTCGGGAGCAGCCGGGTCGACCGCGATACATGGAGCGGCGGCACCGGCCGGGACAGCCGGTGCCGCCGTGACGATCAGCAGGAGCAGGAGGAGCCTAGGTGCCAGCCTGCGCAAACTGGTAGATCTTGCCTTCGGTCTTGATGGCGGGTGCGACGACCATCTCCGCCTTCTGGAACTCCTTGATGGTCCGTGCGCCGCACATGCCCATGGCCGTGCGCAGGGCGCCGACGAGGTTCTCGGTGCCGTCGGTGCGGCTCGTCGGACCGAAGAGGAGCTTCTGCAGCGTGGTGTTGACGCCGACTGCGACGCGGGTGCCGCGCGGCAGGTGGGCGTGCGGCGTGGCCATGCCCCAGTGGTAGCCGCGCCCCGGCGCCTCGGTGGTGGCGGCGAAGGGCGAGCCCATCATGACCCCGTCTGCACCGGCCGCGAAACACTTGCAGACATCACCGCCAGTGCGGATGCCGCCGTCGGTGATGATCGGGACGTAGCGGCCGCTCTCCTTGAAGTAGTAGTCGCGGGCGGCAGCGCAGTCGATGGTAGCGGTCACCTGCGGGACGCCGATGCCCAGCACCTCGCGGCTCGTGCAGGCGGCGCCCGGACCGACACCGACGAGCACGGCAGCCACGCCGGTGCGCATCAGCTCGAGGGTGGCCTCGAAGCCGACGGTGTTGCCGACCACGACCGGGATGTGAATCTCCTTGACGAGCTTCTCGAAACGGAGGCCTTCGACGCTCGTGGAGACGTGCCGGGCCGTCGTCACCGTGCTCTGGACCACCAGGATGTCGGCGCCGGCCTCCTGGATGAGCGGAGCCCAGCGCTTGGTGTTCATCGGGGTTACGGAGACGGCAGCAACGGCGCCGCCGGCCTTAATCTCCTGAATGCGCCGGTGAATGAGGTCTTCCCGGATCGGCTGCTGGTAGGCATGCTGGAGGAGCGCGGTCGCCTCATCGCGGCTGACGGAGGCGACCTCCTGGAGGATGGAGCCGGGGTCGTCGTACTTCGTCCACACCCCTTCGAGATTGAGCACCGCGAGGCCCCCGGCCTTGTGCATGGCGATGGCAAAGGACGGGTCGACGACGGCATCCATCGCCGAGGCGAGGAAGGGAATGGCGAAGTGGTGGGGGCCGATGTCGAGGCCGAGCTCTGTCAGCTCGGGGTTGATGGTGACGGTGCCGGGAACGATGGCGACTTCGTCGAAGCCGTATGCGCGCCTGAGCTGTTTAAAGGTCGGAACGGGCTGGTCCCCCTGCGGGTACGGCGCGGGGCCGCGCTCCGGCTCATCGGAGGCGGCGGAGGAAAGGTTCACAGCAGTACTCAATTCAGCGCAATCCCGGGGCTAGAATTGCGGCCTGTCGGGCGGCCGCGGCGTTGTAATCGAGTGTAGGAGGGCCGGGTTGACGGGTCAACACAAATTCGATTCGCGGGAGCCGCTTATGTGCAATAGCTTCGATTGGACAGCTCGATGACGGCCTGGCATCCCGGGCTGTACGTGGTCGCCACTCCGCTCGGGAATCTCGGCGACCTCTCTCCGCGGGCCCAGGACGCGCTCCGGCTGGCCTCGCTCATCGCGGCCGAGGACACCCGCGTCACGGGCCGACTCGCGCGGGCAGCAGGGAGCAGGGCGCGGCTCGTCAGCCTGACCGAGCACAACGTGCGCGAGCGGACCCCGGAGGTGCTCGAAGCGGCCGCTGCCGGCATCGCAGTGCTCGCCTCGGACGCCGGGACGCCCGGGGTCTCCGACCCGGGGGCGCGGCTCGTGGCGGCGGCCCACCGGGCCGGCGTCCGCGTCATCCCGGTACCCGGCCCCTCGGCCCTGGCAGCCGCGCTGTCCGTGTCAGGGTTCGATGCGCAGGTCGCCGTATTCGCAGGGTTTCTGCCGCGCAAGGCGGGTGAACGCCGGGCAGCGCTCGCACGCCTGGCAGGACCTGACCGCGTGGTCGTCTGCTTCGAGGCCCCGGGCCGCCTGGCTGCCCTCCTCCGCGAGGCCGCCGATGTCCTCGGCGACCCGGAAGCGGTCGTTGCGAGGGAGCTGACCAAGATCCATGAGGAGGTTGTGCGCGGCCGGACATCGGAGCTGGCGGACCGCTTCGCCGCAGCACGCGGGGAGTGCACGGTGGTCATCGGCCCGACCGCGGAGGCCCCGGCCGCAGCGGACGCCCAGGAGCTCCTCGGGGCCTTCAAGCGCGCAGGTGCCCGCCGCGGAGCGGCCGCCGCCGAGGTGGCCCGCCTGACTGGCGCGCCCCGGGGAGAGCTGTACGCGGCGTGGGACCGGCTCAACGGCGGCGCGCACGAAACCGGCTGAACGGCAGCGGAATACGGCCTGTGTGGTAGGATTTGGGAGAGCTCTTTCCCCAGGTGAACCGTGCCCGACCGTGTCCTCGTCTGCGTCGCGTGGCCGTACGCAAACTACCTCCTGCACGTCGGCCAGGCGGCCGGCGCCTACCTGCCCGCCGATATCTTCGCCCGGTACCAGCGCCTGCGCGGGAATGATGTGCTCATGGTCTCCGGGTCGGATTGCCACGGGACGCCAATCACCGTCACTGCAGACCGCGAAGGAATCACGCCGCGCGAGGTGGTGGAGCGGTACCACCCGAAGATTCTCGAGGTGTGGGAGCGGTTCGGCATTTCGTTCGACCTCTTCACGACCACGCTGACCGAGAACCACTACGCCGTGACGCAGGACATGTTCCTGCGGCTCCTCGAGAAGGGATACCTCTACCGCCGGACCGACGAGTACCTCTTCGACCCCGAGGTCGGGCGGTTCCTGCCCGACCGGTACGTCGAGGGCACCTGCCCGTACTGCGGGTACACCGAAGCACGCGGCGACCAGTGCGACAATTGCGGCAAGACGCTCGATGCGACGGAACTGCGCGACCCGCGGAGCAAGTTGAGCGGCGCGAGGCCGGTGCTGAAGCCCTCCGAGCACTTCTTCCTGAAGCTCTCGGCGTTCGAGGAGCCGCTGCGCGAATGGGTTTCCCGGCAGCCGCACTGGCGCCGCAACGTCCAGAACTTCACCCTCGGCATGCTGAATGAGGGGCTGAAGGACCGCGCAATCACCCGCGATATCTCGTGGGGGGTGCCCGTGCCGGTGCCCGGCTACGAGGACAAGCGCATTTATGTCTGGTTCGATGCGGTCATCGGCTACCTCTCGGCAAGCAAGGAGTGGGCGCAGACCCGCGGCGAGCCCGAAGCGTGGCGGCCGTTCTGGCAGGACCCGGCGACCCGTTCGTACTACTTCATTGGGAAGGACAACATCCCGTTTCACACCATCATCTGGCCGGCGATGCTCCTTGGGTACGGGGGCCTCAACCTCCCCTACGACGTGCCGGCGAACCAGTACGTGAACTTCGCCGCCGGGCAGAAGCAGAGCAAATCGAAGGGGACGGGCACGTGGATGCTCGACCTCCTCGACCAGTATCACGCTGACGTCATCCGGTTCTACCTGACCACCATCATGCCGGAGAGCAACGACAGCGTGTTCAGCGAAGACGAGCTCATCCGGGCAAACAACGACGTGCTCATTGCCACCTGGGGCAACCTTGCGAACCGCGTGATATCGATGGTCCACCGCAACTTCGGCGGGACGGTGCCGGCGGTGGCCTCGCGGACGCCGGAGAGCACGGCGCTGCTGGCCGAGTGCGAGTCGATGTTCGATGCGGTCGGGAACGAGTTCGAGCGATGCCATTTCCGCGGCGGCCTCCAGACCGCGCTGCAGCTCGCGCAATCGGCCAACAAGTACCTCGATGAACGGGCCCCGTGGAAGGCCGTCAAGACCGACCCCGACCACGCCGCCGAGACGCTCGTCACCGCGCTCGATGCCATCAACGCGCTGAAGACGCTCCTGCACCCGGTGCTCCCGTTCTCGACCGAGCAGCTGCATGCCGACCTCGGGCAGGAGGGCGCGGTCCGTACCCAGGGGTGGAGGTTCCAGCCGGTGCAGCCGGGTACGAGGCTCGGGCCGGCCCGGCCGCTCTACACGAAGATTGAGCCGCGCGAGGCCGCGGAGGCATGACCGCGGAGCTGTTCGATACCCACGCCCACCTGACGGACCCGAAGATCGCCGCCGATGTTGAGGCCGTGCTTGCCCGGGCATGGTCCGCCGGCGTGACCTCCATGGTCGTGATCGGCTACGACCTCCCGTCGAGCGAGGAAGCGGTCCGCCTCGCCGGGCAGCACCCGGGCCGGCTCTACCCGGCGGTCGGCCTGCACCCGCACGAGGCCGACACGGCGTGGCCAGCGCTGCTCCCGCGCCTGCGTGAGCTGGCCGCAGCACCGGAGGTGGTGGCCATCGGCGAGATTGGGCTCGACGCCTACCGCGGATGGTCGTCAGAGCCGAACCAGCGGCGGCTGCTGGACGCCCAGCTCCAGATTGCGCTTGATGTGCGCAAGCCGGTCTGCGTGCATTCGCGGGCAGCGGAGACGGCGATTCTCCCGCAGCTCGAGGCGTTTGCGAAGGCAGCGGCTGCGGCCGGCCTGCCCCTGCCCGGGGTGATGCACTGCTTCGGCGGAACGCTCGAGGAGGCGCAGCCGTTCGTCGAACTCGGTTACCTCGTGTCGGTCGCCGGGCCGGTTACGTACCCGAAGAACGACCGGACGCGGCGGCTGGCTGCCGGGTTGCCAGCACGCTCACTTGTGATCGAAACCGACACTCCGTACCTTCCTCCTCAGGGAATGCGAGGACAGCGCAACGAACCGGCCTGCATCGTCGAAACTGCGCGAGCTGTTGCCGCGGCGCGCGGAGAAACGTTCGCGGAAGTGGCGCGGGTAACGACGGAGAACGCGCGGCGCCTGGTCACGGCGGCGCTCGCCGGGGCTGCGTCGCCATGACGTCCCTGCAGGTGGCGGAGCTCTACGGTCCCGTCGCCGAGGACATGGTCCTCGTTGAAGACCTCCTCGAATCGACAAAAAACGTCGACCTGCCGCCGCTGAAGCGGATGCTCGACCATGCGCTCCAGGCCCGCGGCAAGCGGCTGCGGCCGGCGCTTGTCCTTCTTGCCGGTCATCTCGGGGACTACAACCTCAACAAGCTGGTGCCGCTCGGGGCTGCCATCGAGCTGCTCCACACTGCGAGCCTGGTCCACGACGACGTCGTGGATGGCGCGACCAGCCGGCGGGGCCGCCCGACGGCCAACGCTGTGTTCGACAATGCGCTGACGGTGCTGCTTGGGGACTACATGTTCGCCAACGCGGCCGAGATGGTGACCCGGACGGGGAGCCTGGCGGTGACCCGCCTCTTCGCGCTGGCGCTGATGAAGATGACGAGCGGCGAGCTCGACCAGGACGCCGCTGCCTTCGACGCCGGGAAAGACGTCCAGCACTACCTCTGGCGGATCGGGGGCAAAACCGCCGCGCTCTTCGCCAACGCCACCGAAGGCGGAGCGATGCTCGGCAACTGCGACGAGCGGATCGTCGAGGCGATGCGGACCTACGGCTACAGCTTCGGCATGGCCTTCCAGATCGTCGACGACGTCCTCGACTTTGTCGGCGACGAGGCGGTAATGGGGAAGCCGGTCGGGAGCGACCTGCTCGAAGGGACGATCACCCTGCCCGGGCTGCTGTTCCTCGAGCGGTACCCGAAGGACAACCCGATCCGACGATTCATCCTCGCGAGGAGGGACCGTGAGGCGCGCCTGCGGGAAGCGCTCGAGGCGGTGCGTAACTCCGAATGCATCGAGGCGTCAATGGAGATGGCGAGGGAGTACATCCGCAGGGCGCAGGAGGCGATCGCGTTCCTGCCCGAGTCGGAGACGAAGCGCTGCCTCATCGACCTGAGCGAGTACGTGCTCTCGCGGAACAGCTGACACCTGGCTCGTCGGCGGGCGGTTAAGGCGGAGCAGCCCGGGCCTCCGCCCGCAGACTGGGGGACGCAACGAGGCGTTAGAGTCCGCGGGGCGTGCCTTTGCGGACCACCCGGCCCTGCTCGACGACTTCGGGGACTTCCTCGGGCTTGATCTCGTTGCCGTACAGGTCGACGAGCTCCCGCTTCGCCGCCAGCTCCTTCATGTCCTGGAGCTCCTGCTTCTCGCCCTTCGTCTTCCGCTTCTTCGGTTCCGGCTTGTTGACCTCGGGGTGTTCGTTCGGCCGGGCGCTGGTGACCAGCCGGGAGACTTTCTTGCCGAGGTGCCAGTACTTGCCGTCGTCGGGGATGCGACGCGGATAGCCGTCGCGGAAGGTGAACGCCGCGAACGATGTAGGCATGATCCGCTTCGCGTCCTTGTAGCAGACCGGGCAGGGCACCGGCTCGCTGGCTTCGCGCATTGGGCGAAGCTCCTCAAAAATCCCGTTGCAGGGCTCGCAGTAGTACTCGTACAGGGGCATCCTCCCCTCCTCCAGCGACAGGGGTTTCTCGGGTCGGCCCAAGATTCAGCTGTGCAGCCGCATTGTACACGCACCGAGGGTACGCCGCCGGGAGGGCCGCCGATTCATGAGGGCGGAAGGGTTTCGAAAAACCGGGCAGAGCGCGGCTCCGCGTCGAGGACTGCCCTCACCGCTTCGCCGAGGGCGGCGCGGACCTCCTCGGCGGTCTCGGCCGGGACGCGCACGCCGCAAAAGGCATCGACCCCGGCCCGGCGGGCGTAGCGAAGCACCTTCTGGGCGCGCACCGAGAGGAGCCGGCCCGGCACCTCGACGCGGCAGGCGGCACACAGCAGGCCGCCGGAAGCTGCGGAGAACAGGGCATCCGCCTCGGGCAGTTCGGCGCCGCAGCTGGCGCAGGCCGCAACCTGGAGCTCGAAGCCGCAAACGGCGAGCAGGTGCAGTTCGAAGTAGCGGGCAGCGAGCGCCGGGTTCACCCCGCGTGCAAGGGCGTCGAGGACGTCGACGAGCAAAAGGTAGAGGTCGGGCTGGGCCGAGCGCTCAGCAGCGAAGCGCTCGGCCAGCTCGCAGCAGTAGATGGCGGCGGCGAGGGCATCAAGGTTCGCCTTGATGCCGAGGTAGGCATCGACCGACTCGGCCTGCGCGACGACGTCGAGGGAGCGGCCGTGGGCGAGCAGGAACCGGGAGCGCGTCACCGGTTCGACATGGCCGCGCAGTTTGCTCTGGGGCTTGCGCACGCCGCGGGCGACAGCATCGACGCGGCCCTCGCCCGGGGTGAGGAGGACGAGGATGGCGTCGGCATCGCCGGCCGGGCGGCGCCGCAGTACGACGCCTTCAGTGGCGACTGTGCGCGGCGGCCGGCCGGCCATGCTAGAGCTCCTGGCGCCCCTCGAGCGCGCGGGCGAGCGTCATCGTATCGGCGTACTCGAGGTCGGCGCCCGAGGGCAGACCGCGGGCGAGGCGGGTCACCCGGACCCCGTGCGGGGCGAGCACCCGCTGGATGTACATGACCGTGGCTTCGCCTTCCAGGCTGGGATTCGTCGCCATGATGACTTCCCGCACGTCACCACCGGCGACCCGCGCGACGAGGGCGTCGATGTGCAGGTGCTCCGGGCCGATCCCTTCCATCGGGTTCAGGATGCCGTGGAGGACGTGGTACACCCCGCGGTAGATGCCCGACCGTTCGATCGCCAGCACATCGAGCGGCTGTTCGACGACGCAGATGGTGGATTGGTCGCGGCGGGGGTCGGCGCAGACTGCGCAGGGGTCGCGCTCAGTGAGGTTCACGCAGCGGGAGCAGTAGTGGATGCGCTCGCGCGCCTCGACGATTGCCCGGGCGAGGCTCTCCGCCTCCTGCGGTGAGGTGCGCACCAGGTGGTAGGCGAGCCTCTGGGCCGACTTTGGGCCGATCCCGGGCAGGCGGTGGAAGGCCTCGATCAGGCGCTGGATCGGTTCGGGCGTGGCGAGCGATTCGGGCATCGCGGTGTGCTAGCCGAGGCCGGGTAGACCGAGGCCGCCCGTGATGGCCCCGAAGGATTTTTGCTGGAGCTCGGCGGCTTTCTGGGTTGCGTCAGCGATGGCGGCCATGATGAGGTCCTGGAGCAGTTCGACATCGTCGGGGTCGACGACTTCCGGCTCAAGCCGGATCCCGAGGATCTTCTGCTCGCCGGACATGGTGACCCGGACGGCGCCGCCGCCGGCCGTGCCTTCGACCGTTGCCGCAGCGAGTTCTGCCTGGGCCTTTGCAAGCAGCTCCTGCGCCTGTGCGAGGGCGTTGCCGCCGCCCATGGAGCTGCGGCCGGGGAGCCCGCCGCCGGCACGGCGGAGATACCGGTTGTTCCCGCTACCTTTTGCCATCAGGAGTCCTTTCTGACGGGCTGGCCGCCCATTGCTTTCGCAGCTTCGGCGAGGTGACCGCGCCGGGGCTCCCGCCGGGGCTGGCTGGGGCCCTCGATGAGCTTCACGGTGAGGCGCACTTCGCGCCCGAGGATGGCCGCCGCCTGCTGCTCGACCATCGGCCGGCAGGCGGTGTCGACCTTCTCGAGGGGCATCTTCCGCTGGAAGCCGAGCACGAGCTCATCGCCGTCCATCTGGAGGACCTCGAAGGAGCCGTTCAGCCACATCGCGAGCGACGGGTTCACCATCTTGCAGTGTTCGTAGAGGTCGCGTGCGAACCGTTCCTCGCGGCTGAGGGCCGCGGTGCGCTGGTCGGCGGCGGGCTGGGCCGCCGCAGCCGACCGCGCCGGCGCAGCGGCGGCCGGGCTCGGGGTCGCCGGAGCGGCAGAGGCCTGCGGGGAGGGTGCGGCGGGTCCGAGGATGGCGGCTGCGCAGGCGACTTCGAGCGGCACCGGGCTGGCGGGGTCGAGGCGGAAGTCAGCCCGTGCGAGTTCCGAGAGCGCCTGCACCAGCACCGGCACCGCATCGGCCCGCGAGCGGGCGAGTTCGACGAGGTCGTCCGGGCGGCCCGCTGTGCCGTCGCGCAGCACAGCGGCGAGCAGCTCGCGGATGACGTCGATTACGCCGCGGGTGAACCGGGCGATGTCGAGGCCGTCATCGGCGACCGACCGGGCGATGTCGAGCGCGCTGGCGAGGTCGGATTCGAGCAGCGCGCGGACGAGACCGGCCACGCGGCTGTCGTGGACCTGCCCGAGCGCCGCACGGACATCGTCGAGGGTCGGTGCAGCGCCGTAGCGGGCGATGACCTGCTCGAGCATCGTGATGGCGTCGCGGAGGCCGCCCCGCGACTGGACAGCGATCGCGAGGAGGCCCTCCCGGGGCACCTTGACCCCTTCCTGCTCGCAGATGTAGGCGAGCCGTTCGACGATGGCGTCGTTCGGCACCCGGTGGAAGTCGTACCGCTGGCAGCGGGAGATGATGGTCGCCGGGACCTTGTGGAGGTCGGTGGTGGCAAGGATGAAGATGGCGTGGGGCGGGGGTTCCTCGAGCGTCTTGAGGAGGGCGTTGAACGCGCCCTCGGTGAGCATGTGCACTTCGTCGAGGAGGTAGACCTTGCGGGCGAGGTCGGACGGGGCGTAGGCGATCTTCTCGCGCAGCTCCCGGACGTCGTCGATGCCGCGGTTGCTGGCGGCGTCCATTTCGATCAGGTCGAGTGCGGAACCGGAGAGGATGGCCCGGCAGGCATCGCACTCGTTGCAGGGCTCGCCATCGCGGAGCTGGCGGCAGTTGACGGCCCGGGCGAGGATGCGCGCGGTCGTCGTCTTGCCGGTACCGCGCGGCCCGCTGAACAGGTAGGCGTGGGCGACCTGCCCGGTCGCGAGCGCGTTCTTGAGGGTGCGAACGATGTGGTCCTGTCCGACGACTTCTGCGAAGCCCTTAGGCCGCCACTTACCGTAGAGCACGAGCGTTCCTGTCCGCGGGGTACCCTGAGTATAGAACAGGTGTGCCACGCCGGCATGGCCGGGTCAGTGGCGGTGCAGGTGACCGAGTTCGCCGAGGTAGTGCTCCTCGCGGGCCCGCATCGCCGCCTCTTCCTCCGGGCTGTTGACGTGGTCGTAGCCGCAGAGGTGGAGGATGCCGTGGACCAGCAGGTGGGCGAGTTCCGCCGCGAGCGGATGGCCGATCTGTTCGGCCTGCCGCCGGGCCGTATCGATGGAGATGGCGATATCACCGAGGAGCGGCTCGCCAGGCACGGCCTCGACGAAGTCGCCCGGCTCGTCCGGGAAGGAGAGGACGTCGGTCGGCTCATCGATGCCGAGGAACTGGGCGTTGAGCCGCCGGATCTCTTCGTCGTCGGTAATCAGGATGGCGAGCGCTGTGCCGGGTTCGACGGATTCGCCGGCCATGACGTCGGCAGCGAGCCGGTAGAGTGCGTCGACATCCACGTCGGGCGCATCGACGACCACTTCGACCGAGATGTCGTACGGGACCTCGTCCGACACGGCTAGCGGGCGAAGATTTCGACGGCGTCGCGCGCCGCAGACATGAGCGGCATCGGAACGATGCCGAAGACGAGGACACCGAGCGCGGTGGCCGCCATGGCGACGGCGATGGAGGGCGAAGCCCGGAACCGCTGTTCGGTGCCCGGTTCGCCGAGGAACATCACCCGCACGACGCCAAGGTAGTAGTAGGCGGAGATGACGCTGTTCAGGACGCCGATGATGACCAGCCAGACCAGGTCGGCGCGGACGGCCGCGTTGAAGATGTACAGCTTTGCCCAGAAGCCGACGGTAGGGGGGATGCCGGTGAGCGAGACGAGGCAGAATGCCAGGCCGAGCGCCAGGAAGGGGGATACCTTCCACATCCCTGCGTAGTCGGCGATGCGGTCCGAGTTGATGCGCTGCGAGATAGCGATCACGGCCACGAAGGCGCCCAGGTTCGTGAAGGCGTAGGCTGCGACGAAGAGGAGGACCCCGCTCGCGCCGAGGGTGAACTCTTCACCGGCGACAGAGATGGCCGCCAGCCCAACCAGGAAGTTGCCGGCCTGGGCGATCGACGAATACCCGAGCATCCGCTTGATGTCGGACTGGACGATGGCCATCAGATTACCGAGGGTCATCGACACGGCGGCGATGACGGCGAAGATCATCGACCAGTCGTCGCGCAGGAAGTCGGCGCCGAGCGCTTCGAAGAAGACGCGGGTAGCAACCGCGAACGCGGCAGCCTTTGAGCCGACCGAGAGGAAGGCGGCGACCGGGGTCGGTGCGCCCTGGTAGACGTCCGGCACCCACATCTGGAACGGCACCACGGCCATCTTGAAGCCGAACCCGGCGATGAGCAGCGTCATCGCGACGATGAGGAGACCGCGGTACGACTCACCGTCGGCGGCGATGGCATCGGCGATCCCCGAAAGGAGCGTGGTGCCGGTCACGCCGTAGAGCAGCGCCATGCCGTAGAGGAGCAGCGACGAAGCGATGGCGCCGAGGAGAAGGTACTTCAGGCCGGCCTCGCTCGACTTCGAGTCCTTGCCCCAGCCGGCGAGGATGTACTGCGGGATCGACGAGAGTTCGAGAGCGATGAAGATGGTAATGAGGTCCCGCGCGCCGGCGAGGAACATCAGGCCGCCACAGACAGTGAGGACGAGCGCGTAGTACTCGCCCTGCCGGCGCCCTTCCCGGCTAACCCAGTCGATCGAGGCGAGAATGACCGTGGCCGTGACCCCCGCAAAGACGTACTGGAAGAACACCGCGTACCGGTCGAGTGCGATGGTGCCGTGAAACACGGTCTGGTAGTCGCCGCGCCCCACCCAGGAGGTGGTCCAGAGGGCAGCAGTCAAAAGACCAGCGAGGGCGAGAAACGGGAGGATGCGGCGCTGGCCGGGGAACAGCGCATCGGCGACGAGGACGACGCCAGCCGCGACGAGCACGCTCAGCTGCGGCCCAAGGACGTCGATTCCGTTCATACCTGCAACCTCTCAGCGAGCGTGGTCATCGCGGGTTCGATGACGTTCATGATGAGCGAGGGATAGACGCCGAGGAGGATCACGAGCGCCGCGAGCCCGGCGACAACCGTGTGCTCCCACCAGTGGCGCTGGTCGTGGAGTTCATCCCACTCGTGCCTCACGGGGCCGAACATCACCCGCTGGAGCATCCAGAGGATGTAGCCGGCCGAAAGCACCACGCCGAAGATCGACGCAATGACCGCCCACTCGAAGCGCTGGAACGTGCCAAGGAAGACCGTGACCTCGGCGATGAACCCTGCCAGTGCCGGGAGCCCGAGCGACGCCATGCCGGCGAAGACCATCCCCGTCGCGATGAGCGGCATCTGCCGGGCGAGGCCGCCGAGGCGCGCGATGTCGCGCGTGTGGGTGCGCTCGTACATCAGGCCGATCATGACGAACATCAGGCCGGTGATGAGCCCGTGGGCGAGCATCTGGTAGGTCGCGCCGGTCAGGCCCGTCGAGCCGAGCGCGCCGATGCCGAGCAGGACGAGGCCCATGTGCGAGACCGAGGAGTAGGCGATGAGCCGCTTCACGTCGGTCTGCCGGAGGGTGATGAACCCGCCGTAGAGCACGCTGAAGGCGCCGATGCCGGCCATCCAGGCATCCCAGTCGTGGGCGACCTCGGGCATGAGCGTGACGCAGAGCCGGATGATGCCGTAGCCGCCCATCTTCAGGAGCACGCCGGCAAGCATGACGGAGACCGCTGTCGGGGCATCGCTGTGGGCATCGGGCAGCCAGGTGTGGAGCGGCACGATGGGGAGCTTGACCGCGAACCCAATGAAGAGGAAGAAGAAAACCCAGCCGAGCGGGAGGAGGGTGTCGCGGAACTCCGCCGCGGCGAGCTGCTCAATGTCGAACGTCCGCGCGTCGAAGGCGAGGACCAGGATGCCGATGAGCATGAACGCCGAGCCCGCGATGGTGTAGAGGACGAACTTGGTTGCTGAGTACTCCTTCCGGCCCGACCCCCAGATAGAGATGAGGAGGTACATCGGGAAGAGCTCGAGCTCCCAAAAGAGGAAGAAGAGCATGAGGTCGAGCGAGACGAAGACGCCGACCACGGAGCTGGCGAGGATGAGCAGACAGGCGAAGTAGGCCCGCGGCCGGTGCGTCACGCTGAAGGAGACGAGCACCGAGGCGAGCGTGAGGCAGGTGGTGAGGACGACGAGGGGCAGGCTGAGACCGTCCACACCGACAAAGTACTGGAGGTTGAAGGCGCCGATATCGACCCAAGAGCGGCGTTCAACGAACTGGTAGCCGCTTGCGCCGGTATCGAACCGGAAGAAGAGCTGGACTGAGAGCGCGAACATCGCTGCGGCGGTCACGAGGGCCACCCACTTCGCGTTCTGCTCGAGCCGCTGGGGGAGCAGCAGGATGACGGCAGCCGCGATGGCGGGCAGGAAGATGAGAATGCTCAGTTCCACCACGGCCTCCTAGAGGGGATTCGCCACGATGACGGCGATGAAGATAACGATCACGCCGGCAGCCACGCCCAGCCCGTACGACTGCACCTCGCCGACCTGGATGGCGCGCAGGCGATCGCTCGCGAGGCGGCCGACCTGGCCGGTGCCGTTGACGATGCCGTCGACGACCCGCCGGTCGAACGTTTCGAGCAGGCGGCACCAGCCGCCGTAAAAGATGCGCCGGACGAACAGCCCTTCGTACAGGTCATCCAGGAAGTACTTGCGCTCGAAGATGATGGCAAGCGGTGCGAAGGTGGCGCGGATGGACGCCGAATCGACCCAGCGGCGGATGTAGATGGCGTAGGCAGTGCCGATGCCGGCGAGCGCAACGATCGTCGATGAGACGGCGATACCCAGCTCAAAGGTGCTGCCGTGGTGGCCGGCCTCGGGCAGCGCAGCCTCGATGAAGTCCTTGAACATGTGGTCGTAGGCGAACCACCCGGCGGCGATTGAGGGGATGGCCAGGACGATGAGCGGGCCCTTCATCGACCAGGGCGACTCGTGCGGGTGGGCCGGGTCGCCATGGAAATGGTTGTCCGGGTCGTGGTGGTCGACGGGCTCGCCCCCTTTGTACGTGCCGTGGAAGGTGAGGAAGATGGCCCGGAACATGTAGAACGCGGTCATGAAGGCGACGACTGCGCCAATCGCCCAAAGCGCCCGGTCATGCCGCCAGGCGTCGAGCAGGATTTCGTCCTTCGACCAGAAACCGGCGAGGGGAAAGATCCCGGCAAGCGAGAGCGAGCCGATGACGAAGGTCCAGTAGGTCACCGGCATGGCCTTCCGCAGACCGCCCATCTTGCGCATGTCGAACGTGTTCGTGGCGTGGTTGACAGAGCCGCTGCCGAGGAAGAGGAGCGCCTTGAAAAAGGCATGGGTGAAGAGGTGGAAGATCGCCGCGACGTAGCCGAGCGCGCCGAGCGACAGCATCATGTAGCCGAGCTGCGATACGGTCGAATAGGCAAGCACCCGCTTGAGGTCGGTCTGGACCAGTGCGATGGTCGCGGCGAGGAGCGCGGTGATGGCGCCGATCCAGGCGACGACGTTAGCAGCATCGGTCGACGCTTCGAACACCGGGAAGAAGCGCGCAACGAGGTAGACGCCGGCGGCGACCATCGTCGCTGCATGGATGAGTGCGGAAACGGGCGTAGGGCCCTCCATTGCGTCCGGCAACCAGACGTGGAGCGGGAACTGCGCCGACTTGCCGGCGGCGCCGGCGAAGAGACCGAGGGCAAAGAGCGTGACGATGGTGCTCTTCGCTTCACCGCTTGCAGCCCACTCCTGGATGGCCGTGACGTCGAACGTCTCGGCCCGCGTCCAGATAAGGAGCAGCGCGGCGAGCAGGCCGAGGTCGCCGATGCGGGTGACGATGAACGCCTTCTTGGCGGCGGCAGCGGCGCTCGGTTTGTGGAACCAGAACCCGATGAGCAGGTAGGAGCAGAGGCCCACAAGCTCCCAGAAGACGAACATCTGGAAGAGGTTGTCGGCGAGCACCAGCCCCAGCATCGAGGTCGTGAAGAGACACATATGGGCGAAATACCGCCCGTAGCCGGGGTCGCCGGCCATGTAGCCGGTTGAGTAGACCTGCACGAGGAAGGCCACTGTGGTGACCACGACGAGCATGACTGCGGTCAGGCCGTCGACCCGGACGCCGAGCGGGACCGCGAGGTCGCCGGCCGTGAACCACTCGTGGGTGTACTTCGCGACACCGCCGTCGGCATCAATGACGTTGAAGAGCGTGACGTAGCTGAGGACCATTGCGGCGCCGATGCCGAGGATGGCCGCGTAGCCGGCGATCGCCGGGAGCTTCCGGAGGTAGATCGCGATGAGCGCCCAGGCGACAAGCGGGCAGGCGATGATCGCCCAGAGCACGGCCTGGTCGATGGTGGGCGTCGAGGCAGCAGCAGGCTCGGCAGCGAGGAACAGCATCGGCTAGATCTTCCTCAGGATTTCGCGGGCGACGTGGGCCTTGCCCGACGGCACGTAGAGGGTGCGTTCATCGAGCATCGACGCCTTCTCCCCGTAGCCGATGGGCGGCACGATGCGGACGCTCAGCGCTTCGGCAGCGAAGAGCTCCGCCCAGGTCTGGGCGACGTAGGCGTTGCGAACCGACATGAATTCAACCCACATACTGCGTCACGACCTGAGGAGATTGAGCCGGTCGACATCGATCGTCTCCCGGTTGCGATAGACGGCGACGGCGAGCGCCAGCGCGACGGCGGCCTCGGCGGCGGCCACCGTGAGGACAAACACGACAAAGGTGTGCCCGGCGATGGGATTGGGGCTGACCGTGAACCGTGAGAAGGTGATGAGGGTCAGGTTGACGGCGTTGAGCATGAGTTCGACGCCCATCAGCACGCCGACGGCATTCCGCTTGCTGAGCGCAATGGCCAGACCAAGACAGAAGAGCAGGGCTCCCACGGTGAGGAAGTGTTCGATGCCGGGGGTCATGCGAGTGCGTCCTCCGCTTCTTCTTCCGGGCTGCGGGTCAGCATGATGGCGCCGACCAGGGCGGCGGTCAGGAGCACGCTGGCGATTTCGAACGGGACAACCCATGTGGTGAGGAGCGCGGTCCCGAGGTCGCTCGCCGAGAGGCCCTGCGGGACGCCGTCCCTCGTCTTCCAGGCGGTATCGTGGATGACGAACAGGAAGATGGCCGCCAGACAGACCGCGAGGAGCATGCCGGGCAGCGCCCAGCGTGTCTCGCCGTTATCGCGGCTGGCGCGCGGCGTAAGGAGCACGGCGAACAGGACGAGGACAGCGATAGCGCCGACATAGATGATGACCTGCGCCATCGCGATGAAGTCGGCGGAGAGCAGGACGAAGAACCCGGCAACGCCGACGAACGTGAGGATAAGGAAGAGCACGGCGTGCAGGAGGTTGCGCGAGACCATGACGCCGCCGGCAGCGACGAGCGTGATGGCCGCCAGCACCCAGAACGCGAGCGAGACGCCAAAGCCGTCCATCAGGGGCGCTCCCCGACCGGGATGTAGCCGCCGGCCTGCTTGACGAGCCGCGGACGGGTAGGAGTCCGTTCGGGTCGGTAGCCGTTGAACCGCGCCCACGCGTACACCAGCCCGACGGAGAGGACGATGTTCACCAGCGCGAAAACGTAGATGAGGCCCTTCGCGTAGTCCTGCTCGGCCCAGAGCATCCGCTCGGTGCTGACGATGAGGAGATTGAAGACGCCCAGCGGGAGCAGGAACTTCCAGGCGAACGCCATGAGCTGGTCGGCGCGCAGGCGCGGGAGGGTGCCGCGGGTCCAGATGAAGAGGAAGTAGAAGAGGTGGGTCTTGCCGATGAAGATCATCCAGCCCGGCACCCACTTCTCAAGACCGAAGAGCGTCCAGCCGCCGAGGAACACGGTCGCAGCAAAACCGGAGGCGGCCAGCGCGTAGCCGATATCCATGCCGTAGAAGAGGCCCCACTTCATGCCCGAGTACTCGGTGAGGTAGCCGGCAACGATTTCGGACTCGGCCTCCGCGATGTCAACCGGGGTGCGGTTCAGCTCCGCGCTGACGCAGATGAAGTAGATGACGAGCGCCAGCGGCTGCACGAACACCATCCAGATGGTGTACTCATCCGCCCAGGCGACCATGCCCGAGAGGCTGATGGTGCCGCTCATGATGACGGCGCCGAGGAGCGCCAGGACAAGCGGGGACTCGTAGCTGATCGCCATCGAAACGATGCGCATGGCGCCGAACAGGCTGTACTTGTTGTTCGAACTCCAGCCCGCCATAAAGGTCGCAATGACCGGGAGGGCCGAGACCGCGAGGAAGTACATCAGGCTGACGGGGATGTCGGCGATGACCATGTTCTCGCCGAACGGGATAACCGCCCAGAGCAGGACCGCCGGCATCACAAAGATGATCGGCGCGATGTACATGACGACGCGGTCGGCCTGCGTCGGGGTGAGCGCTTCCTTCTGGATGAGCTTGATGGCGTCGGCGATGGGCTGGAGCAGGCCGAACGGGCCGACGCGGTTCGGCCCCAGGCGCGACTGCATTCGGCCGATGATCCGCCGTTCGCCGTAGACGCCGATGATGAGCTGGGAGGGGAGGACGAACAGGAGGAAGCTCGCGACGAATCCGATGAGTGCAGCGAGGACGTAGACCACCCCGCCGGGGAGGATCCTGTCGGCGGCATCGAGAAGTGCGCGGGAGAGGTTCCCCAGGTCACGAATGTCGTACCACTTGTCGGAAACAAGGAACGGGGTCACCGGTCGATCTCCCCCACGACGATATCGATAGAGCCGAGGACCACGATGGCATCGGCGACCGTGCCGCCAACCGTCATCTCCTTCAGCGCGGAGAGGTTGATGAATGATGGCGGCCGAATGTGGAAGCGGTAGGGGGACGGACCTTCGTCGGAGACGAGGTAGTAGCCCAGTTCGCCGCGTGGGCTCTCGATGCGGGCGTAGGCCTCGCCCTTCGGCGGGCGAAGCGCAAGCGGCACCTCGGTGCGGAAGGGTCCGCCGGGGAGGCCGTCGAGCGCCTGCTGGATGATCTTCAGGCTCTGGCGCATCTCCTCGAGGCGGACGATGAAGCGGTCGTAGCTGTCGCCGTTGTAGCCGATTGGGATATCGAAGTCGTACTGCTCGTAGCCGCAGTACGGGTCGGCCTTGCGGATGTCCCAGGCGATGCCGCTCCCGCGGAGCATCGGACCGGAGAGCGAGCTGTTGATGGCCATCTCAGGAGTGAGGACACCGACGCCCCTGGTCCGGGCGATGAAGATTTCGTTCTCCGAGAGCAGCCCTTCCATTTCGTCGATGAAGGGCGGGAAGTCGCGGAGGATACGGCGCACCATCGGCTCGAATTCGGGCCGAAGGTCGAAGGCGACGCCCCCGATGCGCATGTAGTTGCAGGTCAGGCGTGCGCCAGAGGTGACCTCGAAGATATCGAGGATCTTTTCGCGCTCGCGGAAGGCCCACATCACGGGCGTCTGCCAGGCGCCGGTGTCGTTGGCGAACGCACCGACGGCCATGCAGTGGCTGGCGAGGCGCTGAAGTTCAGCCATGATGACGCGGATGGCATTGCCCCTGGGGGGAACTTCGATGCCGGCCAGCTTTTCGACCGCGAGGCAGTAGCCGAGGTTGTTCGACATGCTGCTCAGGTAGTCGGTCCGGTCGGTGAAGGGGATGTTTTGGGTGTAGGTGCGCTCCTCGGCAAGCTTCTCCATCGACCGGTGGAGGTAGCCCATCACCATCTCGGCATCGATGACTTTTTCGCCGTCGACGGTCGCCTTGATGCGGAAGACCCCGTGGGTCGAGGGGTGCTGCGGCCCGATGTTGATGACGAACGGTTCGCTCTTGATGATGCCGGTCATTCGATCACCTTCACGGGCGGTTCCTGCCGCCGGGCGACGCCGGCGAATTCGCCGAGACCGGGCTGGAGCCCGCCGGGCATCGAGAGGAAGTCCTTGCGCAGGGGCCAGCCGGGGTAGCCCTCCCAGAGGAGGATGCGGTAGAGGTTCGGGTGCCCGGTGAAGCGGATCCCGAGCAGGTCGTAGGCCTCGCACTCCTGCATCCAGGCGCCGTGAAAGACCGGGGTGACGCTCGGTACTTCGGGGTTCTCGCGGCCCCAGGCCTCGACCTTGTAGAGCGCGATATGGTTCTTCTCGAACGACTGGATGTGATAGACCACTTCGAAATGGTCCCAGTAGTCGACGCCGCAGAGATTGGTCAGGTGAACGAGGTTGGCCTCGGGGTCATCGCGGAGGGCGCGGAGGGTCTCGACAAGGCGATCAGATTTCAGATAGCAGGCTGTTGCGGTCGTGCGGTCGACCGAACCGGGAACGAGCGCTTCGGCGAGGGCTGCGGCTTCGGGACCGGTGAGTTCGCGGGTCACAGGCGCCACTCCAGGGCTCGTTTTCGCCAGGCGTAGATGCCGCCGATGATGAAGGTTGCGATGAAGAGGAGGCCCTTGCCATATCCGACCCAGCCGACGGCGTCGAACACCAGTGCCCAGGGGAAGAGGAAGATGATTTCGACGTCGAGCAGGACGAACAGGAGGGCGATGTAGTAGTAGCGGAAGTTGAACTGGACGAGGCTGGGGCCCTCGGTGCGCAGGCCGCACTCGTAGATGTCATCGCGGACCAGGTCGGGCCGCGACTTTGGCCGGATGCGGACGAACTGGAGCGCCCACGAGGTAACGACCGCGCCGAGCGGGAAGATCAGCGCGATGATGACCAGGATGCCGATATGACCGTATTCGTACAGCACGCGGGGGCCGTTTGTGAAATTCGTCCCTAAGGACCGGCGCTGACTATAGCACGGGCTCGGTTGGCGGACAAAGCCGCGCGCCTACCGGCGGAGGCGCACGATGGGGCCCTCGGCGTACAGCTGGCCGACCGGGATGCCGAGGCGCTGGTGGACACTAAGCGGGATGCCGATATCGGCGAGGTAGAGTTCGCCAACCATCCCGCGCGCCTGGGACTCGAGGCAGCCGCGCTTTGGCAGGTCGAGCATGAGGGTGGTGACCGCGCGGATGGCGGGCGTGCTCACCTCGCCCGTGGTGGCGTTGACGCCGGTCGGCACATCGAGCGCAAGGATGGGCCGCCGGGATTCGATGGCGAGGCGGGTGACCGCCGCCGCCACACCAACCGGCGGACCTTCGAGACCGTAGCCCACGAGTGCGTCGATGACGAGGTCGGCGTTTGCCAGCTGCTCCTCGAGCGTCACTTCGCTTGCGTCGAGGTCGGCAGGCTGAAGGAGGCCGCTCTGGCGGAGGATGTGCATCTGGCGGCGTGCCGTGAACGAGACCTCTTCCTCGACGCCGCTGATGACCGGTTCGACGCGGCAGCCCCAGTTGGCGAGGTGGCGGATTGCCGCCAGACCGGCGGCGCCTTTGTTGCCGCCGCCGGCAAGCACGACCACGCGCTGGCCTCGTCCCCGGCCGCCCAGCATCGCGAACGCGAGGAGCGCGGCGCTCCTGCCGGCGTTCTCGGTCAGCTGGAGGATATCGAGCCCGAACTCTTCCTGCGCGAGCCGCTGGACGTCGCGCATCTGGGCGGCCGTGACGCTGCAGACATCGGCGCAGCGCCGCTGGGGAAAGCCGGGCGGGTCGGGCTTGACGGGCATGCGGTCCTCACGAGCCCACCACGGGCTCCGGGGTCTGGAGTCTACGGAATCGCCGGGAGCCACGTCATGCCCCGGAAGGCCGAGACGGGTACGAAGCAGTGACACGGGCGCTGATGCCTCCGCGTGTGTTGAACTCTCCGGTGACCGTCGCCGAGCGCGGCTGCACCGCCGCGACGATGTCATCGAGAATGGTGTTCACGACGTCTTCATAGAAGATGCCCCGGTTGCGGAAGGCGTGCAGGTAGAACTTGAAACTGCGGAGTTCGATGCACTTGCGGTCGGGGACGTAGGTAACCCGGATGGTGCCGAAATCGGGCTGTCCCGTCATCGGGCACACGCTGGTGAACTCCGGCGCGATGAACTCGATGACGTAGTCGCGGCCGGGGAACTGGTTGTCGAAGGCGTCGATCGTGCCGTCGGTGCGAAAGGTGTTCTTCGGGTTCATGGAGTCCTCACGGAGCAGGTTCGGACGGCGGCGCGCCGTGCGCAAGCCTAGCCGCGCGGGAGCCCCAGGCCGCGGGTGGCGATGATGTTCCGGTTCACCTCGCTCGTGCCGCCGGCGATGGTGTAGCTCGGTGCAGCGAGCGCCCACCGCTCGATGCGGCCCCGGAGCGGAGCCCAGCGGGAGCCGGGCTCGAGCTGGCCGGGCAGGCCGAGGACGCGGAGCCCGGTGATGCCCATCTGCCGCTGCAGTTCGGTCCCGAAGATTTTCGAGACCGAGGCCTCGGCATTGGGGACCTTGCCTTCGCTCTGCATCTGGGCGACGCGGTAGCAGAGCCAGCGCCCGATTTCGAACTCGAGGTACCGCTCGGCCAGCTCGTGGCGGATGACATCGGTGCGGAGGTGCGGGTGTTCGCGGACGTAGTCGATGAGGGCGTAAAGCGTGCTCCGGGTCATGACGACGCGGTTGATGCTCGAGCGCTCCTGGTCGAGCGTCGTGGTGGCGATGTACCAGCCGCGGTTCTCCTCGCCGACGAGACAATCGGCAGGGACGCGGACGTCATCGAAGAACACCTCGCAGAAGTGGCGGCTGCCCATGAGGTTGACGAGCGGCCGCACAGTGATGCCCGGGAGGCGCATGTCCACCATGAAGTAGCTGATGCCGCGGTGCTTTGGCGCCTCGGGGTCGGTGCGGGCGAGGAGGATGCCCCAGTCTGCCTCCTGGGCGCCGCTGGTCCAGATCTTCTGGCCGTTGATAACGTAGACGTCGCCGTCGCGCACGGCGCGGGTCTGGAGGCTGGCGAGGTCTGAGCCGGCGCCGGGTTCGGAGAAGAGCTGGCACCAGTGGTCGTCGGCGGACCGGATCCGGGGGAGCCAGCGCTGCTGCTGCTCCGGGGTGCCGTGCATCATGAGTGCCGGTCCGGCGAGCCACACGCCCTGGTCATAGGCGCCGGGTGCGCCGGCTGCGCTCATCTCCTCCATGTAGACCGTCTGGGTCATGTAGCTGGCGCCGGCGCCGCCGAACTCACTGGGCCAGCCCATGGTCAGCCAGCCGCGTGCAGCGAGCTTCTTCCGGAACTGGTGGGTGAACTCCTTCTCTTCCGGTGTCATCTCCTCCCGGTCGTTCCGCATGTCCCAGGTCTCGCGGGGGAGCTCGGCGTCGAGGAAGGCGCGCACCTCAGCGCGGAAGGCGGCATGTTCGGGGGAGTCGCGAAAGAGCATCCGGCGTCGTCCAGGCTGTCGAGTTGTGCCCTCGGAGTATAGCCCCGACCCCGGCCCGGCGCGGTGGGCGCGCCCGGCCCGGTAGCGTACGCTTCGCGACACCCCTGCACGATGGAGCACCTGCCATGCACTTCCGCGACATCCTCTACTCGGTCCACGATGGCATAGCCCGCATCACGCTGAACAAGCCCGAGAAGCTCAACGCCCTCTCCTGGGGCTCGTGGGCGGAGATTGAAAATGCCCTCGTGATGGCCGAAGCGGACGACGCCGTGAAGGTGGTCGTCTTCACCGGCGCAGGCCGCGGGTTCTGCGCCGGGACTGACCTGACCACGGCGACACGGGAAGAAGACTGGCCCGCCCGGCCGTTCACCGGCCGCGCGGGCATGATGCGGTCGCGCTACCTGGCCACGGCCCAGGTCTACCACTGCCGGAAGCCGACGATTGCGGCCGTGAACGGCCCGTGCGTCGGGGCCGGGTTCTCGCTGGCGATGGCCTGCGATATCCGCATCGCGGCCGCATCGGCCCGGTTCTCGGCGATTTTCGTCAAGCGCGCCATCGTGGCGGATACCGGGGCCACGTGGCTGCTGCCGCGGCTGGTCGGGACGGAGTGGGCGTACCGGCTGCTGTATACCGGCGAGCTGATCGACGCGCAGAAGGCGCGGGAGATTGGACTCGTGAGCGAGGTTGTGGCGGACGAGGAGCTGCCGAACGCGGTGAACGCCCTCGCCGGGTCGATTGCACGCGGCCCGAGCGTGGCGATTGAGCTGATGAAGCGGCTCGTCCAGGAGGGGGCGACGCGGGGGATCGACGAGCAGATCGAACTCGAGCAGTTCCTCCAGCAGATCACCCACCAGACGGAGGACGCCGCCGAAGGCCGCCAGTCGTTCCTCGAAAAGCGCGAACCGGTCTTCAAGGGCCGCTGAGCCGGCGGTGCCCCGGGATGTCACGGCCCCGTTCCCATCCTGTCACCGGCGCCCGCGCGGTTCGGTGCGACACTGCATGCATGAATCTGCTTTCTGCGCTGGCGCCAACGTCGGTTCCAACCGACCCCGTGGAGGGGATCGCCGGGCGCGTGGCCTTCACCGCAGCCGTCAAGGCGGTCCGCGCGGCAGCCGAGGCTCAGGCGGAACTGGTGCGCCTGCTCGACCCGAACGTGGGGAAACTCCTGGACCGTTCGGCCTGAGGAACGTGCGGGGTTGGGCTGGTACGCTCTCTGCATCACCACCATGGGATGCGCATGCGAGAGGTTCCAGCTGAGCTGATTACCGAGACGGTGGCGCGCCTTGCCATCGAAGCCACCCACTTCCTCCCCGAGGACGTCGAGGGGGCCATCCGGGCGGCGCGGCAGACCGAGCGGTCGCCGCTGGCGGTCCAGATCATCGACGAGATTCTCGAGAACGCGCAGGTCGCTCGGGAGCGGATGCTGCCCCTGTGCCAGGACACAGGGACGGCGGTCGTCCTCCTCGAGATCGGGCAGGACGTCCACATCACCGGCGGCTACATCATCGACGCGGTCAACGAGGGGATCCGGCGCGGGTACAGCGAGGGCTACCTGCGCAAGTCGATCGCGGCGCGGCCGTTCAGTGCCCGGACCAACACCGGCGACAATACACCGGGGGTCATCCACACCGAAATCGTCCCGGGCGACCAGGTGAAGATCATGTTCATGCCGAAGGGCGGCGGCTGCGAAAACATGTCCCGCTACCAGAACTTCCTGCCGGGCATGGGCAAGCAGGCGATCATCGACTTCGTCTGCGAGACGGTCGACATCTCCGGCGGCAACCCCTGCCCGCCGCTCATCATCGGCGTCGGCGTCGGCGGAACGGCCGAGAAGGCGATGATGATGGCGAAGCACGCGCTCTTCCGGAAAATCGGCGAACGCAGCCCGGACCCCGAGGTGGCCGAACTCGAGCAGGAGCTGCTCAAAGCGGTCAACGAACTGGGCGTCGGGCCGCAGGCGGTCGGCGGAACGACGACGGCGCTGGATGTCTTTGTCGAGACCTACCCCACGCACATCACCGCCCTGCCGGTGGCGGTGAACATCCAGTGCCACAGCGCGCGGACGAAGCAGGCGGTCATCTGAGATGGCGGTGCCGGGGACGTTCCGGCTGGTTCCCGCGCGGGAGATCGACGCCGAGGCCGTAGCCCGGCTCGTGAACCGGGCATATGCGCGCTACCGCCACCTCTTCGCGGGCCAGCGGACGACGCCCGAGGAGCTGCTCCTGGAGGCCGGCCCGGATGCGCGGTTCATCATCGTCGAAGAGACAGGACGGCTCATCGGCAGTGCGCTCATCGCCCCGGCCGAGCGGTTCATCGAACCGGATATGCTCGGTCCTTCGGGCACGCCGCGCCCCGAACCGGCGGGCGTGCCCAAAGGGCACCCGTGGGCCGGGGCGCTCTACTTCGGGATGGCCGCGGTCGATGACGACCGGGTCAACCAGGGTATCGGGCGGGCAATGGTGGCGCTGGCGGAGGAGGTAGCGCGGACAGAGGGCCATCCCGCAGTCGGCCTGGGGACCGTCCGGGAGTTCGGGCTGGTGCCGTACTACGAACGGCTCGGCTACCGGGTCATCCACGAGGCCGATCACCCGGCAGGGCACTGGGATTTCCTTGTCCCGCACCGCTACTGCGAACTGGTGAAGCGAGTATGAACGGGGCCAGCGACGTCTCGGGTGTGTCCATCGAAGAGGCCGCTCTCTGCGACGCCGTCGCCCTGGTGCGGCTCATCAACCTGGCCTACCGGGTGGAGGATTTCTTCAAGGCGGTTGACCGTACGAATCTCGACGAGGTGCGCGCCTGCTTCGAGCGCGAGCAGTTTCTGGTCGCCCGGGACAGCGCGGGTGAACTGCTGGGCTGCATCCGCTACAGCGCTGCGCCGCCCGAGGGGCATTTCGGCATGCTGGCCGTGCACCCCGATGCCCAGGGCCGGGGCATCGCCCGGCGCCTCATCGAAGCGGTTGAAGCGCGGTGCCGCCAGGCCGGCTGCAGGGCGCTCACGCTCGAAGTGGCCAGCCCCCGGACCGAGCTGCCGCCGCTGTACGAGCGGTTCGGCTTTCGGGTTGCCGGCACCAGGCCCTGGCCGGACCACGCCCTGCACGAGCTCAAGCAGCCGGCACACTTCATCGTTATGTCCAAAGAACTCGCACCATCACCCGCGGAAGGAACCCATGGCTGACTCAGTACGGCTGACCACCCCCCTGACGGACGACGTCATCGAGGGGCTGACCATCGGGACGCACGTGACGTTCACGGGCGTCATCTACACGGCGCGCGATGCCGCGCACAAGCGGATGATCGAGCTGATGAAGCGCGGCGAACCGCTGCCCATCGACCTCCGCGGGCAGGTCATCTACTACGTGGGGCCGACGCCGCCGCGTCCCGGGGCGGTGATCGGCTCTGCCGGTCCGACCACGGCGATGCGGCTCGACCCCTACACCATCCCGATGCTCGAAGCGGGGCTCAAGGGCATCATCGGCAAGGGCGGGCGCGGGCCGGCAGTCCGGGAGGCGATCCGGCAGCACCACGCGGTGTACTGCATCGCCGTCGGCGGGACCGGGGCGCTGCTCAACCGCCACATCAAATCGGCCGAGGTCGTGGCCTTCGAGGACCTCGGCACCGAGGCGATCCGCCGGCTGGTCGTCGAGGATTTCCCGGCCATCGTGGTCAACGACTGCCACGGCGGCGACCTGCTCGAGGAGGGGAAGCGGCAGTACCGCACGAGCTCGCGGCCAATCCCGGCGGTGCGGGCGCTCGGCGGCTGAGCCTCAGCGGCGGCCGAACTGCCGCTCGATGGCCTCGGTGCCGAGCAGGACCAGCGTGGGGCGGCCGTGGGGGCAGGTCCGGGGCGTGGCCGTCGCGGCGAGGTCTTCGAGGAGCCGGCGCATCTCCTCGGTTGAAAGCGCCATGCCCGCCCGGACACTGGAGTGGCAGGCAATCGTTGCGGCTGCCCGGCCAAACCCCGCGGGCACGCGATCATCCCGTTCGATGGCTTCGAGGACGCTCACGACCGCCGCGACTGGGTCGTCGGCGCGGAAGCCGACGGGCACCTGGCGGAGGAGGAGCACGCCCTCGCCGAACGGTTCGAGCACGAGACCGAGCGCCTGGAGGTCGGCCTCGCTCGCTGCTGCCACGGCGGCCAGGGCGGCCCCGGTTTCGATGAGGAGCGGTTCGAGCAGCGGCTGCACAGCGGGCGCGCCAGCGGCGGCGCGCTGCGCGAGCAGGCGGTCGTACACGACCCGCTCGTGGGCGGCGTGCTGGTCGACGAGGTACATGCCATCGGGGCCTTCGGCCACGATGTAGGTGGCGTTGAGCTGGCCAACAACCCGGAGCAGCGGAAGGACGTCGCGGTGGGAGTGGGCCGCCGTTCCCGCTGGAGGCGGGACAGCGGGCTGCATCGCGCGGGAGATGGCGAGTACCCCCTGGGTCGGCACCGGGCCCCGCAGCGCCGCCGGCGGCTCGGCCGACCGGGGAGCAGCAGGCTGCGTCGCTGGCGCGGGCGCCGGGACGCCAGTGCTGCCCGGGGGCGGGCGGTCAGGGGGCGCGGACGGATCGTGCCCCGGGACGACCCAGGTCACCGGAGCGGCAGCTTCGAGCGCGGCCCGCACCGCATGGCGCAGCGCCCGGGCGACCTTGCGCTCGTCGCGGAAGCGGACCTCCGCCTTCGCCGGGTGGACGTTGACATCGACCTCGTCTTCGGGGAGCCGCAGATGGAATGCGGCCAGCGGGAAGCGCCCGACGGGCAGCTGCGACTGGTACGCCTCGACAACCGCGAACAGGAGCGGCCGGCTCTGCACCCAGCGGCCGTTGACGAAGACCGAGATGCCGCCGCGGTTCCCCCGATGGATGGCCGGGGGAGCTGCGAGGCCGGTGACCGAGACCTCGCCCTCGCGGTGGTCGACATCGAGGACCTGGCGCGCGATCTCGGCTCCATAGATGGCGGCGAAGGCGTGGCGCATGTCGTCATCGCCGCTGGTGGTAAGCATCCTGCGCCCGTTGCTCACCACCTGGAAGGCGATGCTGGGGTAGGCCAGCGCGTAGTGAATGGCGAGCGTCATGATGGCGCGGGCTTCAGCGGCCGGCGAACCGAGGAACTTCCGCCGGGCCGGGACGCGGGCGAAGAGGTCCCGGACCGTGATGGTCGTGCCCTCGGGAGCCGGGCGGGCCATCCGGCGGACCGGCCGGCCTTCGGCGAGGGCGAGAAAAACGCCGACCGGCTCGCCCCGGGCCCGGGTCAGCACCTCGACATCGGCGGCGGCCGCAATGGACGGCAGTGCCTCGCCGCGGAACCCGAGTGTGCGGACCCGGTGGAGGTCCTCGACCGAGGCGATTTTCGAGGTGGCGTGCCGCTCGAAGGCGAGCTCCACATCGCCCGGCGGGATGCCGCGGCCGTCGTCCGACACCTCGATGCGGGTGAGCCCGCCGTCGTCAAACGCGAGGCTGATGCGGGTGGCCCCGGCGTCGATGGCGTTGTCGAGGAGTTCGCGGACGACCGAAACCGGCCGCTCGACGACCTCGCCGGCAGCGATGCGGGCAGCGACTTCCGGCGGAAGGACACGGATGGCCGGCGCCGGCGGCGGGCTCAGGGTCATCGCGGCACCCGCTGCTGGAGGACCATGGCGCGCAGCTCGTACAGCTTCTGGATCGCCTCGATGGGCGTCATGCCGTCGACATCGAGGGCAGCGAGCGCCGCCTCGACGGGCGAGGGACCGCCGAAGAGCGGCGGCTGGAAGGCCGGCTCCGGGGCCGAGCCGTTGCGAGCATGTGCGGCGCTGCTGCGCCCGTGCGCCGCCCGCTCGGCTTCGAGCTCGGCGAGGAGGTGCTCGGCCCGGGCAACGACGGCCCGCGGCAGCCCCGCGAGGCGGGCCACGTGGATTCCGTAGCTCCGGTCGGCAGGGCCAGGCACCACCCGGTGCTCAAAGACGATCTCGGCACCCTCTTCGCGGACGGCGACGTGGGCGTTGCGGACGCGCGGGAGGATGCCTTCGAGCGCGGTGAGCTCGTGGTAGTGGGTGGCGAAGAGGGTGCGAGCGGCGCCCTCCTTGCGGTTGTGGAGGAACTCGATGACAGACCGCGCGATCGCCATGCCGTCGTAGGTGCTGGTGCCGCGGCCCACCTCATCGAGGATGACGAGCGACTGCGGCGTGGCGCGGTGGAGGATCTGCGCCGTTTCGACCATTTCGACCATAAAGGTTGACTGGCCGGCGGCGAGGTCATCGTGGGCGCCGATTCGGCTGAAGATCCGGTCGAAGAGCGGGAGCCGGGCCTCGGCGGCTGGCACGAACGAACCGGCCTGCGCCATCAGGGCGATGAGCGCAACCTGGCGGAGGAAGGTCGACTTGCCGCTCATGTTGGGGCCGGTGACCACGAGGATCTGCGTTTCGCTGTCGAGCACACAGTCGTTCGGCACGAAGCGGCCCGGGCCGACCGCGGCCTCGACCACCGGGTGGCGGCCTCCGCGGATGACGAGGTCGCCTTCGGTGAAGACCGGGCGCGTGTAGCCCTGGTCGGCCGCGACTTCCCCAAGGGCAAGCACGACGTCGACCAGTGCCACGGCATCGGCGACGCTCTGCAGCGCCGCCAGGCCCGCGGCCAGGGTCTCGAGGAGGCTCGCAAACGCCTGGCGCTCGAGTTCGACGAGGCGCTCCCGCGCGCCGACCAGCCGGGCTTCGTGCTCTTTGAGCTCCTCGGTCACGTATCGCTCGGCACCGACGAGCGTCTGGCGGCGCTGGTAGTGGGGCGGAACGAGCGCCACGTTCGCTGCACTCACCTCGATGTAGTAGCCGAAGACCTTGTTGTGCCCGACTTTGAGCGACTTAATGCCCGTGCGCTCGCGCTCGAGGCGCTCGAGGCCGAGGAGGAAGCTGCGGGCGTCCCGGGTGAGGGCGTGGAGCGAATCGATCTCCGGGCTGAACCCGGGCCGGATGACGCCCCCGTCGTCGAAGGCGGCAGGCGGGTCCTCGGCGAGGGCTGCGTCGAGGGTGGCAAGCGGCTCGGCAGCGCCCGACAGGCCGCGGAGGGCGCCTTCGAGGAGCGGCGGCAGCCCGCACGACGAAAGGAGTGCGCCGAGGTCGAGCACCGCGCGGAGGCCGTCGCGCAGGGCGGCCAGGTCCCTGGGCGTCGCGGTGCGGGCGCCGACGCGGCCGGCGAGCCTGGCGAGGTCGGGGATGGCGCGGAGCACGGAGCGCACCCGTTCGCGCTCGATCGGGTTGGCGGCGGCCCAGCCGACGGCGTCGTGGCGTTCGGCGAGGCGCGCCGGGTCGCGCAGGGGGTGGGCAAGCCAGTGGCGCAGAAGGCGGGTGCCCATCGCTGTCCGGCACCGGTCGATGACCGCGAGGAGGGAGGAGGTCCGGCCGGGGCCGGGGAAGACATCGAGATTCCGCAGGGTGCGCTCGTCCACGAGCAGCTCATCGGCGCCCGATTCGGCGCGGATGCGCTGGAGGCTGCCGAGCGCGGCCGGGAAGGTTTCGCGCAGGTAGGCCAGGAGATGCGCGAGCGCCGCCGCCGCGGCCGGCCCCGGGACGAGCGCCTCGCGCGCGTGCTCGCCGAACTGCTCTGCAAGGGCCGCGTCGACGGCCATGTCGCTCAGCAGCGGGCGGAGCACGACCGGCATCGCAGCGCCGGCGGCGTCTGCGAGGTCCTCGACCAGGAGCTCGGCGACCGGCGATCGGCCGAGTTCTACGGCGGCGGCGTCGCCCGGTACGAGACGCACCTCGCCGGTGGTGACATCGGCCAGCGCAAGGGCGGCATCGCGGCCGCGGTGAACGAGCGCCCCGAGGTAGTTGGCCCGGCCGGCCTCGAGCGAGGCTTCGGAGGTGACCGTACCGGCCGTGACGATGCGAACGACATCGCGGGGGACCAGCCCCTTCACCTCTGAAGGGTCGGCGAGCTGTTCGCAGATCGCCACCCGGTACCCCCGGGCGACGAGTTTCGCGACGTGCTGGTCGATGGAGTGGTAGGGGACGCCGGCGAGCGGGACGCGAAGGTCCTTGCCCATCGGCTTCGAGGTCAGGGTGATCTGGAGCTCCTGGGCGACGAGCTTCGCGTCGTCATCGAATGTCTCGTAGAAATCGCCGAGACGGAAGAAGAGGATGGTGCCCGGGTAACGCTTGCGGAGGTCGAGGTACTGCTGCCGGATAGGCGTCGACACGCGGCGATGCTCCGGCCCCGCGCGGGGGCACGGCCATTGTAGCGCGGGCGAACGGATGTGCGCCGGCTCAGTCGGCTGCGGCGGCGACCGGTGCGGCAGCCCTGCGCGCCCAGCGTCCGGGCATCAGCCCTTTGCAGACGCCGGCCCGGCAGACCTTGTCGACGATGTGCTCTTCGTACTCGTCACGGAACGCCTTCAGCGAGGTTTTGATGCTGGTCATCGCGAACTGGCCGTGGAGGCAGTTCGACCAGACGAGGGTGCCGATGAGCCGCTCGAAGTTCTCGAGGTCAGCGTCGCGGCCGCCGCCGGCCTGGATGCGGCGGAGAATTTCGACCGCGCGCTGGGTGCCGCCGTGGCAGGTGGTGCAGCGGCCGCAGCTTTCGTCTTCGCAGAAGCCGAGGAAGAAGAGGCAGAGGTCGACGATGCAGGCCGACTGGTCGAAGAAGACGACGCCGCCGGAACCGAGGAACATGCCGCGCTCACGGTAGGGGTCGAGCGTGAGGGGCAGGTCGATATCGGAAGCCGGGAGGACGCCGGAGAGCGGGCCCCCGGGCTGGAAGCCTTTAAGCGGGAGGTCCCCGCTGAGGCCGCCGGCGTATTGTTCGAGCAGGGTGCGGACCTTCGGGCCGAAGGGGATTTCGATGCAGCCGGCCTGTTTGACGTGCCCGGAGAAGGTGAACATCTTGGTGCCCTTCTCCTTGACGTCGGAGACCGAACTCCACCACCGGGCGCCGTGGCGGAGGATGAGGGGTGCGTTGGCGTACGACTCGACGTTGTTGACGTTCGTAGGCTTATTCCAGAGGCCCGCCTGGGCCGGGAAGGGCGGCTTGATGCGCGGCATGCCGCGATAGCTGTCGATGGAGTTGATGAGGCCGGTCTCCTCGCCGCAGACGTACGAACCGGCGCCGAGGAATACGATGAGGTCGAAGTTTTTGCCGGTCCCGAGAATGTCCTTTCCGAGGAGCCCCCGCTCATAGGCCTGGGCCACGGCCTTCTGCATCCGTTCGAAGGCAAGCGGGTACTCGTAACGGATGTAGATGTAGCCCTCGTCCGCGTGGGAGGCGAGGGCGGCGATGAGCATGCCTTCGATGACCAGGTGCGGGTCGCCTTCGAGGAGGATGCGGTTGACCCAGGCGCCGGGGTCGCCTTCGTCGGCGTTGCAGACGAGGTAGCGCGGCGAGGCCGTGGCATTCCGGAGGAAGTCCCACTTCCGCCCGGTCGGGAAGCCGCCGCCACCGCGGCCCCCAAGCCCGGAATCGAGCACCTCCTTGATGATGGCCTCGGGCTCCATCTCGAGCGCCTTGCCGAACCCCTCGTAGCCGCCGTGGGCGAGATAATGGTCAATGTTCTCGGGGTCAATCCGGCCGAGGTTGGCCATGAGGCGGCGCACCTGCCCCTTCATAAAGGGGTGGTCCTCAAGGAGCGGGACCTCGGGTGTCGCGTTTCCTTCAATGACGCCGAGGGCGAGCTCCGGCAGATCGCGCCCGGCAGCGACGGCGGCAATCAGCTCGTCGACGCGGTCGGGGGTGACATTGCCGTAGAGCACGGCGTGGGTTCCGGCAGCGGAGCGCACCGTGACGCACGGCTCCATCCAGCAGAAGCCCCAGGAGCCAGTAATGCCCACGTCGGCATCGATTTTCCGGCTGTCGGCTGCCTCGCGGAGGCGCGCGAGCGTCTCTTCGGCGCCCCGGGCGATGGACGAGGTGTCGAGTGTCACGCGGATGCGGACGCGGCCGGATGCCTGCTCGGCGTTCCAGGCGGCCTTCGCGTTGTCGATGAGCTTCTGCAGGCGCGCGTTCATTCGCCGTCCCTCAGCGAGCGGATGAACTCCCGGGCGGATTCGGGCGTGAGGTTGCCGCGGACGCGGCCGTTGACCCAAATCTGCGGCGCTTCGTGGCAGGTGCCGTTGCACTGGCCGACGTGGAGGCCGAAACGGTGGTCGGGCGTTTGTTCGTCAAGGCCGATGCCGAGCTCTTCCTGGAGCGCTTCGCGGATGGCCTCGCCGCCGCGGAGCCTGCAGGCGGGGCCGCAGCACCAGGCGACTTCGTATTTCGCGGGAGGATGGAGCCGAAAGTCGCTGTAGAACGTGACCGCGCCGTAGATGAGGGCAGGGGTCGTGTTCAGCTGCCGGGCGATGACCTCGATCGCGGGGCGCGGGACCCAGCCATAGGTACGCTGGACTTTGTGCAGCGCGGGCAGGACGTGCCCGCGGCCGGGCTGGAATTCGGCGACGAGCTCCCGGAGCTCCTGCAAACCGGGTTCAGCGGCCATCGACCGGACCTCTCGCTTGTGAAATTCGGTGCAACTGTAGCAGACAGGCGGCTAATCGGCGCGTCAGCCGGACTGGAACTGTGAGGCGCGCCCGGGCTCCGTGCGGACGCTATCGTCGTGAATGAGGCGGCCCGCCTTCTCTCCGAGGAGGAGGCTGTAGTTCTGGCCGCGGTCCTCCGGGTACACCTGCGTGGTGTTCGACAGGTAGAGGCCTTCGATGCCGGTGCGCATGTCCGGGATCGACCGCGAATAGAAGGTGGTGATGACCGGCTGGCCGCCGGGGTCCTTGAAGAACCACTTCTCCCGGACCCAGGAGGGGTCGAACGCCGGGTTGAGGCGGCGGATGCCGTCGAGGTAGTGGGCGAAGACGGCGTCGGCGTCCATCTGGAGGACCGGGTGATCGGGCGCCGTGTAGTTCGAGAGGTAGACAACGTGATTGCCGCCGTACCGCTCAGGAGGCATGAAGTTCGTGTGCTCGATGCAGGCCACGAACGGCAGGTCATCGCCGATCGAGAGCCAGTAGTACGGCGTGAGCGGCCTGTCGAGCGCGAGCACAAGGCAGGTTGCCCACTGGTAGCGGACACGTTCGAGCACGGCGCGGTAGGCGGCCGGGAGGTCGGGGGCAATCTTTAGCGCGATCACGTTCGGCACGGTCAGGAGGACCGCGTCGAACGGATGGAACGTGCCGGCGGCCCGGAGGCCGGTCACCCGGCCACCCTCGCTGACCACGGTCTCGACGGGGGTCCGGAGACGGATGGCGACGCCCTGCCCCTCGAGCCGGTCGGCCAGCGCGCGGTAGTAGCGCTTGAACGAACCCTCGAGGTAGCCGAGCACCTCTTTCGATGAGCCGCCCTTCCGGGAGGCGAAACGGAGGTAGATCTTGTTCCAGAGCCAGACCATCCCGACCTGGTCGGCCTGGTCGGCGAACTTCCCCTTGAGCAGCGGACCCCAGAAGGCGTCGAAGGCCTTTTGGCCGACGGCCCGCAGCATCCAGTCGCGGGCGGTGACGCCCTCATATCGGCGCACGCCGTCAGCCCGCCGCCGCAGCCAGAGCGCCGCGAGCCCGAGGCGGATGCGGCTGGTGAGGGGAATGGCCGTGAAGCGGAGGAGGTCGAGCGGCGTGACGAACGGGTACATCCGGCCCCGGACGAAATGGGCATTACGCGGCTCGATCCAGCGGAGGTACTGGCCGAGGCCGAGCTCTTCGATGTAGCGGATGACCGTGGTGTCGCTGGTGAAGATGTGGTGGTAGAAGCACTCGAGCTCTTCGCCGCCGACGGGGAAGGTGACGACCTGTCCGCCGACTTCGTCACGGCCTTCGAAGATGACGACCTCGTGACCGAGGTCGCGGAGGACGCGGGCGGCGGCGAGGCCCGCGACGCCGGCGCCGACGATGCCGACCTTCACAGGACCGCCCCCTGCTCCTCGACCTCGACGCGGGTGATTCGGCGGAACGAGACACCGAAGCTCCAGAGGAGGATGAGCCCGAGCACGGTCGTTGGGATAAGGATGACCCCGTGGGCGACGACCGAGTACGCCGAGGCGACCGCGGGGTCGACGCTTGCCGCGACGAGCACCAGCTTTGCAGCCCACTCAAACGGCCCGGTCCCGCCGAAGAAGGTGGGAATGATGATGGCGAGGTTGGCCGCCGCGAGGAGCAGGCAGTAGTGGGCGAACGTGACGTCCATGCTGAAGCCGCGGCCGATCACGGCGTACGCGCCCGCTTCGATGGTCCATGCCAAGCCCGAGAACAGCGCGACGAGCAGCAAGGGCGCCGGCTGATGGACCGAGCGGAGGCTGCGGACGAGGTTGTCGGCCACGGTTTCGAGGTGCGGCTCGAACCGGTCCGGCAGCCACCGCAGGAAGAAATGGATGACCCGGAGCGCGCGCTCCTCGCGGAGGGTCAGGAGGTAGAACCCGACGATGGCGGCGAGGAAGAGCAGCGTCGAGGCCACGGCAATCGCGCGGAGCCGGCCATCGTCGAAGCCGACGAAGGTTCCGGCGATGAGCAGCATCAGCACAAGCGTGCACCCGTCGAAGAGCCGCTCGACGGCGATGGTGCCGAAGGTGCCCATCTTCGAGACACGCTCGCGGTCGCCGAGCACGTAGGCGCGGACGACCTCGCCCGCGCGGGCGGGAAGGAGATTGTTCGCCATGTACCCGATGATGGCGTACGGGAAGAGCCGGGCGGGGCTCATTGGGGCGACAGGCCGCATGAGCACCGACCAGCGGATGCACCGCGCGATGATCGCCACAAAGAGCACCGCAGTCCCGGGGATGAGCCAGCGGTAGTCGGCATCGCCGAGGGCGCTGGCGAGTTCGCGCGGGTGGGTGGCGCGCAGGAAGAGCGCGATGAGGATTGCGCTGACGGCGAGGCTGACCCAGAAGCGGAGGGAACGGACCACGTGCGGCCTTTCGGGGGTCAATCGGGGAGGTCGAAGCGCCGGACGCGCGCTGCGCCGCCCTCGACAATCCAGAGCTTACCACCGGGTGTTTCGACCATCCCGTAGGGGCGCGACAGGGGTTCCGCGGTCGGCCGAATTTCGGCGGCCGGGCGGCCATCGGGGGTATAGATGCGGACGAGGTTGAGCGACGGGAGGCTGACGGCGATGCGGCCATCGGCGAGGACGCGGAGATACGGCTTATCGGTCACGTCCTGCCCGCCCCAGCCTTCGACGCGGAACTCTGCTCGGTAGGTGCCGTCGGATTCGAACACCTGGACGCGGCGGTTGTACATGTCGGCGACATAGACGGCCCCATCGGGCCCGAGCGCAAGACCGACCGGCTCGTCGAACTGGCCGGGGCCGCTGCCAGGGCCGCCGACCGTCCGGACGTACTCGCCAGCAAGGGTGTAGACCTGGATGCGGTCGTGGCCGGTGTCCGTGACCCAGACAGTGCCGTCGGGCAGGACGACGGCATCGCGCGGACCGAACAGGTCGAACGGCCCGGGCGTCGCTCCGGTCGGCGGCTGGCCGAAGGTGGCGATGGGCCGGAGGCCGGCGTCGAAGATGCGGATGCGCCACCCGAAGGTATCGGCCACAACGACTTCGCCGCGCGGCCCGATCGCGAGGCCCCATGGTTCGGACTGTTCGTTCCGGTTCTGGGGGTCCACGCGAATGTCGACGGACTGGAGGACGTTGCCCTCGGGGTCGAACTTCTGGAGCCGCTTGGTTGCGCTGTCGATGACGTAGAGGTTGCCGGAGGCGTCGCGTTCGATATCGACCGGGCTGAAGAATTGCCCGGGCTGATAGCCGGCGCCGCCGAAGACGGGGCGCCCCTCGCCGTCGGCGGTGGGCCGCGGCGGTTCGACCGGCTCGGAGCGGAGGCGGCCGGTGGCCGGGTCGAAGTTCGCAGGCAGGAAGGCGTAGGCATCGGTCGAGCCGGGGGGTCGGCCGGGGTCATGGTCGCGCCAGTAGCGCGCCCAGGCGTTCAGCCAGCCGCGCTCAGTGATGCCGGACCAGATGTGGCGCCAAGTGGCGAGGCGGAAGGGGCCGCAGTTGCCGGAGCTCGAGGTGCAGGCCTGGCCCTTCTCGACCGCCATCGCCCACTTGTAGGTCTCGTCATACCACCAGCGGTGGGGATAGCGGACGGGCGCCGCGTACCGGGTGGTGGCGGGCCGGGCAAGGTAGTCCTGGATGCGGCCGAGGTTGCCGGCAGCAACCAGCATCACCTGGTACTGGCCCGGGGGTTCGCCGGTGGAGAAATCGAGATAGGAAACTGCACGGTAGTCACGGAGGTACCAGGCCCACGGCCAGGCGAACGAATCGGTGGTGTCGACCGCGATGGGGAGGTCGTAGCCGAGGCCGGTGGCATCGGCGAGTGCGTTGATCTGGTCCGCAATGTCCTTCAGCTGCGGCGAGCTCTGGGTGTAGACCAGGAGGTCCTTCGGCACATCGCCGCGTTCGTACGCGGCCTGGACCATCGTTCGGAAGGAGAAGGGCGCCAGTGCGCCCACGATGGCAACAGCAGCCACCGGCCGCCAGGCGCCCGCGCCGAGTCCGCGGGCGATGACGACCACAACCGCGACAGCGCCGGCTGCGAGGGCGAGGCGGAACAGCGCGGCAGCCTGGCCGCCGGGAAGGTAGGCTATCGCGAGGAGCGCACCGAACGCCACGAGCGCCGCCGAGCCGAGACTGGTCAGCACCCTGGCCGAGACCGGCGGCCGGTCCTTCCAGCTATCCCACGCGCGCTGCAGGCACCAGGCGGCGAGGAGGCAGGCGGGGAGGGCGATGTGGGTGTTCAGCCAGGGCATCTTCTCGGCGCCCCAGGAGAGGGCGAGCCAGACGCCGACCAGCCAGGTGACGAGGAAGCGCGAAAAGGCGTCGCCTCGGACGACCGCCCACCATCCCCCGAAGAGGATGAGCGCCAGCGGCAGAAATTCGTAGGCGAACATGAGGAGGTAGTAGTAGAACCAGGGCTGTTCGCCGCGGTGCGCGTCCTGCTGGCTGTACCAGTAGTCGAGCGAGCCCCAGGGCCCGCTGATGAGCCCATGGAGATTGGTCCAGAGGGAGGTCATCAGGGTGAGGTAGACGAGGGCGCTGAGCCCGAAGGCGATCCCCCAGACCTTCGGCTTCCACTGGAGGCCGGCGAAGGCAGCCATGCTGGTGGTGACCGTGAACAGCCCGAGGAGCGCGACGGCATCGCGGGCCGCGACGGGACCCTGCAGGCTCTTTTCCCAGCTCAGCCGGTCCTTTTCGAGGATGCCGAGCGGTTCGAGGAGCGTAACCCGGGCGACCGGCGTGAGGAGCGGCAGGCAGAACGTGCCGAGCAGGATGAGCACGTCCGCGGGCCGGGGCAGCTCCTCGCCCCAATCGAGCCGGCGCCGCAGCGGGCCGAGGAACGGCCAGAAGGCGGCCAGGACCCAGGCATAGGGCGCGAACGCGACGGCCAGTGCGAATCGCCGCATGGGGGTATCGAGCACGGCGCCGGCACGAAGCCGGTCTTCGGCGGCGGCGCGCTCGGCCGGCGAGAGGTCGAGCGCCTGGAGGCGGGCCAGGTCGTCGCGCAGGAACCGCTCGGTCCGGCCGGCGAGTGTGCGCCGGGCAAGAATGGCGGCAGTGTAAAGGTCGAGGTACACCAGCATCGCCGCGAATACGAGGAAGGCGCCTTCCTTGGTGAGGACGTTCCCGGTGAACCCGGCGGCGAAGAGGTACAGCCAGCGGCTGCGGCCTTCGTCGATGTAGCGCCACATCGCGACGACCATCGTCAGCGTGAAGGCCGCCATGTAGATGTCCTCGCGGAAGAACCGGCTGAAGTAGACGAGTGTCGGCGAGAAGGCGATGAGCGCGACGGCGGCGAAGGTGCCCACGGGACCGAGCCGCCGCCGGAGGAGCAGCGGGAGGGCCACGACCGCCGTCCCCGCGAGGGCTGCCGACAGCCGGCTGGTGTAGTCGTTCGCGCCGAACAGAAAGAAGATGGCGGCCTGGAAGTGGTAGTAGAAGGGGCCGTGAAAGATCGGGCTGTGCCGGTAGTTGCCCTGGAGGAGGCCCCACGACCACTGGGCGTGGATGCTTTCATCGTGGTGGAGGGCGCGCGAGCCGAGGTCCCAGAAGCGGAGCGCGACGGCAGCCGCGAAGACGAGCGCGTAGAGCGCCGCCTCAGCGGATAGCGGGATGCGCACCGCGAGGGCGCGTTCGAGCCGGCCCGTTCGAACCGCTGCGGAGGACGTCACGGCTGCTCCCTGGCGTAGACCGCTGCTTCGAGGTCGCGCACCGGTAGAGTATTGCGGTTCGCCAGCCAGCGGAGATAGTCGAGGAAGCCAGGTTCTGGACCGCGTCTTTCCCTGAGCAGGGCCCAGCGACCTTCGAATGTGCGGAAGCCGTCGGGCGGGGAGCTGCCTGCCGGCCAGATGACGATGCTGGCGTTGGGGGGGACCCGGCTGCTCACGACGAGCCCGCGGCTGCCCCGGAGCGGCCAGGTAAGCGCATCGGCAAGTTCGGGGTGGATGGCCGCGATGCCGGCCGGGTCCCTCGCGGGGCCGGTGACGATATCGCGGATTTCTTCGGCCTGGAGCGTCGTGACCGGGGATGGCAGCGGTTCGTTCGGGCTGCCGGTGGCGACAGCGAATCCGCCGGCGAGCCAGGGAACCACCGCCGCCGCGGCGAACGGGAGGACAGCGGCCGGCCGGTTGCGCGGCAGGCGGGCGACGATGGCGATGCCGCCGGCGGCAACGCCGGCCAGGACGACGACCGCGACGATTTCGCTTGAGCGGCCGACGTGGTCGAGGCGCGCCCAGTCGAGCAGCGGCCCCGCGATGACGAGGAGAGCGCCCAGCGCGGCGGCGAGCGGCCAGCCAGCGGTGCGCCAGTCGACCTCGCCAAGCCGGTCGATGAGCCGGACCAGGGCTCCGCCGGCGGGCAGGGCTGCCGAGGCCGTGACCGCGGCAACGAGCAGCGGGTCGTGGGTGCCGCCGGCGAGGAACAGCCAGGCAGCAGCCGCAGCGAACCAGGCGGCGAGGAGTCGGTCGACGGGGCCGGGGAACGGGCGGGGGACTCGCTCCAGCACGGCGAGGGCCAGCCCCGCTGCACCGACCAGGGCAGGGCCCCATGCGTAGAGGACGAACAGCCGCCGGGACGTTTCGCTCGACCAGTGCTCGTCGAAGCCCAGGGCGAAGGCGTCGAAGGCCGGCACGGTCACGCCCTGCCAGCCGAGGCCGAACCCCGCGCTGGCGAGCCCAATGCCGGCGACGGCGCCCGCGACGGCAGCCGCGGCCGGGAGCCGGGGCATTGTCCGTACCCGCGGGGCGACGACGACCGCGGCGAGGAGGAGCGGCAGCCCGGCCGGGCCCGATGTCGCCCAGAGGAACCCGAGCAGGCCGAACAGCCACGGGCGCGGGCCGACGGTCTGCAGCAGCGCCAGCGAACCGAACGCAAGGGGGAGATCGAACGCGGCCAGGGAGGCCGCCGGGCCGAGGGCGAGCTGGAGGGGGTCGAAGGCAAGGATGAGGAGCGCAACGATGGCGGCCGGCTCGCCGACGCTGCGCCGGAGGGCATAGAGCGACCACGGGACCGTCAGTGCGGCCGCCAGCGCAAGCAGCCGCGAAGGTATCTCCGATGCTGAGAGATGGAGGAGCGCGGCGGAAATCGCCTGGAACAGGGTGGGAACGTAGCGCGGGTCGTCGAACCCGGCGCGGGCCTGCCACGCGCCAGCAAGCGACCAGAGTTCAAGCCCACCCACCGGGAGGGAGAGCACCACAGCGATGCGCATGCCGGCGTAGGCGGCGGCCGCCGCCGCCCAGGCAAGTGCGGCGACCGGTATCGTCGGACGGCGGGCGAAATGTGGCGCTTCGGTCATGGTGCGCTCACGGGGCGGTATTCGGGCAGCCGGTAGACCCGGTACCGCCCGGATTCGAAGACGCGGTCGAGGAACGCGTCGTAGTCAGGGAACGGACCGGGGTAGCGTGCCAGCTCGACCGCGCCGACCACGAGGTACTCCGCGCCGAAATCGCGCATGACCGCGACGACCCTGTCGGGACTCGAGGTGACGTAGGCGTCGTCGACGGCGCCCTGGCGTTCGACCAGGCGGGTCCGGTTCGCCTCCGAATCGCCGCGCCACTGGATCTCGTGGAAGTACCAGCCAATCGGCGTCTGCCTGCCCGTGCGCGATGCGATGCGGCCGGCGTCGGTGTAGTCGACGTTCGCGTCAACCATGGTGCGGTTCCCGCCAGCATCGATTGCCCACCGCCGGCCGGTCGCCTCGATGACGACCGCGCCCGGGGGCGTGTGCGCGGCAACCCAGCGGGTGAGGGCGTACTCGTCGGGGTCGGATGCCTGGAGCCAGGCCAGCCCGTCGATGGCGGTCGGCCGGGAGAAGCCCTCGGTCCGGTTGAACACCGCGAGCAGGGGATAGACGAGCCCGGCAGCGACGAGCAGGCCCAGCGGGGGGAGGGCGGCGCGGGCAGCGAGGAGGCCGGCACCGGACGGGGAAGTCCGCAGCCGTTCTGCGGCGGCGGCGAGCAAGGAGGCGATGGCGACCGAGGCCGCGAGGCCGAGGAGCAGCCACGCCTGGTAGCTGAGCTTGAAGACCGTGTTCAGGCGGGGGACCGACCCGTAGAAGATGTCGCGGATAAGGAAGAGTTCGGCCCCGTAGAGGAGCAGGAAGCCGACCGCGGCGAGCGCTGCTGCGGGAGCCGCCCCCCGGCGGCCAAGGGCCAGGGTCAGTGCGAGCGCGCTCAAGGCCCAGGCTGCGAGACCGAGAGCCGCCAGGGTGACCCAGCCGGCAGCGCCGCGGGCATCGGCGCCGGTTGCAAGGTCGCCGCGGGCGGCGGCGAAGGCGACCCAGCCGACAAAGGGGACCACTGCGACCCATCCGGCGGCGACCGCGGGCGGGCCGATGCGCGCCCGGCCCGGGAACGCGGCGATCAGCAGCGTCGCCGCCGCCAGGCCGGGGACGCCGAACTGGAGGAAGGCATGGGCCGGGCGGGTGCCTTCGCCGACGTACGGCAGGAGCCCGCTCGCCTGTGAGCTGAACGTGAGCCACCAGGGTGCATAGAGGAGGAGCGCCGCCGCCCCGGCCGGGGCGAGGAACGCCGCAGCGCCGGCCAGGGCGCGGCCTCCGGGCATCAGCCGGGCGTTTCGCGCGGCGGCCGCCAGCGCCAGCAGGGCCGAGAAGGTGATGACATCCCAGGCATTCTGAAAGGCGAGCGCGCCGAAGATGGCGCCCAGCACAGCCGGCTCCCAGGGCCGGGCCCGGGCACGCCGCAAGGTGAGCGGCGCCCGGCCCCGCCAGAGGGCAAGGGCGATACCGGTCGCAAGGGTGACCAGCGGGAGCGCCATGACGTGCGGATGGAGGTCGCCGAGGAGGAAGCTGAACGACGGGAACTCGGTGATGGTCCCGGGGATGACGCGGGAGCCGCGCCACCAGAACCAGTACTCGGTGGGGTACCACGCCGATGTCCGCGCGCCAGCGGGGCCGGCGTAGCAGTTCGCCGTCGCTCCCGGGTCGCAGGGGAGGAGGTAGTCGACGCCGAACGCACGGTACAGCGGCTCGCTGTAGCGCTCGTGGGCGGCCGCCCATTCGAATACGGCCGAGAGGGACCCCACGAACAGGACCAGGATGATGGCGGCAGCCGGCGCGAGCGCGGCGTAGCCGCGTGCCCGCGCGGGGAGGGCCCAGCGGGCCAGTGCCCATGCCACGGATACGAGCCCGGAAGCCGTCGCGGCGAAGGTCGCGGCGAGCCCGAGGTTGTAGCCGACCGACGCCGGGACTCCGCTGATGGCGGTAAGCACCCCGGTCTGCAGGTAGCCGAAGTAGTAGTAGCTCACGGGCTCGCCGGCGAGCCACGGGTCGCGGGGAGGGTACTCGGGCGAAGTAAGCGTCGCGTTGAGGAAGAGGAGGTCCATCGGCTGCTCGGTGCCGGCGATTTCCGGGTTGTACGAGCGGAAGGCCGTATACGCGAGGAACGCTCCGAAGTAGACGGATGCTGCGACAACGATGCCGAGGAGGAGGCGCATCCGGTCGGCGCGACGCCAGCGGACGTTCCGGGCGACGAGCGCCGCACCGGCCCCCGCCAGCGCGGCGGCGATGAGGTAGCCTCCCCGCCCCGGCGGAAGCACATCCGCCACGCGCAGGAGGAAGTACGGGAGGGAGACCGTCAGCAGGCCAAGGGGCACCGCGAGCCCGGCGCCCATGTCGGGGAGGCGCCGGAGGAGGACGGCAGCCAGCGGCAGGCCGATCGCTCCGAGGGCCAGCGATGCGAGCAGCGCCGCGAGGACAGCCTCCATGGCGCTCAGGCCAGCAGGGAGTCGACGAACTCGACGGGGTCGAAGGGCGCGAGGTCCTCCATCCGCTCCCCGGTGCCGATAAACCGGACCGGAATGCCAAGTTCGTGCGCAATGGCGAAGGCGATGCCGCCCTTTGCCGTGCCATCGAGCTTGGCGAGGACGATGCCGGTCACACCCACCGCGCCCGTGAATGTGCGCGCCTGCTGGAGGCCGTTCTGGCCGGTCGTCGCGTCGAGCACGAGCAGTGTCTCGTGGGGCGCTGTGGGGTCTTTCCGCTTGATGACGCGGTCAATCTTCTTCAGCTCCTCCATCAGGTTCGACTTGGTGTGGAGGCGCCCGGCGGTATCGATGATGACGACATCTGCGCGCGAGGATTCGGCAGCGGCGAGCGTATCGAACGCAACCGCGCCGGGGTCAGCACCCGGCTGGTGGGCGATGACGCGGACACCGACCCGTTCGCCCCAGACCTTCAGCTGGTCGGTGGCTGCCGCCCGGAAGGTGTCGGCTGCGCCGAGGATGACGGTCGCACCGTCGCGTTTGAAGGCGTGCGCCATCTTGGCGATGGTCGTCGTCTTGCCGGCGCCGTTGACGCCGACGACGAGGATGACGAGCGGAGAGGGGGCATCGGGACGCGACCACGCAGGGACGGTCTCGCCGGGCTCGCGGAGGGTGGCGATGAGCTCCTCGCGAAGGATCTCCCGGACGCGGACCGACTGCTTGACGCCCTCCTTCTTCACGCGCTGACGAACGCGGTCGAGGATGGCGGTTGTCGTTTCGAGCCCGGCATCGGCCCCGATGAGGATCTCTTCGAGTTCGTCCCAGATCGTCTCGTCGAAATCTGCCTTTTCGAACAGCGCGGTGAGACGGCCGAAGATGCCGCGGCGGGTCCGTTCGACGGCGCGGCCGGTCTGCTCGTGGAGTTCGGCGCGCTCTTCGGCGGTCGGCTCAGCGGGAGCCTGCGGCGCGGCCTCGTTTGCCGGCTGAGCCTCTGCGGGTTTTCGACGCCAGAACCTCACAGGCGCACTCCTCTCGGTGCTCTCGGGGCGATGGTACCGGCCGACGGGTTAGGGGACAGGGTCACGGCTGGGGCAGGTCCGACAGCCGGAGGCTGAGGACCTTTGACACGCCATCGCGGCCCATGGAGACGCCGTAGATCGCATCGGCGACCTCGATGGTGCGGCGGTTGTGCGTGACGACGATGAACTGCGTCCGTTCGCTCAGCTTCTTGAGCGCTCCGGTGAAGCGCCCGACGTTGGCTTCGTCGAGGGCGGCATCGACTTCGTCGAGCACGCAGAACGGGGCAGGATTCGCCGTGAGCAGTGCGAAGAGGAGCGCCACTGCTGTGAGCGAGCGCTCGCCGCCGGAGAGCAGCGAAAGGCTCTTGATCCGCTTGCCGGGCGGCTGCGCCTCAATCTCGATGCCGGACTCGGCGGGGTGCTCCGGGTCGGTGAGGGCGAGGCTGGCATGCCCGCCGCCGAAGAAGGCCTGGAAGTACTCGCCGAACGCACGGTTGACGGCCTCGAACGTGATGGTAAAGCGAGTCCGGATCTCCTCGTTCAGCTCAGCAATGGCCGTGCGGAGCTGGTCAGCGGCGTCGGTGAGGTCGGCGAGCTGGGTGGTGAGGAACTCGTGCCGCTCCTTCAGCTCGTGGTAGTCCTCGGGGGCCTCCTCGTTGATGGCGCCGAGGCGCCGAATCTGGCGCCGGAGTTCTTCAATCCGCGCACGGGTGGCTTCGACGTCGATGGCCGCGCCGCCCTGGACGCGAGGCGCTTCCGGCTCACGGGCGGACTCCAAGCGCTCCAGCTCGTCGAGGCTGACGATCTCGCCGGACGGCGCAGGTCCGAGCCCTTCGCGCTCCATTTCGTGGCGGAGGGATTCGAGGCGCTCATAGGCCCGGGCGAGCTCGTTCTCCAGGTCGAGCCGGCGCCGGTCGATGGCGAGCAGCTGCTCCTGCGCGGCTGCGAATTCATCCTGGATGGCGCGCTCATGGTTTTCGAGACGGTGGAGTTCATCACGGTCTGGCGCGGCATCTTCGGCGAACCGGGCCTGCTCCGCGCGGATGGTTTCCAGCTCGCGCGCGAGCCGCTCGAGCCGCTCATCAATGACGCCGGCTTCGAGCTCGAGGTTGCGCGCCTGGAGCTTTTTCGCCTGGATTTGCGCATCCAGCCGTTCGAGCGCGCGCTCATGCTGCTCCCGCATGGCGAGCAGGGTGCGGCGCTCGCCCTCGGCGGCGGCGAGCTTGCCGGACACCTCGCTGACCGCTGCGAGGGCGGCTTCGCGGCGGGCCGTGGCCAGGGCAAGCTCTTCTTCCAGCGTGGCGAGCTCGGCGCGGCGCTCGGCGGCGCGGCTCTCCAGCGCCTGGAGGGCGAGCCTCGCCTGCTCAATCTGCTGGAGGCGCGCGGCGCGCTCGCGCTGGATATCCGCCCGCTTGGATCGGAGGGCATCGGCGTCGCGGCGGATGCGGTGGCGGCGCTCCCGCTCTCGCTCGAGGTCGTGCCGCGCACCTTCGAGGGCCCGGCGGAGCAGTTCATAGTTGGCCTCGGCCTCGTGGGAGCGCCGGGCGACCTGTTCGATGGCGAGCCGGGCCTGGGCGATGCGTTCTGCGGCGACCTCGGTCCGCCTGCGCAGCTCTTCGATGCGGGCCGGGAGCTCTTCCAGTTCGCGCTGGCGGGCAAACTCGCCCTCGTCGGCGCCCGTCGCTCCGCCGGCGATGACGCCGGTCGGCTCGATGTACACACCATCGAGGGTGACGACCGACCCGAGGGAGCGGCGGATCATCCGCATCGCGGCCTGGATGTCTTCGACAACGATGACCCGGCCGAGGAGGGTATCGACAAGCGAGCGGACCCGCTGGTCACAGCGGACCAGCTTCGAGGCGACGCCGACGACGCCGCGCTCCTTCTGGAGGTTGAGCGGGTAGACGTGGCGGACGGTATCGAGGGGCAGGAACTGGGCGCGTCCCTGCCGCCGCCGCTGGAGGATGGCGATCGCTTCGAGGGCGACCGCTTCGTTTTCGACGATGATGGCGTGCAGGCGGTGCTCGAGCGCGGCGTTGATGGCGATTTCGAGCCCGGGCGGCACCCGGAGCTGGCGCGAGAGCAGGCCGATGACCCCCGGGAGTTCGGGCGGCTCGCCGAGGCTGCCGGGTTCGAACTCTTCAATGAGCGCCTGGCCCATGATGAGCACCTGGCGTGTACCGGCGGCGACCCCGTCATGTTCGGCCTGGACGCGGCGGAGCGCATCGAGCCGCCCCTCGAGGTGATCGAGTTCGCGGAGGTCCTGGTTGCCGGCGGCCTCGTACTCGCGGACCTCCTCCTGCACGCGGAGCAGCTGCTCGCGGGCCGCGTCGGCCTCCTCGCGAGCGCGGAGCAGCCGTTCTTCGCCTTCGGCGACTGCGGCGCGGGCTTCGGCGATGCGACGCCGGCTGCCGAGCAATTCAACGATGGCGGCCTTGCGGCGTGCCACGAGCTGCTCCAGTTCGCGGTCGAGGTCAGCGATGCGCCGTTCCGCGGCTTCGATGTCGGCGCGGAACGACGCGGCCCGGCGGTCATCGCCGTCGGCGCCGTCGCGGAGCTCCTGCACCCGGCTGCGCACGCGCGAGTATTCCCGCTCGGCGGCATCGAGCTCCGCGCGGGCGCGCTCCATCTCGGCGCGGATCGCCTCGGCCTGACCGGCGATTTCGAGATTGCGTCGGCCGTCGTCGACATCGGTGCTGGCCAGCGAGATGCGCTCGGCTTCGAGCGCCTCGAGCTCGCGGCGAACCTCCTCGCCGCGCACCGCCACCATGGAGCGGCGCTCCCGGTCGAGGGCGATCGCCTGCTCGGTGGCGGCGATGCGCTGTTCGATTTCGGCGCTGCGCGTATCGCGGCGGGCGATGGCCTCGCGGCGCTTGCGGATCTCGTCGGACAGCGTCCTGAGCTGCTCGCGCAGCTGCTGGACGCGGCGGGCGGCGGCCTCGTTCTCGGCGATGCCCTGGTCGAGGGCCGCGCGGACGCGGACGACGGCGTTCTGGGCCTCAGCCCAGAGGTGGCCGTAGTAGAGCCGGAGGAGGCTCGCAAGCTCGGCCGTCAGGCGGCGGTATTCGGCGGCGCGCTCGGCCTGGCGGCTCAGCTGGGTGAGCCGCGGCTCAATCTCCTGGATGACGAGCGCGACCCGCTCGATGTTGTCGCTGGTGGCGGCGAGCCGGTCCTGCGCCTCCTTGATTTTGAGGCGGAACCGCTTGACGTCGGCGGCTTCATCGAGGAGCGAGCGACGTTCGTCGGGGGTCATCGAAAGGACCTCGTCGACCAGGCCCTGGCCCATGATGGAGTAGGAGTTCTGACCGACGTCGCCCTTCATCAGCAGGTCGAGGATGTCGCGGAGCCGTACCCGCGAGCCGTTGAGCAGGTATTCGCTCTCGCCGTTGCGGTAGAGGCGGCGGGCGATTTCAACCTCGGCGAAATCAAGGGGGAGCCAGCGCTCGGTGTTGTCCAGCGTGAGCGCCACTTCGGCCATGCCCACAGCGGCGCGGTTGCCGGTGCCGGCGAAGATGACGTCTTCCTGTTTCTTCGTCCGGAGGAGCCTCGCGCTCTGTTCACCGAGCACCCACCGAATCGCATCAGCCACGTTGCTCTTGCCCGAGCCGTTCGGACCGACGATGGCGGTGATGCCGGGTCCGAAATCGAAGGTCGTGGTGTTGGCGAAGCTCTTGAACCCGTGGATGGCGAGCCGCTTCAGGTACATGCTGCGCCCTCCTCCTGGCGGAGCCCTTCGAGCGCGGCCTGGGCGGCGCGCTGCTGGGCTTCGCGCTTGCTGCGCCCTTCGCCGCGTCCAAGCGGCTGGCCGGCGACTTTTACTTCGACGACAAACCGGCGATGGGGCGCATCCGCCGTATGCTCAACCGTCACATATTCCGGCGGTTCGTGCCAGCGGGCCTGGGCGAGGTGCTGGAGCGAACTCTTCGCGTCGGGGCGCACGCCTTCCCGGATGGCCTGGTCGATTTCGTCGCGCAACAGGCGCCGGATGAGCGCAGCGGCGGACGCGAGCCCGCGGTCGAGGTAGACGGCGCCGATGAGCGCTTCGAGGGCGCCGGCGAGGTTCCGTTCGCGGGTGCGGCCGCCCGCGGCTTCTTCGCCTCGGCCGAGGATGAGGAACTCGCCGAGGCCGATGCGGGCTGCTGCTCGGGCGAGGGTGCTCCCGCGGACGATCTCGGCGCGGATGCGGGTGAGGTCTCCTTCGCCGGCGGCGGGGCAGCGCTCGAAGAGGTAGCGGGCGACGACGAGGCCGAGGATGGCATCGCCGAGGAACTCGAGCCGTTCGTTTGAGGCGGGCGTCGCAGGGTTTTCGTTGAGGTAGGAGGAGTGGGTGAGCGCCTGGAGCAGCAGGTCGGGCCGAAGCGCGGGGATCCTGAGGCGAGTCAGCAGCTCGGCGCGGTCGCCTGGTTCGGGTTGTCCCACGTCCCCTCCGGCCCGGGTGACGACGCCGGGCAGCCGCGATGGCGGCTGAAAATGCTAAAGCGCTAACATCGTAGGGAAGCGATTCACGGCGAGTCAAGGTGTGCCGTATGCTCGGGAACGGAATGGAGACGCAAGAGCCGAAGCGGTGTCACGTGTGCGCGCTCGAAGTCGAGGCGCATATGGAGGCATGGTGCAACTGGTGCGGCAACCTGTATCACCTGAACTCGCGGGCGGACCTACCGGGGACCGATTGCGGGCAGGTGTGGATTAACGAAGAGCACCTTGCGCTGGAGTTCGCCTGCAACGTCTGCCTGGCCCCGCCGGCCGAGCCGGGGTCGCTGGACGACGTGCTTGACCTTGTAGAGGCAGCGGCCGCTGCGGGGATGACGCCCGCGGCGCTCGAGGCGCTGGCAGCATCCGGGGGCGTCCGCCATCGGCGGACGGCCGGCGGCATCCTGCTCTTCCGGAGGGGCGACCTCCCCGGCGGAGTCGCGCGGCGTGGATGAGGGCCCAGGTTTGCTGCGAGTGCAAACTTCCGATCGGCCGCGCGAGCGCGCTGATTTGCGCGGATTGCGGCCAGCTGTTTCATTTTCCGGATGCCCGCAAGGGTGAAACCGGGAGGGAGTGCGGAGTTCACGTGATTGGCGTTCGCGAACTGCTTGGGCGGGATGTCGTCCCGCTGTGCCGCCGGTGCGACATGGCGTTTCGGCTGCACTACGGGGTACCGTCGTGAGCCCGGCGCGGCGGCGCAGGCGGCCGCACGGCGCGTCGGGGCCCCAGGGCCCGGCAGCGGCTGCCGCGGCGGCGGCACGTCCAATCCCGCTGCCGGAATGGAAGTGGCGAACGTTCCCCGTCTTCTTCGCGTTCGCCCTCGGGGGATTTTTGGGCCTGTACATGGGCCTGTGGGCGTCCCTGAACGATACAGCGTTCCTTCTGGCGAGTGTGACCTGGGCGGTGTTGCTGGGGGCAGGGTTCTCGCGGCTGAGCACCCGGTGGATCGTCAGCCGCCGGTGGGCCCGGGCGCAGCGGCGCAAGAGCTGACGGCGCGAGGCAGCTGCTGACCTCCCGGGAGGTAGCGAAGGGGGCGCACCCCATGTGGTCGCGCCCCCGGAATCTCTTTTCAGGTGGCAAGGAGAGTTCGTGTCGGGTTGACACGAAGCGCCGGCTGCGGCACAGTTGAAGCAGTACTTAGTGTACGTTTGACACTAAGTAAGGAGGCAAGCGATGGCTGCAACACTGGCGCCGGCAGGAAAGAGCTACGCCGAGCTGCTCGTCCTGTACTCGGACCCGGATACTTGCCCGGCAGAAGCGCTGGCGCCGGTGCCGCTCGCCCAGGAGCCGGCCTTCGTCAGCTGGCAGCAGGATATCCCGCGGGTCTACCTCGAGATGGGGCCCGAAGAGCTCGACCACCGGATCGCGGCCGCCCGGGCCCGGCTCGGCTCGAAGCTCGTCATCCTCGGTCACCACTACCAGCGGGACGAGGTCATCAAGTACGCCGACTTCACGGGCGACAGCTTCAAGCTCGCCCGGCATGCCGCGGAGCAGGAGGGCATCGAGTACGTGCTCTTCTGCGGGGTGCACTTTATGGCCGAGTCGGCCGACATCCTGACGCCCGAGCATGTGCGGGTCATTCTGCCGAATATGGCCGCGGGCTGCTCGATGGCGGACATGGCCGACCCGGACGATGTGTACGCCGCGTGGGACGAAATCCACGAGGTGCTCGGAGAGGACGCGCGGATCATCCCCGTTACCTACATGAACAGCGCTGCGAGCCTGAAGGCGTTCGTGGGCGAACGGGGCGGGCTGGTGTGCACGTCGAGCAACGCTGACCGCGCCCTGCGCTGGGCCTTCGAGCGGGGAGAGAAGGTCTTCTTCTTCCCGGACCAGCACCTCGGCCGGAATACCGGGTACGCCATGGGCATCCCGCTCGACGAGATGGTGCTGTGGAACTGGCGGCTGCCGATGGGCGGCACGACGCCGGAGGCGCTCCGCAAGGCGAAGATCATCCTCTGGCAGGGGCACTGCAGCACCCACCAGCGGTTCACGGTCGAGCAGATCGAGAAGGCGCGCCGGGAGCACCCGGGCGTTCATGTCATCGTGCACCCCGAGTGCCGGTGGGAGGTCGTCCAGGCGGCCGACAGCTACGGTTCGACCGAGAAGATTGCGAAGACGATCCGCGAGGCTCCTGCAGGCACGACGTGGGCGGTCGGGACGGAGATCAACCTGGTCAACCGGCTGGCGAAGCAGAACCCCGACAAGACGGTGTTCTGCCTTGACCCGGTGGTGTGCCCGTGCAGCACCATGTACCGCATCCACCCGGCGTATGTGGCCTGGACGCTCGAAGCCCTCGTGCAGGGGCAGGTCGTGAACGAAGTCCGGGTCGACCCCGAGACGCGGAAGTGGTCGCTCGTGGCGCTGGAGCGGATGCTCGAGCTGGGCTGAGGCCGGGTTCGTTCAGTTTGCGATGCCCAGGGCGCCGTACTTCTTCCGGCGGTGCTCGATAACGGCATCCTTCGTGCGCATGACCAGGTCGTCGAGGACTTCGGCGAGATAGGCGACGCGGTCCTCCGCCGCTTCCATTTCGAGCAGGCGCTGTTTAACATCCTCGCCGACCTGCAGCCACTCGCCGAGAAAGTTGACCAGCCGGTGGGGCTTCTCGGGGAGCTGCAGTCCGCGGGCCCACTGGTCGGTGAGCGAGAGCATGAGGCGGAAGTAAAGCGGGAAAGTCGCGCGGACGGTTTCGAGCCCGGCTTTGAGCCGGGGCGTGAGCGGCCCGTCAGTATCGTCGAGGGGCGTGACATCGCCGTACGGGTACGGGCGCGGGGGGAGGAGGCGGTTGATGCGGAACCGCCAGGTGCCGCGGGCGGTGAGCATGAACCGGCCGCCGTCCACCTCTTCGCACGATTCAATCCGGGCAGCGGTGCCAACCTCATGAGGGATGGCGCCGGGGCCAACTTCGGGGCCTTCGCGGATGAGCACGACGCCGAACTCGCCGCCGGAATCGAGCAGCTCGCGCACCATGACGCGGTAGCGTTCCTCGAAGATGCGCAACGGCAGGCGCATCCCCGGGAAGAGGACCGTGCGCAGCGGGAAAAGCGGCAGTTCCAGCGGTTGCGACCTCCGGGCTGGCTGGTTCGATTATGTCAGTCGCGGAGGGCGACGACCATTTCAACCTCGACGGGCATGCCGAATGGAAGCTCGTACATGCCGACGGCGGAGCGGGCGTGGCGGCCGCGTTCGCCGAACACCGCAACCAGGAGGTCCGAGGCGCCATTAATGACCGCCGGCGTGTTCCCGAAGTCGGGCGTGCAGCGGACCATGCCGAGCAGCTTTACCACCCGCTCGACCCGGCCGAGGTCGCCGATGGCGCCCTTCAGGGAGCCGAGCAGGGCAAGCGCGGTGAGGCGGGCTGCTTCGTAGCCCTGTTCGAGCGTAAGGTCAGCACCGACGCGGCCGGTCATCAGGAGCCGTCCACCCGCGCCCGTCGGGCCATGGCCGGAGAGGAAGAGCAGGCTTCCTGCCTGGACCGCGGGGACAAAGTTGGCCGGCGGGGCGAACGGGGGCGGGAGTTCGAGCCCGAGCGCGGCGAGGCGCTCCTCCGGCGTCATCGGCGGCGGGCTGCGAGCCAGGCGTCGAGCTCGGGCTGGTGCTCCTCGAAGTGGCCGATCCCGGCGCCCTGGAGGAGCCGGTTGCCGATGCGCGGCCGGCCGCTTTCCGGGTCGACGCCGTACAGGTCGTCGGGGAGGGCGGCGGCAGCCGCCCGGTAGGCAGCAAAAGCGGCATCCCAGTCGTCGAGGGCCGCCCGGCCCGGGAGTGCCGCGGCCGCGAACCGCTGGTTCCAGGGCTCCGGGTCGGAATAGTCGACGCCGGGTGGGACCGGGCGTTCGCCGCGGGCAACGCGTTCGAAGGCGCCGGCCATTTCGCGGTACCAGCCGGCCATGTGCGCGAGCAGCTGGGACAGGTTCCAGGTCCCGAGCCAGGTTTCGGAGAATGCGGCGTCATCGAGGTCAGCAATCCCGGCACGGAACTTCCGGTAGCCTTCTTCGAGCGCGGCCAGGGCCTCGGCCTTTGCAGACATGGGGATTCCTCCTTCCAGGCGCCGGCTCCGGCAATGGACCGGGCAGGGCACTGCCGGCCGATTGTATGCCCGACCGCGCAAGAATGGGGGAACACGGCGAGACCCCGCCATGGCGGGGTCTCGCGGTAGTCAGAAACCGTTGCTCCTACAGTCGCCGGTGCCGCTCAGTGGTGCCTCACGAGAGGCCGGGGCGCTCTTACCAGCGCCGGGTTGTAACGTTCACCGGGGCCGGAAGCCAGCGCGCGGCCCGCCACTGCGGGCCTGCTATCGGCCGGTGCCACCGCCGGAAGAGGGCATGGATGCGGAGTTTCACTGGTCACCTCCCGGGCAGTTGATCGTTCGCGAGCGCATCAGCCCTGCACGATCCAGACCCCGAAACGGGCGTGGAGGCGGGTGCTTTTGCTCTTCATTCCGCTTCCCTCCTTTCGCCTTTCGGTCGAGCCCGGTGTGGACTCCACCCTGAGTATCGGCGACGGAAGGCACGGCGGGGTGGTCCGACGGGCCCCCGTTTGGCGGCCCCTTCGGACCATTCGCGGCTACATGCTGCGGAGCAGGCGGATGCGCTCTTCGATGGGCGGGTGGGTGTTGAACAGGTTGTTGAGGAAGCTCCGGTGCTCCCGGAGGGGGTTATAGATGTAGAGGTGCGCGGTCGCCTTGTTCGCGGCTTCGAGCGGCTCGGGGTCGGCCGCGATCTTTTCGAGGGCGCGGGCGAGCGCCTCAGGGTGGCGGCAAAGGAGGGCACCGGAGGCATCCGCAAGGTATTCGCGCTGTCGGCTGATGGCGAACTTCAGAGCCTGGGCGACAATGGGGGCAAGGATTGCAGCGATGACCGCCAACAGGATTACGATCGCGGCTCCCCCGCCGCCCTTGCCGCGGCTGCCGCGGCGGGCGCCGGCTCCCCAGTACGTCCAGCGGAGGAAAAAGTCGCTCAGAAGCACGACCAGGCCGACGAGGACCGTCGCAATCGTCATGACCCGGATGTCGTAGTTGGCGATATGCGAAAGTTCGTGGGCCAGCACGGCTTCGAGTTCGATGGGCTCAAGCTTCTGCAGCAGCCCGCGGGTCACGACGACGTGGGCATGCTGGGGGTCGCGGCCGGTTGCGAAAGCATTCGGGGCCGTGTCTTCGAGGACCCAGGTGCGCGGCATCGGCAGGCCCGCGCCGATGCAGAGGTTCTCAACCCGGCGGACGTACTCCCACTCCTCCTCCTTCGTAACCTCGTGGGCGCCGGAGATGGAGAGCACGATGCTCGACGCGGCGAAGTAGCTGAACAGGGCGTAGAGGATGAGCGCGATCCCCGCGATGCCAATGAAGCCGATAGGGAGCCCGAGCGCCAGTACGATCAGCGCGACGAGCCCGGTGAGGACCGCCACGAAGGCGACCATGAGCACCCACGTCATCCGGCGGTTCGCCGCGATGCGGTCGTAGATCAGAATCGAGCCGGGGACGGGCGCCGACGTCATAGCGAAGGGCTGACCGGCGGGTGCGGTCAGTTGCTCACGAAGGAGACGCGGACATCCTCGCGGGCGGCCTCCTCAGCTTCGTAGAACTCGGCGGGCTCGAAGTTGAACATCCCGGCGATGATGGAGCTGGGGATGGTCGCGACCTTTTCGTTGTAGACACGCACGTTCGAGTTATAGAACTGGCGGGCGTAGGCGATCTTGTCCTCGGTGTCGGTCAGTTCGCGCTGGAGTTCGAGGAAGTTCTGGTTGGCTTTGAGGTCGGGGTAGGCCTCGGCGACCGCAAACAGGGAGCGGAGGGCGCCGGTCAGCATGTTGTCGGCCTGGGCGGCCTGGCCCGGGGTTTGCGCACGGTCGAGCATGGCGCGGGCGCGGGTCACATTTTCGAGGACTTCTTTCTCGTGCGCCGCGTACCCTTTGACGGTTTCCACGAGGTTGGGGATGAGGCTGGAGCGGCGCTTCAGCTGGACATCGATGCCGGACCACGATTCCTTGACGCGAATGCGCGCGCGGGCGAGGCCGTTGTACAGGCCGATGACCCAGAACACGAGCACGAGCGCGATGACGATAACGACGACGAGCACGATGAGGCCGGTCAAAGGAGCGCTCCTGAAGTTGCTGGCGGCATGCTACCACACGCACCGCACCGAGCGGCGCGCAACGCTGAGGGCGCCCTTTTCCGGCGACGGACGGGCGGCCGGCGCAGGTTAGACCAGGACGCCTTCGGCGAGGAGGTCGGCCACCTCGTCCATCGAAAGACCGATGATGCGCTCGCAGACCTCCATCGTGTGCTCGCCGAGGAGCGGGGCGGGGCCGGGAACGGAGCCGGGGGTCGCGCTGAGGCGGAAGGCAGGGCCGTCGTGGGCCTCCCGGCCGGCCTCAGGGTGCTCGACATACTGGTAATAGCCGCGCGCCCGCATATGCTCGTCGCGCTCGAGGAGGTCCTGCGCGTTTTGGACCACGCCTGCCGGCACGCCGGCAGCCTGCAGCGCGGCGGCTACATCTTCAGCCTTCCGGTCGCGCACCCATGAGCCGATGAGCGCCTCGAGCTCGTCTTCGTTCGCCTTCCGGGCCTCAAAGGTGGCGAACCGCGGGTCGGCGGCGGCTTCGGGATGGCCGAGCGCCGCGGCGGCGGCCGCCCATTCGCGGTCATCGCGGCAGGCGATGACGACCCAGCGGTCGACGGAGCCGACCGATTCGGGGTCATCGGCGCACCGGAAGGCGCCGTGGGGGCTGGCATTGAGGCTGCGATTGCCCATGCGGCCGGGGTTGTCGCCGTTGACCAGGTACTCAACGACGGCGGTGCCGAGCGCGTTGACGACCGACTCAATCTGCGGCAGCTCAATCAGCTGACCTTTGCCGGTCCGGTTGCGGTAGCGGAGCGCGGCCAGGATGGCGGTCACGGTATGGCCGGGGTTGATGACGTAGTCGGGGTAGTTGGTGCCGACGCCGATGGGCGGGCGGTGGGGGAATCCGCTCATGTGGCTGATGCCGGTCACCGGCGTCAGGACGGCGCCGAAGCCGAGGAAGTCGCGGTGCGGGCCGGTGAGGCCCTGCATTGGCGCGTAGGCCGCGATGATCCGCGGGTTCACCGCGCTGATCTGCTCGTAGCGCAAGTTCCACTTGTCGATGACGCGCGGCGTGAAGTTGGTGAGGAAGACGTCGCACTTTTCAATGAGCCGGTACGCGACTTCCTGGCCTTTCGGGACGTTGAGGTTCAGCTGGATGGAGAGCTTACCGGTGTTGAAATTGTTGAAGTAGCCGGAGACGTTGTAGCCAGTTTTGAACGTCCCGTCCGGGTTCATCGCGAAGGGGTGGACGCGACGGAGGCCATCCGGGCGGGTTTCGGACTCGACGCGAATGACTTCGGCGCCGAACTGGGAGAGGGTGTTGCCGGCGATGGGGCCAGCACCGTACCACGAGAAGTCGGCGACCCGGAGACCTTCGAGAGGTTTCTTCGGCATTTGAGCAGCTCCTTAGCGCAGCGAGGCGAGAATTTCGTCGGTGTGCTCGCCGAGGCGCGGCGGCCTGGAGATGACGGCCGGGGTCTCGGAGAGGCGGTAGGGCGGCCCCGGAAATTCGACCGTTCCGCCGATGGGGGACTCGATGCGGACGAACCAGTCCCTCGCCCGGAGCTGGGCGTTCTCGGCGATGTCCTTCGGCGTGGAGACGATGCCGATGAGCAGCTGGCGGCGCTGTCCTTCTTCGTACGCCTCGCGGGCGCTCATGGTGGCGAAGAACTCGAGAATCGTCTTCGTGATCACCGGCAGATGCTGAAGGATTTCACCGGCCGCGGCCGGGTTCGACATGAGCTGGGTGAGCCAGGCCATGTTGAGCTGATTGACGATGGTTCGGTACGGCTCGTCATCGAGCGGCCCCTGCATGCCCTTTTCGCGCATCCAGTCGACGAGCGCGGGCAGGTCCTTGCCGGCTGGCGCAAGGATGTAGAGCGAGACGTAGCCGTCCTTGCACTTCGCCACGCCGGTCGCCGGGAGCGGGATGGGCAGCATGCCGAGCTCCCCGGTACGGGTGCGATTCCGCTTCTGGAAGTCCCAGGTCTGCATGGCGGTCTCCTGGGCCATCGAGAGCGCTTCCTGCGCAGAAACGTCGACCCGCTGCCCCTCGCCGGTCGCCTCGGCATAGAGGAGGGCCATGAGGGTGCCCTGGGCGGCCTGGATGCTGGCCGAGATGTCGGCCTGGCGGCCGTAGATCAGGTTCGGCGGGTCGGCCGGCTCGCCGGCGAGCGTCATGATGCCGCCCATCGCCTGGCCGACGATATCGGAGTAGGCCCAGTGCGCGTGCGGGCCGTCCTGCCCGAAGCCGGTGACCGAGGTGTAGACAAGGGAAGGTTTCTCGGCATGAAGCGTGTCGAAGCCGAGGCCCCGTTCCGCAAGGTACCCGACCGGGCAGTCCTCGAGCACGATGTCGGCGGTCAGCGCGAGCTTCCGTGCGAGGGAGCGGCCTTCGTCGGTTTCGAGGTCGAGGACGACGGATTTCTTCGAGGTGTTGTGGACCCAGAAGGCGAGGCTGGCGTTTGGGTCGCCTTCGTGGCCCCTGACGAAGGGCCGCGCCCGGCGAAGGCGTCCGCCGCCCGGGGGTTCAACCTTGATGACCTCGGCGCCGAGGTCGGCGAGGAGTCGGCCGCAGTAGGCGGCGGTTTCGTCGGCAAACTCAATGACGCGGACACCGTCGAGGGCGCGGTCGGGCATGGGTCAGGACTCCGGGATGGCGGTAACGCGGGCCGGCAGGTCGCGCGCGAGAATCCGGGCCGCCTGGGCCACCATGTCGTGGAGGATGTCGGCGGCCGGCCGGATGCGGTTGAGCATCCCTGAGATTTGCCCCGCAGCGTTCATCAGGAGGTCCTCGCGGCCAGCCTTCCGGCAGGAGTAGACGAGGTCCTGGATGAGCAGGCCCTGGAGGCCCATGGGGAGGGCCTGGATGCCGGCCGCCTCCCAGGCCTCGATGAGCGGGTTGGTGATGTTGCGCATCGTCTTACCGCTGTAAAGACGGGTGACGCGCGTGTCTTCGTCCGTCGCGGCGAGGATGCGCTGCTTCTGGAGGTCGGGCTGGTTGGCTTCTTCGGAGACGAGGAAGGCGGTGCCGCACCAGACGCCGATGGCGCCAAGGGCGAGCGCGGCGACGATGCCCCGTCCGTCGGCGATGCCGCCGGCGGCGACCACCGGCGTGGGCGCCACGGCATCGACGACCTGGGGCACGAGGGCCATCGTAGCGACGCGACCGGTGTGACCGCCTGCTTCGGTGCCCTGGGCGACGACGATATCGGCGCCGGCGGCGGCCACGCGCTTCGCGTTCTTGACGTTGCCGACAAGGGCGAGAACCTTCGTGCCGTTCGCCTTGAGGCGGTCGAGCCATGGCGCCGGGCTGCCGAGCCCGCTGGCGAAGACGGGCACCTTCTCTTCGATGACGACTTCCATCTGCTCGTCAGACATGCCGCCGCTGCGGGGGCGGCGCGGCTCGGCGGCGGGCTCGCGCGGCATCTCCTGCCAGGGAACACCGAGGTCCTCGACGATTTTCTTGAGCGCCTCGCGGGTCGCGGCCGGGATGAGCTCGCGGGGGTCGCGCGGCATTTCGCCGCCCGCGGCGCCACCCATGTAGTTCGACGGGAGGAGGAGGTCGACGCCGAACGGCTTATCGGTCATCGAACGGACTTTGCGAATCTCCTCGCGGAGGCGCTCGGCGCTGAACCCGGCCCCGCCAATGACGCCCAGGCCGCCGGCGTTGGACACCGCGGCGACGAGGGGAGCGGTCGCGACAGGCCCGGTCAGACCGCCGGCCACCGGCCCCATGCCGGCGAGAATGACGGGGTATTCGATGCCGAGCAGGTCACACAGCTCCGTGCGGAGCACGGGACGTCCCATAGAAAGGCCTCCGGAGGGGGAGTTCGCGGGGAGTATACGGGACCGCGGGTGAAGCCGCAGGCCCGGGATGGACCCGGGCCGCCGGGGACGCGAAACTGGGGGCATGCAGACGCCGGTTACACCCTGGGTGCTCGCCGGGCGGATCTTCGCCATCATCGGGATGGCGTTCACTGCCGCCTGCGCAATCCTCTTCCTCGTCGTTCCCTTCTGGTGGTGGGCGCTCGGTTCGGCGCTCGCGTTCATTCCGTTCTTCCTGCTCATCGTGGTCGTTGAGCGCTACCAGTCGAAGCACGGGCTCATCGGGCCGGAGCCGGCGCCGGCGAACGATGACGAAGTGGTGTAGCGGGGCGCTGCTCATGGCCGCCGTCGTGGCGGGGGCATGCCGCGGGGGCGCCGGGTTCGATGGGGCGGCCCTCGACCCGTTCCTTTGCACGGCCGATGACCTGCCCGGGATGTTCATGGAACAAACCCGGGGCGATTTCACCCCTGATGACCTCGGCGGGCTGTCGCGAACTCCGGACGAGCGCAAGGCAGAATACCGAGCAGCCGGGATGGAGGGAGGCCGGTTCGTCTTCTGGAAGGAAGCGCTGCCGCGGCCACCGTTCCCGAGCCCGGTAAATGTGGTTTGCCAGGTTCTTTCGTTTAGCTCCGAGGCGCAGGCAGCGGCATGGGTTGCGGCGCTCACGGCCGACGCGGAGGTTATCCGCGACTCAGGGATGCTGTGGGCGCCGATGGAAAACGCCTCCGCCCGTGAGCTCCCCGGCGAACACGGGCGGCTCTTCGAACTGGCCGCCAGGGAGGGCGACGCGAAGGTCCGGCTCTTTGCCCTGCATGAGGCGCGGGGGAGGCTGGTGCTCAGCGTATTCGCGGGTGACCGTGACGGGCGCACGGAGGCCGCGACGGCGCTCGCCATCGCGGCCTCGCGGGATGCGCGGCTGGAGCGCGACCGGGCTACTTCGGCGTCTCGGTAATCTCAATCGCCGAGATGGTGACCGGCTCGATCGGCCGGTCGCCCTGCCCGACCTGGACGCGGCCGATGGCCTCGACGACGTCCATGCCCGAGACGACTTCGCCGAACGGGTAGAACTTGTTCGCCGAGGGGTTGTCGTAGTCGAGCGAGGGGTTGTCCTTCAGGTTGATGAAGAACTGGCTGCCGAACTGGGTCTGCCCCGAGACCTTCGCCATGGCGATGGTGCCCTTCTTGTTCCGGAGCTCATTCGGCTCGTCCTGGGTCTGGTAGCCGGGACCGCCGGTCCCGGTGCCGGTGGGGTCGCCGCCCTGGATGACGAAGTTCGACACGACCCGGTGGAAGGTCGTGTTGTTGTAAAAGCCCTGCTTTGCGAGGAAGACGAAGCTGTTGACGGTGTTGGGAGCGACGTCAGCAAACAGGCGAACCGTGAAATCGCCCTTGCTGGTCTTGAAGGTCGCCGAGTAGGTGTACTTCTGGGCATCGATGACCTGCTCGGCCTTTTCGAACTGCTTCGGAGCCGGGGTTGGGCTGCCGGTTGGGGAGGCATCGGCGGTCGCGGAAGCGGCCGGCGTGGGCGAGGGGAGGGCATCGGGATTCCCACGGTTGCGGCCGGTTGTCGTCAGGACGGCGGTGACGACCATGGTGATGGCGACAATGACGCCGACAGCCGCGAACCAGCGGACATCGCCGAGGATATTCATCGGGAAGCCCGGTTTGTAGATCTCCGAGGGCGAGGCGTGGCTCAGCTGGTAGGTTCGGCGTCGCGAGGGCTCCTGCCGCAGGTGGTGCAGCTCGCGTTTCTTGCGCTTGGGCACGGTGCTACTCCGGTGGACGGCTGTTGGGGTGCGTAGCCGGCTCCGGGCCAGTATACGAACGGCCGGGGTTGCGACCAATGCAGCGGGGCGCCCGGCGGGGAAAACGCTCGTTCAGCCCCGGTAGCCGAGCTTTGCCAGCTCCTCCCGGGCAACCTCGCGGTCGTCCCAGGGGATCGCCTCCGTGCCGTAGACGATCGACTTTTCGTGTCCCTTGCCGGCGATGACCACGATGTCGCCGTAGCGGGCCATGGCCAGCGCCGTTGCGATGGCCTCGCGCCGGTCCTCGATTTCGAGGAAGTCGATGCCGCGCTGGCGGCCGGCGCTTTCCGCGTGGCGGCCGATCTCGCGGACGATCTGGGCCGGGTCCTCGGAGCGCGGGTCCTCGTTCGTGAAGATGGCAAAATCGGCGCCCTCGGCGGCAGCCCGGCCCACGCCGTAGCGCCGGCCGGGGTCGCGCTCGCCGGCTGCGCCGACCACGATGATGAGCCGCCCCTGGCAGACATCGCGAAGGACTTCGAGCACCTTCCGCACGGCGTCGCCGGTATGGGCGTAGTCGACGATGACCTCGAACGGCTGCCCGGCCTCGATGCGCTCCATACGGCCCGGGACGCCCAGGCACTCGCCGAGGCCGCGGGCGACCGCCTGCAGCTCGGCGCCGACGGCGAGGGCAGCGGAAGCGGCAGCGAGCGCATTCATGACGTTGAAGAGCGCGGGCAAACGCAGCGACACCTCGGCCATGCCGTGGGGTGCGACGACCCGGAAATTGGTGCCATCGGGGCGCAGGATGATGTTCCGGGCGACCACATCGGCATCGCGGGCTTCGAGGCCGAAGCGCAGGGGCTCGGCGTGCGTGTGGCTGAGCATGTAATTCGCGGACGGGTCATCGGCGTTGACGACGGCGTGCTTGCCGACCCCTTTGTCGATGGCGCGGTCCAGAGCGGAGAAGAGCCTCGCCTTGGCGTCGCGGTAGGCCTCGAACGTCTTATGGAAATCGAGGTGGTCGCTGGTGATGTTCGTGAAGACGGCGACGTCGTACTCGACGTGGTCCAGCCGGTGGAGCGCGAGGCCGTGGCTGGTTGATTCGACGATGGCATAGTCGCAGCGAGCATCGGCCATGCGGCGGAGCAGCCGGTGGACCTCGGGGGCTTCGGGGGTGGTCATGCGGGCGGTGACATGCCCCATTTCCCCGGGGAGGTACACATCGACGGTGCCGAGGCGGCCGACGCGGGCCCCGGCAGCTTCGAGGGCGCTGGTCAGCAAATGGGATGTGGTGGTCTTCCCGTCGGTGCCGGTAATCCCGATGACCACGAGCTCCCGGGCCGGGTGGCCGTAGAACCAGGCAGCAGCGGCGGAGAGCGCCGGGCGGGTTGCCGGGACCTCGACGAGGGCAAGTGACTCGGGCAGCTGCGGGAGCTCATGGCCGCGCTCGACGATGGCCGCCGCGGCGCCCGCGGCAGCGACATCGGGCAGGAACCGGTGGCCATCGACCGTGAAGCCGGGGATCGCGGTGAACAGGCTGCCGGGTCCGGCAAGGCGCGAGTCGTGGTGGACAGCAACGATTGGTGTCGACGGGTCGCCGCGGAGCAGGCGGGCGCCAGGAAGCTCATCGAGGAAGGACCGGAGCGGGCGGGTGTGGCTGATGGCGTCGTGCGTCACGGGTCCGATGGTAGTGCGGCCGGGGACGGGTGTCGCGGGGTCACTCAAGCGCGCGGAGGAGGTCCAGGAAGTTGCCCAGCATCCGGGCGGTGGCGCCCCAGATCAGGTCATTGCCGAACTGGTAGGCCTGAAGAACGTATTCCCTGCCGTTGATGATGCGGCGGTCCGGCACGAGGTTTCGGGGGTCGCGGAGGTGGCTGAGCGGAACTTCGAGCAGGTAGGCGACTTCCTGGCTGCTGAAGCGCCACTCGTACGGGTAGCGGTCGAGCCAGCCGACGAACGGCGTCACGAGGAAATTGGAGACGGTGACCATGTCGTCAAGCTGGCCGAGCACCTCGACGTGGTCGGGGTGGACGCCGATCTCTTCATGGGTCTCGCGGAGCGCGGTGTAGCGGACGTCGGGGTCGCCCGGGTCCATCACGCCGCCGGGAAAGCTGACCTGGCCTTTATGGTCGCGGACGTGGTCAGTGCGCTTCTGAAAGATGACGTGCGGACCGCCGGGGCGGTCGTGCAGGAGCAGGAGGACGCCGGCGGGCGGGAGCGGCGGGTCCGGCTGCTGGCGGGCGGGCTCGTACGCCTGGAGGAGGCGGCGGATGTCCTCGCGCATCGGGTCAGAGCCGGGAGGCGAACTGGCGGCGCCGGGTCGACTCGATGAGTTCGGCCCAGATCCGCTCTTCGAAAGCGCGGGCAGCCTCACCGGGGGCCTGCTCGACCGCGGCGTGGAGGTCGATGAGCGCCGCCCGGAGGAGGTCGTTCTCGCGCTGGAGGTCGGGGACCCGGAGGGTCGGGGCCGCGGGCGCGGCGATAGCTGCGGCAACCGACGTGGGGCATCCCTCGCCGAGCAGTGCACGCCCTTCGGCGAGGAGTTCGCGCACGACCCGGTTTTCGGTGACGAGGCGGTCGGCGGCGCGGTCGAACTCTTCGGCGAGCATCATCTCGAGCATGGCCGCGATGCCGACGAGCTGCTGACCGAACGGGGTGGAGATGTTCGGCATGACCTCGGAGAGGAGGTTGGCGGCGAGGCCCTGGAGGACGCGCGGCGCCGAGGGGTTCACGGGATCCTCCCCATGGTACGCAGGAGGTACTGGTCCTGCGCGTTAATGAGCGAGTAGGCGACGAGGGGCAGGATGAGTTCGTTGGTGCGGCCCTCCTGGAAGGAGCGGGCGCCGGTGACCCAGATGCCCTGGCACTTCACGTGGCTGAAGACCTCCCACCAGTACAGGGCCTGCGGGTCGGCGCGCAGGCCGCTGTACCGCTCCCAGTGGGCGATGGCGGCCGCGCGGTCAACGATGCCGCCGGGGCGGCCGTCCTTCGCCCAGTGCCACGACTGGTTGAAGGACCAGGCGAGGTCCTCGAGCGGGTCGCCGAGGTGGGCCATCTCCCAGTCGACGATGCCGTAGATGTTGCCGTCCTCGCGGTAGAGGAAGTTGCCGACGCGATAGTCGCCATGGACGACGCTGATCCGCTGTGCCGGCGGGGGCGGGTTGGCGCGCAGCCAGCGGATTGCGGCTTTCATGATCGGCTGCGGCTCCATCGCCTCGGTATCGAGAATGCGCTCCCAGTGGTCGAGTTCGCGCTGCCAGGCGGTTTCGGGCGTGGGCGGCTCAGCCACGCGCTCGATCGGCGTGCCGCGCCAGTCGAAGGTCGCGATGGCGCCGAGGATGCGGTACATGTTCTCGGCGAGCTGCGGATGCACGGCGGTATAGGGCGGCGCGATGATCTTCGCAGTCGCCGATTCGCAGCCGAGGATGCGGTCCATGATGAAGAACGGCCCGCCGAGGATGGAGGCGTCGTTCTCGAGCCAGCGCATCCGGGGCACGGGCACGTCGCTGCCCCAGGGCGCGGAGTAGAAGGCGTACTCAGTCTCGCGGTCGGTGTCGAGCAGGGAGGCCGGCGGGTCTTTCCGGAGCACGAAGGCTGCCGTCTGCCGCTCCCCGGACGGCGCGGTCCACTCGGCATCGAACATCCAGGTTTCGCGGGAGGCGCCGCCCGGGATGCGGAGCAGGCCGGTGACCCGGACATCGTTCGCCTCGAGCCGGGATGCGAGGTAGCGTGCGAGTGCGTCTTCCACGGGGCGGAGGGGAAGGTTACGGCCTTCAGCGGGAGTGTCAAGCCGGGCGTCCGGCCTAGAGGGTCCCTTTGGTGCTGGGGATATCGCCGCCGCGCCGGGGGTCGAACCGGGTGGCGGCATCGAGCGCGCGGGCCATCGCCTTGAACGCCGCCTCGCACTTGTGGTGGTCGTTCGCGCCGTAGAGGACGCGGAGGTGAAGGTTGATCTTCGCGGCGAAGGCGAACGATTCGAGGAAGTGGTTGAACAGGTCCGGCGGGAGCCCGCCGAGTTCACGGCCGAGCAGCTTCAGGTCGAGCACGGCATACGGCCGGCCGCTGAGGTCGACGGCAGCAAAGGCGAGCGCTTCGTCGAGCGGCATGTACGCCGAGCCGGCGCGGACGAGGCCGGCCTTGTCGCCGGCGGCCCTCGCGAGCGCCTCGCCGAGGCAGATGCCCACATCCTCAACGGTGTGGTGCTGGTCGATCCACAGGTCGCCTTCGCAGCGGACTTCGAGGTCGAAGACCCCGTGCTTGGCGATGTGGGAGAGCATGTGGTCGAGGAAGCCGACGCCGGTGGCGCAGGCGAATCGGCCGGAGCCGTCGAGGTTCAGGGTAATGTCGATGCTGGTTTCGGCGGTGCGGCGCGAGACCGTGGCGACGCGGGGCGCGACGGCGGGGATGGGGGCGGATTCGGCCATGGCTACAGCTCCTCGAGTGCGGCCATCAGCGCGTCGGTATCTCCCGGGCGGCCGGCGCTGATGCGGAGATAGTTGTGCAGGTCGGGGCGATCGTAATAGCGGACGAGGATGCCGCGCGCGCGGAGTGCAGCGGCAACCTCCTTCGCCGGGCGGCCGCGTACGGCGACGAGCACGAAGTTGGCGCAGGAGGGCAGCGGCTCGAGCCACCCGAGCCCGGCCAGCAGGCGGGACATGCGCTCCCGCTCGGCGACTATGGCGGCGATGTTTTCCGCGATCTCGGCGCGGTGCTCGATGGCCGCGATGGCTGCCGCCTCGGCGGCGACGTTGACGTTGTAGGGCTGCTTCAGGGCCATCAGGTGCGCGGCCAGTTCAGGGGCCGAGACGCTGTAGCCGACGCGCAGCCCGGCGAGACCGGCCCACTTGCTGAAGGTGCGCAGGACGACGAGGTTCGGATGGGCGGCGATGAGCGGCACCACCGATTCGCCGCCGAACTCGATGTACGCCTCATCGACGGCAATGACCGCGTCGAGGGCAAGGAGGGCCTCCAGCTCGGCGCGGTTCACGGGGTTGCCGGTCGGGTTGTTCGGGTGCGTCAGGAAGACGAGCCGGGCGCCCTCGTACTGGACCGCGTGGCGGATTGCGACCACGTCGAGGTCGAAGTTCGGACGCCGCGGCACTTCGATCGGCCGGGCGCGCAGGATCTTTGCGAGGAAGCGGTACATGCCGAAGGCCGGCGTGGGGATGACGACCGCCGGCGGGAGGACGAGGCGGATCAGCACATCGATCAGGTCATCGGCACCGGTCCCGGCGACAATGTGCCCGGGTTCGACGCCGACGTACCCGGCGATGGCCTCCCGAAGGCGGGCCTGTCCGGGGTCCGGGTAGATATGGAAGAGGGCGCGTGCAGCCGCCTCGCGGACCGCGGGATGGGGTCCATAGAGGTTCTCGTTGGCGTCGAGCTTCACCAGCCGTTCCACCGGCACGCCGATCTCGGCGGCAAGCACATCGAGCGGCTTGACGGGGACGTATTCCTCGAGGTCGTCGAGGTCGTCGCGGAGGAGGCGGCGGAGGGCCACGTTACCGTCCCTGCAGCCGCCGTTCGACGGCGTGGGCATGGCCGGTCAGCCCCTCGGCGCGGGCGATGATTGCCGCAGCGCGGTTCAGCTCCTCCATCTCCTCTTCGGGGAGGTTGACGACGGCGATCTTCTTGAGGAAGTCGTGGACGCCGAGCGGGCCGCTCCAGCGGGCCGCGCCGCCGGTCGGCATCGTATGACTGGGGCCGGCGGTGTAGTCGCCCACCGCCTCGGGAGACGCCTCGCCGAGGAAGAGGCCGCCGCAGTTGCGGACCTTCATGGCGTAGGCCGTCGGGTTCTCGACGCAGAGGCAGAGGTGCTCGGGGGCGTACTCATTCGCGAGTTCGATGGCGTGGTCGATGTCGTTGACGAGGATGCAACCGCCGCGGTTTTCGAGGGCCGCGCGGGCGATTTTCGCCCGCTCGAGGCCGCGGAGCTGCCGTTCGATTGCGACGGCGACCTCCTCGGCGAGGTAGTGCGAGGGCGTGAGGAGGATCGGGCTGGCGAGCGGGTCGTGCTCGGCCTGGGCGATGAGGTCGGCCGCGACAAGCTCGGGGTTGGCGCTCTCGTCAGCGATGATCATCGTCTCGGTGGGGCCGTAGATGCTGTCGATGCCGACATCGCCGAAGACCTGGCGCTTGGCGATCGTCACAAAGAGGCCGCCGGGCCCGGCGATCTTGTCCACGCGGGGGATGGTCTCGGTGCCGTAGGCGAAGGCCGCGATCCCCTGGGCGCCGCCGGCTTTGAAGACAGCGTCGACGCCGGCGATATCGGCGGCAACGAGCTTCACCGGCGGGACCGTGCCGTCGGGAAGGACAGGGCTGGTCAGGTAGACCTCATCGACCCCGGCGACCCGGGCGGGAATGGCGCACATCAGGACGGTGCTGGGGAGCGGGGCGCGGGTGCCGGGCACGTAGATGCCTGCGCGCTGGATCGGCCTCGTGACCTGGCCGAGGCCGTGCTGCTGGAAATCGATGGAGGCGCCGCGGAGCTGCGTTTCGTGGTAGCGGCGGACCCGTTCGGCGGCAAAGCGGAGCGCCTCGATTAGCTCGGCCGGGAGCGTCTCGTAGGCGGCGCGGATTTCATCCGGCTGGACGCGGAGTTCCGGCGTGTGCGCGCCATCGATGGCGGAGTTGTAGTAGCGGACGGCGTTGTCGCCGTCTTCGCGGACGTCGCGGATGATGCGGCGGACCACCTCGTCGGGGGCGAGTTCCTGTCCGAAGGTGCGGAAGGTGGTCTCCCGGATCTCCATGGGGAGCTCTTCGATTTCGAGGGGGCGGCGGGCCAGGAGGGTGCGGCGGCCTTCCTCGGCGTTGCGGATTATGCGCATCCCAGGTACCTCTCCACGGCGGCGCGGGCCGTTTCCGTCGCGCGCTGGACGAAGGCTTCGACCTCGGCGTCGGTGATGTGGGCGATTGTCTCATCGAGGAGTTCGGGGAGCGAATCGAGGAACCCGTCGAGCGTTTCGCCCTCTTCGAGGCCGGCGAACCGGAGGTGATTGGCGATCATGGCGCGGGCGCGGTCCCAGTCGAGGTTGCGGGCGGCAACGTCGCGCGAGACCTGGCGCCAGCGCTCGAGGGTATCGGTATCGATGAAGCCGGTCTCAATGTCGGCGACGGTGCAGGCAAGGGCGCTGCAGATCGACGCTTTGAGCTCGGGGTCGGAGCCGTAGCGGCGGTCGAGGTCGAACTGCAGCAGCCGGTCCATGACGTTGGCCCGGATGGCGCCGCCGAGGTGGTCGTGGCGGAGGAAGTAGGGCCGGTACACGCCGGTGATGTACTGCTCGTCGAGGACGAGATGGGAGATGTAGCCGGCGGCCCAGGCGCGGGTCGGCGGATTCAGGCGCTCCGGCGCGGCAAGGTTCCGGTAGGTCGAAAGGAACGCGGCGACCGAATCCTGGTGGTTATGTTCGTTGAGGTCGAAGAAGTGGGTGCTGTAGCGGTCCTGCCGGGTGATGACGCGGATGTCGGGGGAGGTCGCGCCGAGGAGGTAGGCGCCGGAATCGGCGGGGAGGTCGTCGTGGCCGAGGTCGAGCGCGACCTGGCGGGCAATCACCATGTGGAGGGTGATCGGGGGCATGGCCTCATGGTAGCGAACCGCGGCCCGGGTTGGCCCGCGGTCAGATGCGGGCGCTCTCGATGTTCGTCAGGAGGATGCCGCGGCAGCCGATGCTGGAGAGTTCGTCCATGATGCGGTGGGCCTCCTTGCGACGGACCATGGCCTTGACCGAGTACCAGCCTTCGCGCTGGAGCTGCGTGATGGTGGGGGATTCGAGGCCGGGGGTGATTTCGCAGGCGCGCTGGAGGATCGTCCCCGGGCAGTCGTACTCAACCATCATGTAATCGAGGGCGACCAGACGTCCCTCGATTCGGCTGCGGAGCACCCGGACCGGCGGGTGGTCGGCGCGGTCAGGGTGGGCGTACAGGGCGGCATTCGAGACGAAGAGCGGTTCGCCCACGATGCGGAGACCGGCCTGCCGGAGGGTGGTGCCGGTATCGACGACATCGACGACAGCTTCGGCGATGCCGAGCGCAACGGAGATTTCAACCGCGCCTTCGAGTTCGATGAGCTTCAGGTCGCGGCCGCGGAAGTACTGCCGGACGATATTCGGGAAGGAGGTCGCGATGCGGAGACCGGCGACATCGTCGAGGGTGCGGACGGGCGAAGCCGCGGGCACAGCCGCACAGAGGCGCGAATCGCCGTAGTTGAGGTCGAGGAGGAGCTCAGGGCAGTGGCCCCGCTCGGCGGCGAGGTCTTTTCCGGTGATGCCGGCATCGAGGATGCCGTTGGCGACATAGACAGGGATATCCCCGGGCCGGAGGAAGTAGAACTCGACGTCGTTCTCGGGATCGAAAGCGGAGAGCTGGCTGCCGCTCTTGCCGACCCGGTACCCGCACGACGCCAGCAGGTCGAGCGTTGGCTGGAAGAGGACACCTTTGTTGGGGAGGGCGACCTTGATCACAGGGTGCGGTACACCTCATCGAGCGTGAGGTCGGCGGCGGCCATCATACAGGCGACGTAGTAGAGCACCTGCGCGAGCTCCCCGGCGAGCGCCTCGCGCGATTCGTAGCGGGCGGCCATCCATGCTTCGGCAGCTTCTTCGACGAGCTTCTTCCCGATGGCGTGCGGCCCCTGCGCGAGGAGTGCGGCGGTGCCGGATCCTTCGGGCATCTCGCGCTTGCGGCTGACGGCGAGGGCGACGATCTCCTCGAATGTCACAGCGTCACGATAAATCACTGCGGCGAACGGATCATGTCGCGACCGGCCGCACGGTGACATCGGCGGCGGTGACGGTCTCGCGGACACCTGAGTCGCGCTCGACGACCAGTGCGCCAGCGTCGTCGAGGTCGACGGCAAGGGCCTCGAATGGGGCTCCGCCGACGGGGCTGACATGAACGCGCCGGCCGAGAACGAGGTTGCGCTCCCGGTAGCGGGCGAGGACGTCAGCGGCGGGCGCTGCAAGGGTCCGTTCGAGTTCGTTGCAGAGGCGGGCGAACAGCGCCTCACGGTCGACCGGCCGGCCGAGGACGGCGGCGAGCGACGTAGCAATACGCTGGAGGTCGGGCTGGGCTGTCGAGGGGTCAAAGTTTACGTTGATGCCGATCCCGGGGAACGCAACGGGGCCCTCCGCTTCGAGCTCGCCGTCGATGAGCATGCCACAGACCTTGAGGCCGCCGACCCAGATGTCGTTCGGCCATTTGATCGCCGCTTCGGGTACGACCGCGGCGAGGGCTTCCGCCACCGCGACCGGGACGCGGACCGGGAGGGTCCGGTGGAGTTCGAGGCTGCAGCGGAGGATGAAGGTGACGTAGATGTTCGCGCCGGCGGGGCTGAAGAAGGTGCGGCCGCGCCGGCCGCGGCCGGCGGTCTGCTCTTCGGCGAAGACGGCGGTGCCGTGTACGGCGCCTTCGGCGGCCTCGCGGCGGGCAAGGTCCATGGTCGAGCCGACGACGGGGCGGTAGACGAGCGGCCGGCCGATGAGCGTCGTGGTCAGCAGGGACTGAAAGCGGGCGAAATCGAAGGGCGGGAGTGAAGCAGTCATGCCGGGACCGGGGGACGTGAAAAGGGCCCCGGTACTGCCGGGGCCCTGGCGTAGCTAAGACCGGGGTCTTAGGAGGTTCGGTGATTCCTCCGAGAGGTCTAGGAGGAGGTCACCTCCAGCGCAAAGGTACGGTCGTAGCTACGACTATGATGGTCCATGCGCATCACCTCCTTTCCTGCCGCGCAGCATGCGCCGGACGGCGGAGGCTGTCAAGTGGCATGGCCCGCGACGGGCCAGGGCGCTTTCGCGGAAGCCTGCCCCTGCTATTCTGAGATGCATTGTGTGGATCGGCGGCATCCTGGCCCCGCGGGGTCAAATCTCTGATGCCGCAGGATGGAGGATTCCCCTGGTTACTCCCGTCAGCATGAAGCAGCTGCTCGAAGCGGGCGTTCACTTCGGGCACCAAACCCGCCGCTGGAACCCCAAGATGCGGCAATTCATCTTCACCGAGCGGAACGGCATCCACATCATCGACCTGCAGCAGACCGTGACGCGCCTCGAAGCTGCCATCAACTTCGTGCGCGATGTGGTCGCCTCGGGCGCCGACGTGCTCATCGTCGGCACAAAGAAGCAGGCCCGCGAGACGGTGGAGATGGAAGCGAAGCGCGCCGGGCTCCCGTACGTGAACAACCGCTGGCTCGGCGGCACGCTTACCAACTTCCGGACCATCCAGCAGCGGATCCGTCACCTGCGCGAACTGGAGGCGGCGATGGAGCGGGGGGATTTCGCCCGGCTCCCGAAGCGCGAGCAGCTCGAAATCCAGAACGAGATCGAGCGGATGAACCGGTACTTCGGCGGCATCAAGAACATGGACCGCCTGCCCGGCGCCGTGTTCATCATCGACACCGTCAAAGAGGCCATCGCCGTCTCCGAATGCGTTCGGCTCGGCATCCCGATCGTGTCGCTGGTCGATACCAACTGCGACCCCGACCCGATCGCGTATCCCATCCCGAGCAACGACGACGCAATCCGCGCGATCAAGCTGATCCTCGGGAAGATCGCCGACGCGGCCATCGAGGGCCGCGCCATGCGGGAATCGGGGGTGGCGCCGGGCACGCAGGTCGACGAGCTGGCGCGCGCGGCCGACGGCGCGGGCAGCTACACGGCCTCTCCGGAGGACGAGGCGCCGGCCGAGGCCGGCACCCGGGTGACTGTCATCAGCATGCAGGCGGCAGACGCCGCACAGACCCAGGCACAGGAGTAGATCGCAGGTGGCTGCTGTTACGACTGAAATGATTAAGGAGCTCCGGGACGAGACCGGGGCGGGCGTGATGGACGCCAAGCGCGCGCTCGAAGAGGCGGGCGGCGACAAGGCGAAGGCAAAGCAGATCCTGCGCGAGCGCGGGATCGCCGCGGCGGCGAAGCGGCAGGACCGCGAGACGAGCAACGGCGTCGTCGACGCCTACATCCATGCCGGCGGCCGGATCGGCGTGCTGGTCGAAGTGAACTGCGAGACCGATTTCGTGGCCAATACCGACGAGTTCCGGCAGCTGGCGCGGAACATTGCGATGCAGGTGGCGGCGATGAATCCGCAGGTCGTCTCGGCCGATGACCCCGAGCGGGCGAAGTACGAGGGCCCGGACGAGGAGGTTGTCCTGCTCGCCCAGCCGTTCATCCGCGACGCCAGCAAGACCATTAAGGACCTGGTGCAGGATGCCATCGCCCGGACCGGGGAGAACATCCGCGTGCGCCGGTTCGTGCGGTACGAACTGGGACGGTAGTCAGCGATGACCGGTCACGGCCGCGGGCGGTATCGGCGGGCGCTCGTCAAGCTGAGCGGCGAGGCGCTGATGGGCTCGCGGCCGTTCGGCATCGACCCTGTGACCCTGAACGACCTTGCCAGGCAGATCAAGCAGGCGGTCGATGAGGGTGTGCAGGTTGCCGTATCGGTTGGCGGCGGGAACTTCTGGCGCGGCGCGACCGTTGCAGAGACGGGAATGGACCGCGCGACGGCCGACTACGCCGGGATGCTCGGCACCATCATGAACGCCCTCGCGCTGCAGGACGCCCTGGAGAAGCGCGGCGCAGTGGTGCGGACGCAGACAGCGCTGCCGATTGCGCAGGTCGCCGAGCCGTACATCCGGCGGCGGGCGATCCGCCACCTCGAGAAGGGGCGCGTGGTGATTTTCGCCGCGGGGACAGGGAACCCGTTCATGACGACCGACACGGCGGGCGCCCTGCGCGCCATCGAGACCGACTGTGAAGTGCTCCTGATGGCCAAGAACGGGGTGGACGGCGTGTACGACGCCGACCCGGCGAAGGTGCCCGGGGCGAGGAAGTTCGAGCACGTGACGCACATCGAGGCGATCCAGCGGCGGCTGCAGGTGATGGACATCACCGCGCTGAGCATGTGCATGGAGCATCACATGCCGATCGTGGTGTTCGATGTGGCCGCGCCGGACGCGGTGTACCGGGCGCTCCGCGGCGATACCATTGGCACGCTGGTTTCGGCTTCGCCGGAGCCGGCGGCACATCCCTGAACGCGGAGGAGGCAGACCATGGCGGATGCTGAGGAGATCCTCCTCGAAGCTGACGAGAAGATGGACCACTCGGTGGAGGCGCTGCGGCGGGAGCTGAACGGGGTGCGAACCGGGCGGGCCCACCCGAGCCTCATCGAAACGCTGATGGTTGACTACTACGGCGCCCTGACGCCGCTCAAGCAGCTCGGCACGATCAATGCGCCGGAGCCGCGGCTGCTGACGGTGACGGTCTGGGACCGGAGCGCGGTCCCCGCAATCCAGAAGGCGATCCAGTCGAGCGACCTCGGCCTGAACCCGGCGATTGACGGACAGGTGCTGCGGCTGCCGATTCCGCCGCTGACCGAGCAGCGCCGAAAGGAGCTGGTGAAGCTCGTGCACCACAAGGCCGAGGACGCCCGGGTAGCCGTGCGGAACGTTCGGCGCCACGCTCACGAGGAGCTGCGGAAGCTCGAAAAAGAGGGCGGGATGTCGCAGGATGAGCTGAAGCGGGCGGAGGAGGAGCTGCAGAAGATTACGGACCGGCACATTGCGACCATCGACGCCGAGAGCAAGAAGAAAGAGGCGGAACTCCTTGAGGTCTAAGCCCGGCCAACCCGGCACCCTCGGCAAGCCAGCCGAGTACCTCGGAGACCTGATTTCGCCCATCTCGGGCGGCCGGATTCCGCGCCATGTCGCGATCATCATGGACGGCAACGGCCGGTGGGCCACCCAGCGGGGCCTGCCGCGGGCAGCCGGCCACCGTGCCGGCACGGAGAACATCCGACGGGTCATCGAGCGGTTCGCCGACCACGGGGTGCAATACCTCACGCTCTATGCGTTCAGCACCGAAAACTGGAACCGGCCCCAGCGCGAGGTGCGGGCGCTCATCCGGCTGCTGCGCTACTTCATCCGGCGGGAGCTGGACAACCTCCACCGGAACGGCATCCGGCTGCAGATGCTGGGCCATATCGAAACGCTGCCGGAATGGCTGCAGCAGCAGGTCCGTGACGCCATCGAGCTCACCCGGGAGAACGACCGGATGGTGCTGAACATCTGCTTCAGCTACGGCGGGCGGGACGACATCGTCATGGCGATCCGCGGGATGCTTGCCGACGGCGTCCGGGCCGAGGAGGTCACGGAAGAGCTGGTCAGCCGATACCTGATGACCGCCGGGATGCCGGACCCCGACCTGGTGATCCGCACGGCGGGCGAACAGCGGATTTCGAACTTCCTGCTCTGGCAGTCGGCGTACGCGGAGCTGTACTTCACCGATACCTACTGGCCGGACTTCGGCCGTGAGGATACCGACATCGCGCTGGCGGAGTACGGCCGCCGGAAGCGGAAGTTCGGCGGGCTGCTCGAGGAGGACCTCGAGGCGTTCCGCGAGCAATCCTCCTGAGCACCGGGCTGGGGAGGCCGGTGTCGAACCTGCAGCAGCGCGTCCTGACGGCAGCAGTCGGCCTGCCGATCGTGCTCGGGCTGGCGTGGGTCGGCGGATGGCCGTTCGCGCTGGCGGTTGCGCTTGTCTCACTGCTGGCTTCGCTGGAGTTCGTGCACGGGTGGCTCATTCCGAGCCGCCCGATCCGCGAGGCCGTGGTCCATATCCCCACCATCGCGATTGCGCCGGTTACCGCTGCTGCGGCGCACCTTGATGCGCGGTTTGTGCTGATGGGCGCGGCATTTGCGGCAGTGTTCGCCGCGCTGGGATACGCCCCGACGCAGGCGTTCGGGCCGCGCAAGCCGTTCCGGGTGTATGCGGGGTGCACGCTCTATCTCGGCGTGCTGGCTTCGATGCTGGTGCTGGTGCGCGATGCGCCGAACGGGCGCGAATGGTTCTTCATCGGCCTGGTCTCGACCTTCGCGGTCGATACCGGGGCCTATGCGGTGGGGCGGGCGATCGGCCGGCACCGGATGGCCCCGCGGATCAGTCCGAAGAAGACGTGGGAGGGCGCGGCCGGAGGGTACGCGACCGGCGCGGCGGCTGTCCTGGGCCTGAACGCCCTGTTCGAAACCGGCGTCGGCGCGTCGACGGCGCTGCACCTGGCAGTCGCGCTCCCGATTGCCGCGATGGCGGGCGACCTCTTCGAAAGCTGGATGAAGCGGCGCATGGGGGTGAAGGACGCGAGCGGGCTGCTGCCGGGGCATGGAGGCTTCATGGACCGCCTCGATTCGGTCCTGTTCGTCTTCCCGGTGGTGGAGCTGTTCCTGCGGCTGCGCGTGCTCTGATAGCCTGAAGAGGGACATCGCCCCCGGCAGGTGCGCATGGAGACCACGGAGTTCGCCCACAGGGAAGCGACGGTCAATGGAATTCGGATGCATTATGTCGAAGCCGGGGACGGCGAGCCGGTCGTGTTCCTGCACGGCTTTCCGGAATTCTGGTATTCGTGGCGGCACCAGCTGCGTGCGCTGCGCAGGAGGTACCGGGTCATCGCGCCCGACCAGCGGGGGTACAACCTGACCGAGGCGCGAGGTCCCTACGACACGGGGACGCTGCAGGCCGACATTCTCTGCCTGCTCGACCATCTCGGTATCGACCGGGCGCACATCGTGGGGCACGACTGGGGTGGCGTCATCGCCTGGCTGCTGGCGATGCAGCACGGTGACCGCCTGAAGAGCCTGGCCGTCTGCAACCTGCCGCACCCGGCGATTTTCCGGCGACGTGTGCTGCGGCCCCGACAGGCGCTGCGGTCGTGGTACGTCCTGTTCTTTCAGCTGCCCCTCCTGCCCGAGCTGGCGCTTTCGGCTGGCGGGTACCACCGGCTCGCGCGGAGGATGATCCGCGAATGCCGGCCGGGGACCTTCACCAAAGAGGACATCCGGGAGTTCCTCGCCGGGTGGCGGAGGCAAGGGCTCTCGGGCGGCATTAACTGGTATCGCGCGCTGCTGCGCCACCCGCCGCGCATCCCCGACCCGGTGCCGCTCGTCACGGTGCCGACGCTCCTCATCTGGGGTGACGAAGACCGGTACCTGGGAAAGGAACTGACGGAAGGCACGGACCAGTTCGTGGCGAAACTGCGCGTCGTGCACCTGCCGGGCGTGAGCCACTGGGTACAGCAGGAGGCCGCGGACGAGGTCAACCGGCTGCTGGCCGAGCACCTCGCGAGCGTGGAGGGATGAGCGAGCCGGCCACGACGCCGCGCCCGACCCTGGGCGAGATCGAGGAGCGGCTGACCGGCGGGGAGACGCCGCTGCTCCTCCGGCGGGAGGTCGTGGCCGGCCTGGTGGTGCTGTTCCTGCTGGTCGTCGCGGTCTACTGGGCGACGAGCGAGTACTTCGGCATTTCGTACACCATCGAGGCGGAGCCGTTCCGCGACTGGGTCGACGGGTTCGGCATCCTCGGTCCTGTCGTGTTCATCGGCATCATGGCGCTCTCCGTGCTGTTCGCGCCGGTCCCGAACGCACCAATCTTTATGGCGGCCGGGCTGGCGTGGGGGCCGGTGCTAGGGACGCTGTACTGCATGGCCGGGCTGGTGCTGGGGTCGGCGGTTGCCTTCTGGGTTGCACGGCGGTTCGGCCGGCGGCACCTGGCGCGGCTCGTCGGCCGAAGGAATGCGGAACGGATCGACACGCTGGTCCTCGAAATGGGCGGGCGGGTGGTGTTCTGGTCTCGGATGATCCCGGCGGTCAACTTCGACTGGATCAGCTTCGTCGCGGGCATGACCGCCATCCCGTTCCGGGTGTTCATTCTCTACTCGGCACTGGGGATGGTGTTCCCGACGGCGGTGGCGGTGGTGGCCGGCGACGGGCTGGGGCGCGACGTGCGGATCACGCTCGGCGCCGGCGGCGTGTGGCTCGCGGTCATCGTCATCAGCGCTGCGGTGTACTGGAGGCGGCGGGCGAACGGACGGCGGGACAACGGCGCAGCCACGTAAGTCCGGGATGCTGCGGCTGCGGATCCGGAGGCCCGCAGGGCAGCTCTCAGGGTTTCGCCTATCTGCGTGAGGGATGGACGGCGGGAGAATGCCTCCTGCAGGAGAGGAGGTTTTCCCGATGGAGGCAGCCCGGTTCCCCGTGTATCTCCAGCCCGTACCGCGCCCGGCGGCCGAGACCTTGGCCGCACTAACCGCCCCGGCCCGCAGGCTGCTCTCCCGGGTCGAACTGCTGCGCCACCTTGATGCGCAGGCCGATATCGCCCCGCGGGCGCCGCTGTCGTTCCTCGCGGTGCGGGTCACGGGCCTGGACGACGTGCTGGAGCAGCGGGGCGAAGTCGGCGTCCGGTTCGTGAACCGGGGAGTGGGCGAGGCGCTGCTTGGCCTGTGCCGAGGGACCGACATCCCGGGGGAGCTCGGAGAGGTGACCTTCGGACTGATCCTCCAGGGGGCGGGGGCGACGGCCGCTGCTGCAGCAGCGGCACGGGTGCAACATCACCTCAACCGCCTCGCATTCCTGCCCGCGGGCTGCGCCGTACTGGTCGGCGCGGCGACCGGGACGGGGAGCCACGGGCGGCGGCTCGCGTGGGCTGCGCTCGACGTGGTCGACGGAGACTGCTGCAGCGGCTAGACCAGCCGGGTGGCGATTGGGAGGGCCCAGCGCGTCAGGCGCGCCCGGGCCTGGAAATTCGCGCGGGCTTCCGGGGCCGGCTGCCGCGAGCGCTCCCATGATGCGAGCCCGTCGTACCAGGTGACCAGGAGCATCCGCGTTCTGTCGCCGGAGAGGTCAGCACGGAGGAGGGCACGCGGCTCGGCCCGGTAGGCAGGGTCGGCTTCAAACGAGTTCCATGCCTCGGCGGAGAGGCGGACGAACTCCTCGACGTCGCCTGAAGCGATTTCGAACGTGCGAAAGACATAGACCCCGGGCCGCGACTGCGGCTCGGGCCGCTCCGGCCGAGCCGTCGGGCGGCAGTCGAGCGCGTCTTCGACGGCCAGCCCCGGGAGCGCGGGCCACGCCGCACCACCCGTCTCAGCGGCAGCAACGAGGAGGAGCTCATCGGTGCGGAGCCCAAGGAGGCCGGCAAACACGCCCCAGGGGGCAACCCCGGCTGCCGTGCAGGCCTTCCGCCACTGCCGGGCAAGTTCGGAAGCACGCTCAGGGGTGAGCTGGCGGTCGGCGCGAACGCGCTGGACAAGGTAGCGGTGCGCTTCGGACGGCACGGACGGAGTCTACGCCAGGGGAACGGCGAGGTCAGGCCCACGAAGGTCGAGGACAACGGCCACTTCCTTGCAGTTTGTGAAAAACGGACAGCGGACGCACTCGTTCCAGACCTTTTGCGGAAATTCCATGACGTTCGCGAGCCGGAAGCCCTGCTTTTCAAAGAACCCCGGTCGGTAGGTCAGGGCGAAGACCCGTTCGAGGCCGAATTCGCGGGCATCGTCGACGCAGGCCGCGACGATGGCCGCACCGACCCCTCTGCCCTGGGCGGATTCGGCGACGGCGAGCGAGCGGATTTCGGCGAGGTCGGGGCCCATGATGTGGAGCGATCCGCAGCCCACGATCTCCCCGTCGATGCGGGCAACCTTGAAGTCGCGGATCGCTTCGTAGATTTCGCCGATGGGCCGGTGCAGCATGTCGCCGCGATCGGCCCAGAAGGTGACGAGCGCATGGATAGCCGCGGCATCGGCGAGCCGGGCGGGCTGGACCTGGATCATGTCGGGAAGTGTGCTCCTGCGGTGCGAAGTGTGGGGAACCCGGCCGTCAGGGAGCACGGCGAACACGGGCGACGTGCGTGGCGTCGCCCGGGATGACCTCGACCGCGTAGAACGGATGCATGCGGCAAGTGTACGGGATGCCGGGCCCGCGGTCAGCGGCGGGTACAGGGTGGAGCGGAGAAGGGCGCCCGCGGTAGGCTGACGCAGCCGGGACCTCCGGCGGGGAGCTCGAGATGCGTGTCGTCGTGATGGGGCAGGCTGCATTCGGCGAGGCGGTCTTCCGGCGCCTGCGGGACGACGGTTTTGACGTCGTGGGCGCGAGCGCTCCGGGTCCGTCGGGCGGGCGGCACGACCCGCTCTGGGCTGCTGCAGAGGCGGCCGGGGTGCCGGTCGTCGAGACGCGGGCGCTGAAGGATGCCGCCGGGCAGGAAGCATGGGCCGCGCTCAAGCCGGACCTGTGCGCGATGGCGTTCGTGACGGAGATCATCCCGCATGAGGTGCTCGAGCTTCCGCGGCTGGGGAGCATCCAGTACCACCCGAGCCTGCTCCCGCTCCACCGGGGCTCATCGGCGATCAACTGGGCGATCATCTTCGGAAGGACGGAGACCGGGCTGACCATCTTCTGGCCCGACCGCGGCATCGACACGGGGCCGATCCTGCTCCAGCGGCGGTGCCCGATCGGCCCGGACGACACGGTGGGGTCGGTCTACTTCGAACGGCTCTTCCCGATGGGCGTGGAGGCGATGTCGGAGGCAGCCCGGCTCGTGCGTGAGGGGCGGGCCCCGCGCATCGAGCAGGACCACGCGAAAGCGACGTACGAGCCGCCGTGCAGGGATGAGCATGCGCAGATCCGCTGGTACGAGCCGGCGGACCGGGTGTATGCGCTCATCCGGGGCTGCAATCCCCAGCCGGGGGCATGGACGACGGTGGAGAGCGGCCGGCTGCGGATTTTCGACTGCCGCCTCACGGGGGAGGAGGCCCCGGGCATGCCGGGCCGGGTGCTCCGGGTAGACGAGGGCACGTTCCACGTGCGCCTGAACGGCGGAGTGCTGCGGGTCATGCGCGTGCAGCCGGAGGGAGGGAAGAAGATGCCGGCCGGAGAGTGGGCGGCCCAGGCCGGGATCGCGCCGGGCTACCGGTTCCGCTAGCGGGGCCGGAGTTCGCGCAGGAGGAACTCGATGACGCGGCGCTCCTGGTACTCGAGGCCGCGCTGGTCGCGGGGCATGTGCCGCTCTTCGGGAAAGATCAGCAAGTCGTAGTCCTTGCCGGCCTCAGTCAGAGCCACGATGAATCGCGCCGTGTGGCGGAAGTGCACGTTCTCGTCCGTCATGCCGTGGACGAGGAGAAGCCTGCCTTCGAGCCGGTGGGCATGGGTGATGGCTGAGCCGTCCCGGTAGCCCTCGGGGTTCGCAGCGGGCGTTTCCATGTACCGCTCGGTGTAGGCGGTGTCGTAGCCGTCCCAGTCGGTCACGGGTGCGCCGGCGACCCCAACGCGAAAGACGCCGGGCGCCTTGAGCATGGCCATGAGCGTCATGTAGCCGCCGTAGCTCCAGCCGTAGATGCCGGCGCGGGAGGTATCAAATCCGCCGAGGCTGGCCAGGTACCGGACGCCGGCAACCTGGTCTTCGACCTCGATGGTGCCCATCCGGCGGTGGATGTGGGCTTCGAAGGCGAGGCCGCGGCCGGCGCTGCCGCGATTGTCGAGCTTGAAGACGGCGACGCCCTGCTGGACGAGGTACTGGGCGCGGAGGTCGACGGTCACTGACCAATCGTCGATGACGCGCTGGACATGGGGGCCGCCGTATACCGAGACGACCACCGGCACCGGTCCATCGGCAGCCGGGGGGCGGTAGAGGGCGCCGTAGAGCAGGGTGCCGTCGTCTGCGGTCACCTCGTGGAACTCCGGGATGACGAGCCCCAGGCCGGCGGGGGTCAGTGCTTCGGGCTCATGGACCTCGACGGTCCGGCCGTCGCGGAGGTTGCGGGCGATGACGCGGGGCGGTTCGGTGCGGCTGCTCCATGCGTCGAGCAGCCAGCCGCCGCCTGGCGCAAGGACGCCGGTGTGCCAGCCCGGCTCGCCGGTGAGGCGTTCGATCGGGCCGCCGGTCAGAGGCACGCGGTACAGGTGGCGTTCGAGCGGCGACGCCTCGGTCGCCGCGAAGTAGACGAATCCGCCTTCCTCGTCGACGCCAAGGAGGGAGGTGACCATCCACGGCCCGGCTGTCAGGACCCGTTCGAGGGCGCCATCGGCCGAGCGGAGCTCGAGGTGGCGGAAACCCGTGCGCTCGGTCGACCACACGATGCGCCCGTCCTTGAGGAAGGTTGTTTCGCCGGCGAGGTTGATCCAGGGTTCCTGGTACTCGTCGATGAGCGTCCGGGGGGCGGCGCCGCCTTCAAAGAGGAGGAGGCGCAGGCGGCGCTGGTTGCGGGAGAGGAGCTGCACCGCGAGCGCGCCATCGGGCCGCCAGCCGACGCGGGCGATGTAGATGTCGCGGTCCGGGCCGAGGTCGAGCCACGTGATGGCGCCGGTCGCCACATCGATGACACCGAGGTCGAGCAGGGCGTTGGCCTGGCCGGCGAACGGGTAGCGGTGGCGCTCGACGTCGATGCCGGGGCGACCCTGGTGAACGATGGGGTACTCGGGGATATGGCGGGAATCGGCGCGGATGAACGCGATGCGGGAGCCGTCGGGGCTCCACCAGAACCCGCGGTCGCGGTCGAGCTCCTCATGGGCGATGAATTCGGCGATGCCGTTCGTCAGGCCGTCCTCGGCGTCGGAGGTCAGGCGGCGGGGGTCGCCGCCCCGCGTCTCCTGCACGTAGAGGTCGCCGTCGCGGACGAAGGCGACACGGTCGCCGGCGGGCGAGAGGTGGGCGTCGATGGCGCCGTCCGACCCGGGGAGCGGCGCCAGTTCTCCATCGCCGATGCGGACCCAGAGGCGCCCTCCGCCGGGAACGAGGAGCACCGGGACGGCCGCGGCCGTCGCGAATTCGTACGACGTGACGCCGAGCTCGCGCAGGCGGGCGCGTTCGCGCCGGAGCTCTTCCTCGCGGGAGAGCGCAGCTTCGGAGGTGGTGGCGGGCGGCGGGCCAGCGAGCACCTCGCGGGCGCCGGTTTCGAGGTCAAGCCGCCAGAGGCTGCGGACCAGGTTGCCCTCGGCGGAGTAAAGGAAGGTCACCGCGCGTCCGTCCGGGGTGAAGCCGAGGCCGCCGGGGACGTTCGTGCCCGGGCGCGGAAAGCGCGCGACATCGGCAATGGTGAGCCGGGGCGGCTGCGTCACCGGTCGAACGCCTCCGCCCGGAGCGCTTCGATGGCGTCGACGTCGGATGGAAGCCCGGCGGTGAGGACCTCGGCCGGCCCCTCAGTCACCAGGATGTCGTCCTCGATGCGGATGCCGCCGAAGCCGCGCAGGGCGTCGACGCGGTCCCAGTGGACGACGTCGCGGTACGTTTCGCGCCTGGCAGGGTCGTCGAGGATGGCCGGGATGAAATAGATGCCGGGTTCGATGGTGACCACGTAGCCGGGCTGGAGGGGGAGGTCGGCGCGGAGCCACTTCAGGCCGAAGCGGTCGCTCGGGGTTCGGCCGCGGAGGCAGCCGCCGGCATCGTGGGTGGCGAGGCCGAGCAGGTGGCCGAGGCCGTGGGGGAAGAAGAGGGCGTGGGCATCCATCTCCACCAGGTCGGCGGGGTTGCCGCGGAGGATGCCGAGGTCGGCAAGGCCGGCGGCTATCCGTTCACAGGCGCGGAGGTGGAGGTCCCGGTATTCGACGCCAGGGCGGGCTTCGGCGATGGCAGCGCGCTGGACCTCGTACACCAGCCGGTAGAGGTCGCGCTGGATGCCCTCGAAATGGCGGCCGGCCGGGAAGGTCCGGGTGACGTCGCTGGCGTACCCGTCGACTTCGGCGCCGGCGTCGATGAGCACGAGTTCGCCGTCGTTCAGCGGCCGCCGGGTCGGCGCGAAGTGGAGGACGGCGGCGTTCGGACCGCTGCCGACGATGGAACCGTAGGCCGTACGGTCGCCGCCGCTGCGGAAGAACTCGGCCTCAAGTTCGACCTGGAGGTCGCGTTCGGTGAGCCCGGGCCGGGCAGTGCGGAGTGCGAGGAGGTGACCGGCCCGGCTGGCCGCGGCAGCGCGGCGCATCGCCTCGAGCTCATCGGGGTCCTTCACACGGCGGGCCTCGGCTACGTCCCAGGAGAGGCGCGCGGCAAGCGCTGCGTCGTGGGCGGTTTCGAAGCGTTCGAGCGGCGGCAGGCGGTACTCCCCAGGCCGATGGAGCAGGTCGTCATTGCCGATGACGGCCAGCGGCTCCGTGCGGCGCACTTCGAGCCAGACTGCGAGCGATTCGATGGGCCGGACGTCGAGGCCGGAGCGGGCACGCAGGGCATCGAGGTCGGGACCGTCGCCCGTCCAGATTCGGTCGTCGGGTGTGGGAAGCGTGACAAAGAGTTCCCAGCCGGTGGCCGGGTCAAAGGCGAGCACGCTGGCGGGTTCGCCGACGCCGGCCAGGTAGCGGAACTCCGGGTGCGCGTGGAAGTCGTGGAACTGGTCGGTTCCGGCGATTGGGACGGGCAGGCCGCTGGCGACCAGCACCGCGCCGCGTTCGAGTGCCCAGGCCCGGGCGACGCGGTCGCGGCGGCTGCTGACGAGGGCGGCGGGGTTCACGTCCGCCAGTGTAGCGGAGGCGTCAGCCGTAGCGCTCCGCGGCGGCTTTGAGGAGGTCCGCGACCCGGCTCCGGCGCCGGGGAGCGCCTCGAGCTCCTGCGAGACGTGCCAGTAGCTCTCCTGGATGCGCGCAGCGACCGCCGGGGTGAAGTCGATGACCACGTCGTACCGGGACTCGCCGAGGACGACGCCGCCCCAGCTGTGACGGAGCGTCTCGGCGAGCTCGTCGATATCGACCGGCTCGAAGTCGCGGTGAAGCTGCTCGACCGCGCGAATGCGATCGACCTTGAAGACGCGGACTTCGCCGTGCGTGTGGGAGTAGCCGACGAGGTAGGTGCCGCTTTCGGTGTGGTCGAGGATGTAGGGGTCGACCTCGTAGCGGCGGGCCTCCGTGGAGTGGGCGGAGCGGTACTCAATCGCTACCGACTGGCTCTTGGCCCAGGCCTCGGTGATGCTGCAGAGGATATCCGTGGCCTCGCGGTTGAAGGGGAGCTGGCGGTACTCGCGGACCGTGCGCTGCATGTGCTCGGCCATGCCTTTCGGCAGCGCGTTGGCGACCTTCTCGAGGGCCGTGAGGGCGTCCGGGTCGTGTTCGTCGGCGGAGCGGAGCATCAGCCGCATGGCGAAGTAGACGGCGCGGCCCTCCTGGAGCGTGAGGCGGACTGGGCCGAAGAGGGGCTGATGGCCCTCCATGATCCGCCAGCGGCGGTTTTCGATGACCAGCGGGACGTTGAGCTCCGATTCGAGCGCCTGGAGGTCGCGCTGGATGGTGCGCTGGGAATAGCCGGTCTCGCGGGACAGCTCCATTGTCGAGACGCCGTTTGGGCGCCGGACGAGGATGTCGCGGATGCGGATGAGCCGGGTCGAGCGACGGGTTTGTTCGGTCATACCGCTCACCTCCTGCGGTTGGCGTTGTGGAGGGGCACGTTACGTCGGGAAGGCGACACACTCTGTCGCGATGTCCCGGGGGATTCGCAGGCTTTTGTGAATTTTCTGCACGGGTCGACCCTGCGGTAAAGGACGAATGGCCGCGACGGGAGGGCCGGCCTGCCCTACGATCGGGGCGATGGCACGCACGCAAGACCTGGGCCCCCTCATCCATATCTCGGCGGAAGCGATCGGGCGGCCCGGGCAGCGGCGCTTCCGGCTTCGCGTCGTGAACGGCTCCGGGTTCGCCGCCTCGCTCTGGCTCGAAAAGGAGCAGCTGAACGCGCTCGGCGACGCGATCGAGACGGTCCTGGACGATGAGGGCTATGACTACGTTCCCCTCCCGCCGGACGATGCCCCTCCGCGGCTCGAGGCGCCGCAGTCGTTCGACCTCGACCTGCAGGTGTTCCAGCTGAGCATGGGCGTCAATGCCGAGGACCGGCGGATTGTCCTGATTGCGGCCGACGGGCCGCCTGATGCCGACGACACGATTGGCCTGACGATGGAGTTCGACTACCGGAGCGGGTACGAGCTGCGGCAGCAGATTGCCGAGGTCATCGCCGCGGGGCGGCCGCTCTGTCCGCTCTGCACAGCGCCGATGGACCCGGGCGGGCACATGTGCGTCCGCCGGAACGGCCACCACCGGGAGCTGTGAGCGGCGCAGGGTTTCCCGGGTGCTGGGGGTTCGTATACTCCCGCACATGACGCCCCCGTACATCCTCGCCATCGACCAGGGAACGACCAGCTCCCGCGCGCTCATCGTCGACCGGACCGGCGCGATCGTGGGATTGGGGCAGCAGCCGCTGACCCAGTACTACCCGCAGCCGGGCTGGGTGGAACACGACCCTGAGGAGATCTGGACCACGACGCTCGACGCGATCGGGGTCGCGCTTGCCCAGGCCGGCCTTGCGTTCGGCGACCTCGCCTGCATCGGCCTGACCAATCAGCGCGAGACCGCGGTCGTTTGGGAGCGCGCAACGGGCGCGCCGGTCCACCGGGCGATCGTCTGGCAGGACCGGCGCACCGCCGGAATCTGCGAGGATGTGCGGTCGGCCGGCGAGGAGGAGCGAGTCCGCCAGGCGACGGGGCTCACGCTCGACCCGTACTTCACCGGCACGAAGCTCACGTGGCTCTTCCGCCACGACCCGGAGCTCCACCGGCAGGCCCGGCTCGGCGAGATTTGCGCGGGGACCGTGGACGCCTGGCTGATCTGGAAGCTGACCGGGGGCGCCAGCTTCCTGACGGACTTCACAAACGCGTCGCGAACGCTGCTCTTTAACGTGAAACGCGGGCGCTGGGACGACGGACTGCTCGACCTGTTCGAGGTGCCGCGGGCAGCGCTCCCGGCAGCGGCCCCGTCGCAGTCGCGGTTTGGGTTCACCAGCGAGGAGCAGTTCGGGAGCCGGGTGCCGATTACGGGGGCCGCCGGAGACCAGCAGGCGGCGCTCTTCGGGCAGGGCGGGTTCGCCCCGGGGGTCGCGAAGAACACCTACGGCACCGGGTGCTTCCTCCTTTCGAACGCGGGCCGAAAGGCGGCGGTGCCGGAGACCGGGCTGCTGCTCAGCCTCGGAGCTGGCGCCGGGCCCCAGGGGCCGGAGTACGTGATCGAGGGCTCAGTGTTCGTGGCCGGGGCGCTGGTCCAGTGGATGCGCGACGAGCTGGGGCTCATCGCCCAGTCGGCCGATATCGAGCCGCTGGCGGCCAGCGTTCCGGACACGGCGGGCGTGGTCATCGTCCCGGCGTTCACCGGCCTCGGCGCGCCCGACTGGGACCCGCACGCCCGGGGCGCCATCCTCGGCCTGACGCGCGGGGTGACGAAGGCGCACCTTGCGCGGGCTGCGCTGGAGGCGATCGCCCTCTCGAGCGCGGAGCTCATCGAGGTGATGAATGAATCGCTGCCGGAGCCGATCCGGGAGCTGCGGGTCGACGGCGGCGCTGCCGTGAACGACCTGCTGATGCAGCTGCAGGCCGACTTCGCGGGCATCCCGGTGCTCCGCCCGCAGTCCACCGAGACGACGGCGCTCGGGGCGGCGTACCTCGCAGGGCTGACCGCAGGCATCTGGTCGAGCATCGATGAGGTGGCCGAGCTGTGGCGGCCCGAGCGGGTATTCGAGCCCCGGCTGGGCAGCGCCGAACGCCACCGGAGGCTGCGCGAGTGGCGGCGCGCGGTGGAACGGACGCTCGGATGGGCGGCATCTTGAGCGCGCGCGACCTTGCCTCCGGGGATCCGCTCGACCTTGCCATCATCGGCGGGGGGATCAACGGGGCGGCGATCGCGCGCGCAGCGGCGGCGACCGGGCTCCGGGCAGCACTCTTCGAGGCGAGCGACTACGGGTTCGGGACGACGTGGCGGTCGACGAAGCTCATCCACGGTGGGCTCCGCTACCTCGAGCACGGGGACGTCGGACTGGTATTCGAATCGCTCCGGGAGCGGGCGTGGCTGTTACAGACCCGGCCCTACCTCGTGCGGCCGCAGCGGTTTTTGCTGCCGCTCCTGCCGTGGACGCGGCGGCCGGGCTGGCAGCTGCGTATCGGCCTCGCCGCCTACGACCTGCTGGCCCTGTACCGTGCGGTGCCTCCGCACCGGCCCCTCAGCCGGGAGCGGCTGCGCGAACTCGCGCCCTATTTGCCTGACGAGACGCGCGGCGGGTTCTCTTTCTTCGATGCGCGGGTGATCGCGCCGGAACGGCTCACGTGGGAGCTGGTCCGGGAGGCGCGGCAGCTCGGTGCGGCCACGCTGAATCACACGCCGGTGGTCGCCATCAACGCCCCGGACGGGACCGTCGAGGCGGTGGTGGTCGACCACGGCGGCGAGCACGTCACGATTCCCGCGCGGGCCGTGGTCAACGCGGCGGGCCCGTGGGTCGACGCCGTGAACCGGCTCGGCGACCTGCCGCCCCCGGAGCTGCTCGGCGTCACGCGCGGGTCCCACATCGTCGTCGAACTGGACGGACCGCCCGGGCACGATGCGGTCTTCAGCACGGCGAAGAGCGACGGGCGCGTGTTCTTCGCGGTGCCGCAGGACGACCTGCTCCTCATCGGCACCACCGACGAGCGGTACGACGGGGACCCCTCGGCGGTGCGGCCGACGCCGGAGGACATCGACTACCTGCTGACCGAAGGGCGGACGCTCCTGCCCGGGCTTGACATCCGGCGCGAGCGCATCCGCTACGCCTATGCCGGCCTGCGGCCGCTGCAGAAAGTTGCCGGCGGGCCGGAGGCGGCGATTTCGCGACGGCACGCCGTCATTGACCACGGCAAGGTGGGCGGGGCGAAGGGGATGTTCAGCGTGGTCGGGGGGAAGCTCAGCACGTTCCGGCCGCTTGCGGGCGACGTGATCGAAGCGGTGACCGGCCGGAAGCCGCAGGGCTGGCTCGCCGCCCCGCCTGCCGGGTGGCGGGAGCGGCTGCTCGGCCTCGGGCTCGACCATCCGGCGCGGCGGCACCTGCGGCGGTACGGCGGCGATGCGGCGGCCGTCATCGAGCTCGGCCGGGAGGTGCTCTGCCCGCACGCCCCGGGGTTCGAGGGCGAGGTGCGCTTCGCTGCCCGGCACGAACAGGCGCTCACCGTCGGCGACGTGCTCCTGCGGCGAACCGGCATCGGCTGGGCGCGGTGTAGGGGCCTCTGCTGCCACGAGCGGGTAGCAGCCATCCTCGCGGAAGAGCTCGGCTGGAGCGCAGCGGAACGCGACCGGGCGGCGGCCGCATACGCCGCCGAAGTGGCGTATCATCTTCCGGTAGAGGGGACGGCTTGACTTCCACCCGGCACGCGCTTTCGGACCCGGCGGTCGAATCCGCGCTTCGGCAGGCTGCGGCGCTCGTTCGGCGCAGCCAGTACGCCGTCGCGCTCGTCGGGGCCGGGCTTTCGGCGGAGAGCGGGATACCGACGTACCGCGGGAGCGGAGGCGTCTACGAGCGGTTCGGCGAGCCGACCATCGACGGCTGGGAGCTGTTCGTCGCCGACCCGGCCGAGTGGTGGCGCCAGGCGATCGTGCACGAGACCTCTGGCTCGCCGTTCTCGCAGGCGATCGACCGCGCGGCCCCGAACCCGGGGCACTACGCCATGGCCGACCTGGAGCACATGGGGCGGCTTGCGCACGTCATCACCCAGAACATCGACAATCTGCACGCGATGGCGGGTTCGCGGCGGGTGACCGAAATCCACGGGAACCGGTACAAGGTGCGCTGCATCGAATGCGGCGCGCGCGAACGTCTGGAGACGGTGAGCCTCGACCGGCTGCCGCCGTCGTGCCCGGTGTGCGGGGGGCTGTACAAGAACGACGTGGTGATGTTCGGTGAGCCGATTCCGCGGGATGCGCTCGAGGAGTGCTACCGGCAGACCCTCGCCGCCGACCTGTTCCTCACCATCGGGACCAGCGCGGTCGTCTACCCTGCCGCAGACTTCCCGGTGCTGGCGAAGCGGCGCGGCGCCCCGCTGATCGAAATCAACCCGGAGGCGACGGCGCTGAGCGAGATCGCCGACGTCATCATCCGGGCCCCTGCCGGCGTTGCGCTGCCGGCGCTGGTCGACCTGCTGCTCGTTCCCTGAGCGACCCGGTCCGTTTCCCCTTTGCGCCTTGACCCACAACGCCGGCGGGCGGGATGCTCGAATCGTGCGTTGCGCCCGGGACGTTCTCCCGGGCTCTCTGCTCTCTCACGACGCCCCAAGGAAGGTGAACGACATGACCGCACCGGTCATCGATGAGCCGCGCTTTCTGAGCTACCCCGGCGCGCGGCGCCCCGACCGCCATCGCTGGGTGGACTCCTACGGCGTGCGGCTGCACGTGTGCGAATGGGGAGATGCCGATGGGCCGCCGCTGTTCCTCGTCCACGGGGGTTCCGACTTCGCCGGGACGTTCGATGTGTTCGCTCCGCTGCTTGCGGATGCCGGCTGGCGGGTGATTTCGTGGGACCACCGCGGCCACGGCGATTCGGACCATGCGGCCCTCTACAGCTGGGACGCCGACGTCCGGGATGCGCTGTCCGTGCTCGATTCGACCACGCCCGACGCGGTACCGGTAGTGGCGCACTCGAAGGGCGGCGGCATGATGCTCCAGCTGGCTGAGGCGCTGCCGTACCGACTTTCGAAACTGGTGGTCATCGACGGGCTGCCGAGCCGGGACCCGGCCCCGGATGTATCGGACCACGAGCACCGGCGGTTCACCCAGAAGACGCTGGCGGACTGGCTGGATCATCGGCGGGCGGCGCACATCACCCTGCGCAAGCCGGGGACGCTGGAGGAGCTGGCCCGCCGGCGCAAGCGGATGAACCCGCGGCTGCCGGACGACTGGCTGCGCTACCTGGTGACGATCGGGGCCCGGCGGGACCCTGACGGGTGGCGGTGGAAGCTCGACCCGGCGATCCGTTTCGGCGGCTTCGGGCCATGGAGCCCGGAGTGGTCGCTGCACCGGCTGAAGGAGCTGCGTGTGCCCCTGCTGGGCCTGACCGCAACGGTCGAGGAGGAGATGGGCTGGGGCACGAACCACCGGGCGCTCCTCCCGTACCTGCCGCCGCAGGCGGAGATTATCCCGTTCGAGAACACGGGTCATTTCATCCACATCGAGCACCCCCACCGGGTGGCCGAGCTGGTGCTGGAGTTTCTTCGATGACCGTGTTCCTGCAGCACAACCGGGTGAAGCTGGCGCTCCACACCCTGCGCGAGGGTTCCGGCCCACGGCTCCTGCTGCTGCATGCGCTGGGGGAGCGCTCCCCGGCCGGGGTGCCGGGCAGCCTTTCTGCGTGGCCGGGCGCCGTGTACGCGCTGGACTTCACGGGGCATGGGGCATCGACAGTGCCCTCGGGCGGGGGCTACACCGCTGAAGTGCTGATGGGTGACGCCGATGTGGCCCTGGCTGCCATCGGGCCGGCGACCATCGTGGGACGGGGGCTCGGCGGATACATCGGGCTCCTGCTCGCCGGCGCACGCCCGCGGGAAGTGCGCGGTGTGGCCATCCTTGACGGGCCGGGCCTTGCGGGCGGCGGCGACCGGCCTGGGCCGGCCGTCGTACGCGGCGTCCCGGGCGCGCACGCAGCGCCCGACCCCTTCGCGCTGGTCGAACTCGGGTCGGACCTCCGGCCGCGGGAGTACGTGCGGCGGTTTGCGGAGCTCGCGACGGCCGAGTGCCCGGTACCGAACCCTGTCGCGGTGTGCGCGCGGCAGCGGCCCGCCTGGCTCCAGGCGGTGCTCGAGGTTCCAGGCGTCGTCGAGGAGGAGCTGGCGTCAGCGCTTCATCGGTTTGCCGCGGCCGGCTAGCCAGAGCAGGGCGTTCGCGGAGACATGAGTTCGGCCGGCTCCCCAGGGAGCCGGCCGTTCGGCGCGGGGCGCTGCGCGGTCCGCTAGACGGACTTGGTCATGGTCTTCAGGCAGCGCGTGCAGATGTTGACGCGGAGCGAGGCGCCGCCGAAGAAGATGCGGTGCTTGTGCACGTTGGGTCGGAACGTCCGCGACTTCTTGGTCGCCTTGCGCTCCCAGCGGCCGCCGTGGGTGTGGCGGATGTGCCGGCCGAACTGGGTGGTCTTGCCGCAGACGTCGCATGCTCCACTGGCCATGCGTGATGCTTCCTTCCGTGGCAGAATCGAACTCTCATGCTAGCACCGGGATTCGATAGCGGCCAAACCGGGCCGGGTGGCAGCGCGTGAGCGGCGGCGGGAGCCCGGTGCTCCGGGTGGATGGCGATGGGCTGCGGGCGCTCTTCGAAGCGGGGGCTGCGGCCGTTGCCGCGGCGGCACCGGCAATCAACGCCATCAACGTGTACCCGGTGCCGGACGGCGACACAGGCTCGAACATGGCGGCTACGCTCCGGGAGGCGGCGGCCGCCGCGAGGGAGGTCCCGGGCGGGAGCAGCGCAGCCGCGGTGGCCGAGGCAGCGGCGCGCGGCGCGCTGTACGGGGCGCGCGGGAATTCCGGCGTCATCCTCTCGCAGGCGTTGCGGGGATTCGCCCGGGGGGTTGCGGGCGCGGCAGAACTCGACGCTGCGCGGCTTGCCGCCGGACTGCTGGCCGCGGCCGAGGCCGCATATGCCGCCGTCAGCCGACCGCAGGAGGGGACGATGCTGACGGTGCTGCGCGAAGCGGCGCAGGCGGCGCAGGCCGCCGCCGTACGGATGCCCGGCGAGGGCGCAGGGCTCCCGTGCCTCGCGGTGCTGGAAGCTGCCGTTGCTGCCGCGCGGGAGGCCGAGGAGCGGACCATCGACCAGCTGGAGTCGCTGCGGCAAGCCGGGGTGCCCGACGCCGGGGGAGAAGGCGTGTGCGTCCTGCTCGGGGGGATGCTCGCGCGGTTGAAGGGCGAGGAGCTGCAGCTGGAGGAGTTCGGCGCGGGCGGCCACGCAATGGAGTTCGCCGCCGCGCACGCGGGCGATACGTACGGCTATTGCACCGAGTTCGTGCTCGAGCCGTTGGGCGGCGTCGTACTTGATCTTGCGCGCGTCAGGGCGCTGGCCGAGGAGCTGGGACAGAGCGTGGTGGTGGTGGGCGACGAGCGGCTGGCGCGAGTGCACGTCCACACAGAGCAGCCGGAGGCCCTGCTCGCAGCGATGGCAGGGCTGGGCCGGCCCGAGCGGGTAAAGGTCGACGACATGGACGCCCAGCGCGCGCGGTTCCAAACGGCCGGGAGCGGCGCGACCCCTGCCGTGGGCCTGCTGGCCTTGAGCCGCGGGACCGGCTTCGACCGGCTGTTCGAGAGCCTCGGCGCGCGGGTGGTGGACCTTGGGGTGGTTGAAAAGCCGGCAGCGGGCAACATCGCACATGCGGCCGAGGCGATGGGTACGGCCGACGTCATCGTGCTCCCGAACCACAAGAACGTGCTGCTCGCCGCCGAGCAGGCGGCGCAGCTCGCACGGTGCACCCTGCACATCGTACCCACGACAACCCTCCCGCAGGGGGTCGCAGCGGCGCTGATGTTCGACCCCGCAGGCCGGGCGGCGGAACTCGTCAGCCGGATGGCCGAAGCCGCGAAGTCCGTTCGAACGGTCGAGGTGACGCGCGCAGCGGCGTCGCGGGCGGCGGATGGCGTCCGCGTGGAGGCGGGCCAGGCGATCGCGGTGGTTGATGGCCGGCTCAAAGCGGCCCGGGCGACGCTCGAGGACGCGCTGGTCGAAGGCCTTGCGGCGGCAGGGGCCGGCGCGGGCAAGCTCGTAACCGTTTACGTGGGGGAAGGCGGGGAGGCCGGGCTTGCGGGTGATGCGGTACGCCAGCGGTTCCCCGGCGCAGAGGTGGAGGTCATCGACGGGGGGCAGCCGCTGTACCCGTACATCGCATCGGTGGAGTCATGAGGGGGCGGATCGCCGCCATCGCCGTTTGCCTGGCAGTCTTGGGGAGCGCCTGCAGCGGCGGAGCGGGTGCGCCGGAGGCGACGCCGACGAAACCGGGCGCGCTTCCGGCGAACCTGACGACGATCACCGTGACCGACTTCCGCTTTCAGCCGCGCAGCCTGCAGGTACCGGTCGGCACGCGGGTGACCTGGAGCTTCCGCGGGAAGGTGAGTCACCGGGTCATGGGCGCCTTCGCGGGCGAGGCGGTTGATTCCGGTGAACTGCGGAGCGGCAACTTCGAGTTCGAGTTCATGGAGCCCGGCGTCTTCGCGTACACCTGCGGGGTGCACGGCGCGGCAATGTCCGGGCAGGTCATCGTCCGGTAGCGCGTCCCGGTACCGGTCGATTCTTTCATCCTTGTGATAGCAGTCGCCTGCGATCTGTGGTATACCTTCCCCGGCACTCCGGGAGCGGAGCGGCCGGAGGTAACGGGATGCACCAGGGGCAACTCAGCCCGCGGGAGCGCGACGTGGCGAGGCTCGTGGCCTGCGGGATGACGAACGCGGAGATCGCACGCTCGCTCGGATTGAGCGCGTCCACCGTGAAGCACTACGTCGAGTCCGCCATGCGCAAGGCCGGCGTGACGAACCGTGTGGCACTGGCGATGTGGCTGCGCGACCGGGAGGGGGCCGGATGACCCCGGCCGATCGGCGGGGGCCAAAGAGCCGTATTGCGGGGCGAGCCTCACCTCGACTAGCGTCTCTGCAGCAACAGAATTGCGTCCGGTGCACCGGGGCCGGACCTGGTGCGAACGCGAGCATGGAACAGTTCGCACTGGTGCAACGTTGCATCTACCGGGTACGTGCCCGACCAACCGCCGGGGCCGCGCAGCCGGGCGCGGCCGCTCTCGACATGAAGCTGATCGCTGGAGGCTCCCGTGTCCGCCCTTGCGTTTGTCTTGCTCGCGTTTCTGCTCTTTGCCGTTCTGGTTGTCGGCGGGGTCCTGCTCGGACCAGTGGGCGCCGTTGAGCTGTTCGTGGTCCTCGTCTTGAGCATCATCTTCAGCTTCGTCGGCACGTGGGCCTGGACGGTTCGGAGACGGTCCGGTACACCGCCGACGGCCGGGTAAGGCCAGGAAAGGAGCAGGAACCATGCGAACCCTCATCCTGGCGAGCGTTTCACTGCTGATATTTGCTGCGCGCCTTGCGCCGGCTGCAGCCCAGGCGCCCGCGCCGAGCATCCGCGCTTCGTTTCCAGTTAGCGTCGTCGGAAGAGATGCTGCGATGAACGTCGTCGGCAACCTCCCGGCCTCCTGTGCAGGTCGGGAGGTCGAGGTCGGGCTCTTCATCCGCGACCGCGGCGACCCGAAGGTGATCACGCCGTTCGAACCCTCGAACACCGCTAGAACGAACGCCGCAGTATCAACCGCCGGGACATTTTCGGTATCATTCCCGCTCCCTCGGGAGCTGCCGGATGGCCCCACCCGGGTGTGGCCGGGAGTCCGGGGCGATTGCGTCGACGCTCCCGTCGTCGATGATTCGCTCGGTGTCGAGCTGGCGGTCCTCGACCCGGTGCGCAATCCCGGCCGCACATCGACGGTCCTCCTGTCATCGGAAGCGCTGGCGAGCGTCTCGAACGGGCCAGACAGGGCCTCTCTCGGGGCCTTCCTCGGTTCTGTCGAGGTGCGTGCGGACGGCGAGCGTTGCACAGGGGTCGCGACTGATGGCGTATCGGCAGGCTCGCCGCCGCTCGCTTTGCGACTCGGCGAGGCGGGCCAGCCGGCGGCGTGCTCGAGGGCCGGAGCCCGGCTGACGTTCTACAACAGCCGCGGCCAGCGGCTCTTCGTGGAAATGGAACTGATCCCCGGGGTTACGCGGTTGCTGGACAACTTTGCGGCCGCGCCTCCCGGAACGGGTGACCCATCGCCGGTCGGCGCCGCGCCCAACCCGCCTGCAACCGGCCAGCTTCCTGGCGACGAATCACGTAGGTCCACGCCCCTGGGTATCGCAGGCGCCGGACTCGTCGCGCTGGCAGCACTGCTGGGCGCCCTGGGGTTTGCAGTTCGCCACAGAGCCTGAACGAGGGGCCCGCGCAGCGGAATTCAGCCGCCCCCCCCAACGGCGGGGATCAGCTGGCATTGGCCGATGGGTCCGGGTTGGCATCCCCGTGCCCTTCTTGCTCTCGTCCGCTGCGGTCGCGGCCAATCGCCCACGATTAACCTCCAGTGATGGAAGCGGCCCCGGATTTGTGCTATTACATCCCCGGGCACTCCGGGAGCGGAGCGGCCGGAGGTGAACGATGCACCAGGCGCAACTCAGCCCGCGGGAGCGCGAAGTGGCCGGGCTCGTGGCCCGCGGCATGACCAACGCGGAAATCGCCCGCTCGCTCGGATTGAGCGCGTCCACCGTGAAGCACTACGTCGAGTCCGCCATGCGCAAGGCTGGCGTGACGAACCGTGTCTCGCTTGCCATTTGGCTGCGCGAGCAGGAGGGGGCCGGATGACCCCGGCCGATCGGCGGGGGCCAAAGAGCCGTATTGCGGGGAGAGCGGGCTTCACCCAATCTGTTGGCGGCAGTTGCAAGACTGACTTCACACGTGAAGGGAGACATGACTATGTCCTTGATAGAGACCTTCTCCCGCATCAAAGCAGGACGCCGCTGCCGTGAAGGTGCGGCCCTCCCAATTGCAGCTGCGGTGGCCGTAGCTCTGGCACTGTCGGGCATACTTGCATCCGCAGATGCTCCTATAGACCAAACTTTCGGTATGTACAGCTATTTGCAAGGCTGTAATACTGCTATTGATCCAGTATCAATCGTATTTACCAATGGCAATGGATTTCACGATCATGTCTTCCAACATGCTAAACGATCTGATCATGGCGGCTATGAAGAGCGCTCAGGAGGTCAGTATTTTTGGGACAACGGAGGTTGCACGACGAGCGATGACTCGGCGGCAAGTAATAACGGATATCTCAGAGACAGGTATCATTTTCGTTATGAGGTTGCACCAACAACCAATGGCGGGCAGGCCTATGCCGCTACTCCACATTTCGACGACTTCGACGCAAATTATGGCACACATTGCGTATGGTACCATGGATTCATCGACGGCAGATCTGATGTAATATACCGGTGGATAAGCGACGGAGGATAGCACAATCCTCCGCACTGGTGATATTGGGGTAACGATTTAGCGATCGCAAAGTGCGGCGGTGCGCTTGCCTGAAATTGGGACGGATACGTCGCCTACATCAACATGGTGGGAAATGATGCCTATTAATGGACACATAAATCTGAAATTCGTACGACCTTTTTCGGTATTCATCTTGATCGGGTTGCTGGCAGCAGGGGGTTTCGCAGCCTCGATCGTGTGGGCGGGTCAGGGCGAAAAGCCTGCTCCCGGGAGGACCTACCGGGTGGCCGACCCGGCGAATTCCCACCCGGGGGTCCTCGATCGCGGGGCGGTGGAGGTCGCACGCACATGGGACAAGGCAAGAGTCCTCTGGCTGGGAGAGCAGTTCCAGGGGCTCAACCTCACGAAGGCTCAGACCGTCGAGTATGTCCTCCGCGCTGAGATGACCGGGGAGAAGGAGGACCGACTCGCCAGCTCGCTGTACCTCATCTACGGCGAGTGCACCCCGCTTGACACCGGAGATGGGCCGAGCTGCGTTCCTCCGCTCCAGGTGATCGTGCGCACCCCGAACGCCCTACCTCAACCCGAGGCGATCCAGCGACAGGCTGGGTTCTCAACTCCTTACCGCGTGCGGGGCGTGCCGGCGATGGACCTCCAAACAGCTACGACGCTTTGGATGCCCGATGGAACAACGGTCACCGTCCATGCCGATCCGGACGTGCGGGTCGCAGCCGTGCAGGCACTCATGTCAGCTAACCACGCCGCGCTGGGGATGGGCGAGGTGAAATCTGGCGACGACCTGGCCAGCTTAGGCAGGCCCCGCTGAAGACGGAGCTGGGGCCGCATCATTTTGTTGAGCGGCCCCGCCTCGCGCGTCGGGCATGAATCGCAGCCATTCTCTCTCAGCTCTGTTCTCAGCTCTGCTCGGAGTCCTGGTTCAGGGAATCTGGCTGCTGCCGTGGCCCCTGCCGGATGGGCAACTCCAGAGCGCCGCGAGCTTAGCCGGACCGGCGGTGCTCTTCTTCGTCGGCGTCTTCACGGTCTGGAAGTGGCGTCGGTGTGGCTCGCTGGCGCCCTTTCTTGGCGGTAGCCTCGGTACGATGCTGCTCTGGGCCATCGTGTTGGTCCGGAACGACGCCGACGAAGTCGGCGTGCCGGGAGCGATGATGGAGGGCGTGGTTGTCGGCGCGCTGTACGCCTCTCTCGGCGGCGCGCCGTTCCTGATTACTGCACGTTTGCGATCAAGGGCTCGATCCTGACTGCCGCCGGCAACTACGCGTAGCGCTGCTCTTTCCAGGGGTCGCCGTAGATGTGGTAGCCGTAGGTCTCCCAGAAGCCCGGCCGGTCGCGGTCCAGAAACTGGATGCCGCCGACCCATTTCGCGCTCTTCCAGAAGTAGAGATGGGGGACGACCAGCCGCATCGGCCAGCCGTGCTCTTTCGTCAGGGGCTGGCCGTTGTGGGAGTGGGCGAAAAGGACGCCTTCACGCAACAGGTCTTCGAGCGGCAGGTTGGTCGTGTAGCCGCCGTAGCAGTGAATCATTGCGTACTTCGCTTCGGGCTTCAGCCGGATGGCATCGTAGAGCGCGCGGAACGGCACACCCTCCCAGGTGTTGTCGAACTTGCTCCAGGTTGTGACGCAGTGGATATCGCTCGTGTCGGTCACCTGGCCGAGGGCGTTGAACTCCTCCCAGGTGAACGACTTCTCTTCTTCGACGAGCCCCCAGACGTGGAAGCGCCAGGTTTCGAGGTCGATGCGCGGGATGCTGCCGTAGTGGAGGACCGGCCACCCGGTGGTGAGGTGCTGGCCGGGCGGGAGCCGGAGTTTCCCGTCGGGGCGGAGCTCTTTCGACGCCGGGGTGGACATGCGCGGTTCCTCCGCTGCGAATGAGGGGTCACCTGTCAGCGTAGCCGGTGGCGATCGAGGCCGGCAAGACACCGTGCCGACCATTCGGGTTCGGGCAGGTACACTGGTGGTGATGGAAGACGTCCGCGCACAGGGCCGCAGCGGGCCGCGCCTGCGGGTGGCCCGGCGGGATGGCTGGTTCCTGCTGCTCGCAGCCGCCATCGTGGGGGTCGACCAGCTGACGAAGTGGGTGGTCCGGGCGAGTATTGAGCAGGGCGACGCGGTCGAGGTGCTGCCGTTCTTCCGCATCGTCCACGTGACGAATACGGGCGCAGCGTTCGGGATGCTCCAGGGCGCGGGCCCGCTGTTGATTGTTGCGAGCCTTGCGGGCCTGGCAGCCATCGTGGTCTACCTGTTCAACCCAGGGTTCGCGCACCCGGTGGTGCGGCTGGGGCTGGCCTGTATGCTCGGCGGCGCGGTGGGAAACCTGATCGACCGGGTCGCCGAAGGCCGCGTGGTCGACTTCCTGAAGGTGCCGCACTGGCCGGCGTTCAATGTGGCCGACTCGGCAATCAGCATCGGGGTGGTGATTCTCCTGTGGAGCATGCTGTTCCAGGACACGGAACGGGACAGGTCGTCGAGCTGACGGCGCCGCGCAGCGGCAGGCTCGACGCGGTGCTCGCGGCAGCGCTTGAAGACCTGTCGCGGTCGCGGGTTCAGCGCCTCATCGAGCGGGGCATGGTCCGCGTGAACGGGGCGGTGGCGCGGAAGTCGGCGGTCGTGGCCGAGGGGGATGCGGTGGTCGTCGTCATCGAGGCAGGCACCCGGGCGTCGGAGGCGGTGGACTTCGACCTGCCGGTGGTGTACGAGGACGAGCTGCTGGCCGCCATCGACAAGCCGGCGGGGCTGGCGGTGCACGGGGCGCCCGGCGATACCGCACCTTCGGTCGCCGCATGGTGGCTGGCACGGCTCGGGCCCGCGAGCGCGGCGTTCGAACCCGGCGTTGAGCGCCCCGGGGTTGTACACAGGCTCGACAAGGAGACCAGCGGCGTGATGGTGCTGGCGAAGACGCCCGCGGCGCAGGCGGCGCTCAGCCGGGCGTTCGAAGCGCGGAATGCGAAGAAGACCTACCTCGCGGTGGTTGACGGCGTCCCGGCGCAGCCGCGGGCCGTGATTGATGCTCCAATCGACCGCGATCCGCGCGACCGGACCCGGATGGCGGTCACCACGCGCGGCCGTTCGGCGCGCACGGAGTACATCGTCATCGCGAGCGACGGGAGGCGCAGCCTGCTCGAGGTGCACCCGGAAACCGGGCGCACGCACCAGATCCGCGTGCACCTCGCGGCGATCGGCACCCCAGTAGCGAACGATGCGGTGTACGGCACGGCGGAACCGGGGAGCCGCCAGCTGCTGCATGCGTACCGGCTGGAGCTGCCGCACCCGGCCGGCGGCCGCCTGATTGCAGCTGCTCCGCCTCCGACGGACCTGCTCGCGGCGATTCGCGCCATCGCAGGGGAGGCGGTAGCCTCTCGGTACGCGGCGGTTCCTCCGCCGACCATCGAGCGAGGCGAGGCTTCGTGACCGACCGACCAGTCCGCACGCGCTATGCGCCAAGTCCCACGGGCAATCCGCACATCGGCAATATCCGCTCGGCACTCTTCAGCTGGGCGTACGCCCGGTCGCGCGGGGGGAAGTTCCTGCTGCGGATCGAAGACACGGACCGCAACCGGTACGTTGAGGGCGCAGTTGAGGCGATCATGGAGAGCCTGCGCTGGCTCGGCATCGACTGGGACGAGGGACCCGACATCGGCGGCCCGCACGGGCCGTACTTCCAGTCGCAGCGGCTCGGCCTCTACCGGCAGGCGGCAGACCGGCTGATCGAGCTGGGCCGGGCCTACCCGTGCTTCTGCACGCCCGAGCGGCTTGATGCGTTGCGGGCGGCACAGGCCGCGGCAAAACAGCCTCCCGGCTACGACGGGCTGTGCCGCAGCATCCCGAAAGCGGAGGCGGCCGAGCGGGCGGCGAAGGAGCCGCACGTGGTCCGGTTTGCGATGCGGCGGGAGGGAGTCACCGTCCTGGAGGACGTCATCCGGGGCGAGGTCGTGTTCGAGAACGCGCTCCAGGACGACTTCGTCATCCTGAAGTCGGACGGCTTTCCGACCTACCACCTCGCGGTCGTCGTCGACGACACGGCGATGGAGATCAGCCACTGCATCCGCGGGGACGAGTGGATTTCGAGCGCGCCGAAACACATCCAGCTGTACGAAGCGCTTGGCTGGACGCCGCCGGCGTGGGCGCATCTGCCGCTCATCCTCGGCCCGGACCACAAAAAGCTGAGCAAACGCTCGGGCGACACCGCTCTGCTGGATTACCGCGACCACGGCTATCTGCCGGAGGCGATGGTCAATTTCCTCGCGCTGCTCGGCTGGTCGCTGGATGACCACACGACCATCCTAGGCATTGAGGAGCTGAAGCGGCACTTCGACCTTGCGCGGGTGGTGCCGAACCCGGCCGTGTTCGATATCGAGCGGCTGAACTACCTGAACGGGCATTACATCCGGGCGATGGACGAGGAGCGCTGGGTTGCGCTGGTGGGAGAGTGGGCCGACCGGGGCCTGCCGCCATCGATTCCGCGGCCGCTCGACCCGGCGGTGATCCGCGCAGCGGCGCCGCTGCTGCGCGAGCGGGTGACCCGGCTGGACGAGATTGCGGGCATGGTCGCCTTCCTGTTCACGTACGATGCGCCGGAGTACGACCTCGCTCTCCTCACTGACCGGGTGGGCGATGCGGCGACGGCGGTGCGGGTGCTGGACGAAGCGCTCGTCCGGCTCGATGCCATCAGCGACCACGACTGGGCAACGCCGGCGATCGAGGCGGCGCTTCGCGAGCTGGAGGAGCCGCTCGGGATGAAACTGCGGAAGTTCATCCCGGTGCTGTACGTCGCGGTGATGGGGCGGCCGACCGGCATTCCGCTGTTCGATTCGCTTGCGATTCTCGGGCGGGAGCGGGCGCTGGCGCGGCTGCGGGCGGCGCGCGCACGGCTCGGATAGGCCGAAACCTTGGCGCAGGAGCGCACGGGTTGGTAATCTGGAGGCCGCGCTGGGGATTCGTCTAAGGGTAGGACAGCAGACTCTGGATCTGTATGTGGGGGTTCGAATCCTCCATCCCCAGCCAGAACCACCATGCGGCGGCGCCCGCGCGGTGGATGGCGGTATCGATCGGCATTTCGGATGCGAGGCCCCGGGACAACCGGGGCCTCGCCGCTCCCAGGCGCGGACGTCAGGCGTCGCGCCAGGCGGGGTCGCGCTTTTCGAACCAGGCCTGCCGGGCCTCGCGGGCGTCCTGGGTCTGGCTGGCGAGGATCTGGTTCCGGTTTTCGAGCTTGAGCGCCGTTTGCAGGCTGATGCCGTTGACGGTTTCGTTGAGGACCTGCTTGGTGAGGCGGAGGCCGAGCGGGCTTGCGCGGCGGACAATCCCGTCGGCGATGGCGAGGGCAGCGGGGATGAGGTCGTCGGGCTCGACGATGCGGGTGATGAGGCCCATTTCGAGCGCCTCCTGGGCCTCGACGATGCGGCCGGAGTAGAGCATGTCGGCCGCGTGGGCCATGCCGACGATTTTCGGCAGGAAGTACGAGGAGCCGACATCGGCTCCCCCGAGGCCGAGGTTGAGGTAGGAGCAGGCGAACCGCGCGTTCGCGGTCCCGATGCGCATGTCGCTCGCGAGGGCGATGGAGAGGCCGCCGCCCGTGGCGGGGCCGTTGACTGCAGCGATCAGCGCCTGGGGGCAGTCGCGCATCTTGACCATGAGGTCGGCGATGTCTTCCTGGAAGGCCAGGGAATCCTGGACAGGGCCGACGCCGGGCTGCCAGGGGCCCTGCTCGGGGCCCGCCTTCAAGTCGAGGCCGGCACAGAAGCCGCGCCCGGCGCCGGTGATGACGATGACGCGCGTGCCGTAGTCGCGGTGACGCGCGTCGAAGAAGGCGCGGAGGGCGCGGAGCATGGCGTGGTCGATGGCGTTGAGGCGCTCGGGCCGGTTCAGGGTGAGAATGCCGATGGGACCGCGTGAATCGAAGTGCAGGGGCGTTTCCATGACCGGGGATTCTACCGGCCGGGCGCCAGACCCGGAGCTGGAAGCGGTGTACGGCTCGGCGGTGTACGACGTTGAGCTGCCGGGCGGCCGGGTGACATTCCGCATCGGCGAGGGCGTGCCGGGGGCTCCCGGGCCGTTCGCCATCATCACGGCGTGGAACCCCGGCCACGAACGGCCGCCGCTGGAGGTGAACGAGGCGCGGAATGCAGCGCTGAGGTCGGCGATTGCGCGGCGCGGATGGACCTGGAGCGCAGCCGAGGGCCGCTCGCCTGACGGTACCCACCGGGAGCCGTCGTTCGCGGTCTGGGATGCGCCGCTGGACGAGGTGCTGGCGCTGGCGCGGGAGTTCGGGCAGGCGGCCGTCGCCTGGTTCGACGGCGAGCGGGCCCGGCTCGCGTGGTGCTGACCCGGGGCAGCGACTTCCCCAATTGTTTGGTCAGCGCGAACTATGTACGCTCGGGTGAACGCTTCACGCTGACGTGAGCGTAGGAGGGAGACAGATGCCCGCACCCGCAGCCCAGCAGCCGCTGGCGGAGCGGCTCAACCCGCGGCAGAAGTGGCTCCTGCTCGGGAGTCTGATGGTCTCGCTCTTCATTGGAGCGCTGGACCAGACGGTGGTCTCGACCGCCACGCCCCGCATCCTGGCCGACCTCGGCGGGTTCACGCTCCTCTCGTGGCTGTTCACGAGCTACATGCTGACTTCGACGGTAGTGATCCCGCTTGTCGGCAAGCTGGGCGACATCTACGGGCGGAAGCTGTTCCTCATCGGCGGGGTGTTCCTGTTTATGGTTGCTTCCGCGGCCTGCGGCGCAGCCCCGAACATGCCGGTGCTGATCTGGATGCGTGCGCTGCAGGGGCTCGGCGGGGGCATGATTTTCGCCTCGGTGTTCGCGACGATGGGCGACCTGTTCGCGCCGGCAGAGCGCGGCAAGTACATCGGGCTGTTCACCGGGGTGTTCAGCCTGGCGAGCGTCGTTGGGCCGACCTTCGGCGGGTTCCTGACGGACACGTTCAGCTGGCGATGGGTGTTCTACATCAACATCCCGGTCGGGCTGGTCGCTATCCCGGCCATCTGGCTGAACCTGCCGGCGAAAGTCCGCAGCGGTTCGCCGAAGCTCGATTTCCTCGGCGCGGGGCTGCTCTCGGCGGCCTCGGTCATGACGCTCCTCGCGCTGGTCTGGGCGGGCGACAAGTACGCGTGGGATTCGCCGCAGATCATCGGTCTGCTGGGCGGCTCAGCAGTGCTGCTGGTGCTGTTCGTGCTGCAGGAGCTGCGGCACCCCGAGCCGACGCTCCCGCTCCACCTGTTCCGCAACCGGGTGTTCGTGCTGTCGAACCTGGTGGTGTTCACGTTCGGGTTCGGCGTGTTCGGGGCGTTCCAGTTCCTCGGTATTTATGTCCAGACCGCGCTCGGGGCATCGGCAACGGCGTCGGGGGTGATCACCACGCCGCAGAGCCTCGGGGTGCTGGTCACCAGCGTCATTGGCGGGCAGCTGATCGCCCGGACGGGCAAGTACAAGTGGCAGACATTCTTCGGTACGGTGCTGATCGCTGCAGCGCTCGGCCGGCTCACGCAGGTGAGCCTCGACACTCAGCTGTGGCAGATCAGCGCGACGATGGTCGTGCTCGGCCTTGGTTTCGGGCTGGTGCTGCCGACGATGTCGCTGGTGGTGCAGAACGCGGTGAGCTACCAGTACATCGGCGTGGCGAGTTCGTCGAGCCAGTTCTTCCGCCAGATTGGGAGTGTGCTCGGCATCGCGGTCTTCGGGGCGATCCTCGCGAACACGTACCACGCAGAGTTTTCGGACCGGCTGACGGCGGAGGAGAAGGCCACGCTGGGCCCGGCGCTCGTTCAGCAGCTGGATGACCCGACGATCCGCCTGAACGGGGCGGTCTACGCGCGCATCGAGCAGGCGATCCGGGCGATGCCGGACGGCGACAACCTGCTCGACCGCACGCGGACGGCACAGGGCGAAGGCGTCGTCATCGCGGTCCGGCACATCTACTGGGGGGCAGTCGCAGCGGCGATCCTCTGTGCAGTGCTGGCGTTCCTGATGCCGGAGCTGCCGCTGCGCCGGACCGTTACCGGGGGGCCTCCCGGCGAACCGGGGCGCGAGGCTGCTCCCGGCGGGCCGGTGCCGGTTCCCGGCGCATTCGGCGACTGACCCTCAACTGCCGGGCGGCGCCGCGCTACCGGCAGACACCGCGCGGCCCGGGCCAGATTGCCCGGGCCGCGTTCGCGTGCTGCTGCGGGAGGGCTAGCGCTTCTCTTTGATGCGGGCGGCTTTCCCGGTGAGGCCGCGGAGGTAGTAGAGGTTCTTGCGGCGCACCTTGCCGCGGCGCACCACTTCGATCTTGTCGACGCGCGGGCTGTAGAGGGGGAACGTGCGCTCGACGCCGACCTGGCCGGCCGCGATTTTGCGGACGGTGAAGTTGGACGAGAGCCCCTTATTGCGCTTGCGGATGACCACGCCTTCGAAGACCTGGATCCGCTCCCGGTTGCCTTCGATGACCTTGGCGTGGACGCGGACAGTGTCGCCGCTGTTGAATTCAGGGCGCTCGACGGGCGCCGCGTTGGGCACGAGCGTATCGAGTTCGTAGGACATGGTGAGAGAACCCCGGTGGAGGTAACCAAATCAGGATACTTCTCCGACGGCTACGTTCCAGCCCGGCAGCGCCTCAGCTGATCGCCCGGGCGACGGCCGCCCCGGCCCACACTGCGAGAATCCCAACCCCGAGCGAGAGACCGGCGTAGGCGGCGGCGGTCAGCGGCTCTGAGACCTTCACGAGGTCGTAGGTCTCCCAGCCGAAGGCCGAGAAGGTGGTATAGCTGCCGAGGAAGCCGGTGACAAGGAAGAGGCGCGCTTCGCGGGAGAGCGAGCCGCGCTCGGCGAAGAACTCGAGCAGGAGCCCGATGATGAAGCAGCCGGTCACGTTCACGACAAAGGTGCCGAGCGGGAAGTTTCCCCAGGGCCCGGGTTTGAACTGGCTCCCGACGAGGTAGCGGAGCGGTGCCCCGATGACAGCCCCGAGGATGATGTAGAGATAGCTCACCGGCCGGTGCTCCCATGGCCGCTGACGCCGCGGGCCGTCGGCGCCAGGTCATCGGCGAGTTCGAATCGGGCTGGCGCGAGCCAGGTGAAGACGAGCTGAGCGATCCGGTCGCCGGGCTGGACGACGTGCTCGATGCCGGGGGCGATCGTGTACATCGTCACCAGCAGTTCGCCGCGGTAGTCGGCATCGATGGTGCCGAAGGTGCAAAGGACGCCGTTGCGGGCGAGGCCGCTGCGCGGCCGGACCTGGGCATCGACGCCGGGCGGGATTTCGAGGGCGATACCGGTTGGCACCAGCACGGGGCGGTTGCCGATGGAAACGGGACCGGTGATGCAGGCTGAGAGATCGAACCCGGAAGCGAGTTCAGTAGCGCGGGTGGGGACGCGCGCGCCGTCGCGGAGGAGTTTGACCCGGACCGTCGCGGTCTCCACGAGCCGATAGTACCAGCGCGCGGAGGCAGCGTCAGGGGCGCTTGACTGGCACCGTTTGGGTGGCCACCATGTGGCCACGAACGGCGATGACGATTCGCACGATTGGCGTCCGGCAGCTCAAGAACGAAGCGACCCAGGTGGTCCGCGCCGTGCGGGAGGAGCGGGTCGTGTACGTGATCACCGTCAACGGCAGCCCGGTGGCAACGCTGCGGCCGTTCTCGGAGCGTGATATTGCGGGCGTTGAGCGGGGCGAGGCCCAGGCTGAGATTGCGGCGATCGAGCGGCTGGCTGCCGCGGTCGGCGCTGCGTGGCTGACGATGCCGACGCTCCCCGGCTCCGGGGGGGAACGCTGATGGCAACGCTCGACGCGAGCGTCTTCGTCTCGCTCTTCAACGCACGGGACCGACAGCACGAGACGACGGTTGCGTGGCTGCGCGAGGCGCTGGCGGAGGGGGAACCGCTCCGGGCGCCGGTCATTGCACTGGCGGAGGTTTCGGCGGCGATTGCCGCCGGGACCGGGGACAAACACCTCGCCCGGGAGGTGGAGCAGCAGCTGCGGGCCTCGCCGCTCTTCGAGTTCCTGCCGGTCGCATTGCCGCTGGCCGACCGGGCGGCGGCGCTCGCGGCCGAACACCAGCTGCGCGGGAGCGATGCGCTGTACTTTGCCGTCGCGGAGACGCTGGGCGACCGGCTGGTCACGCTGAACCCGCGGCAGCTGCAGCGGGCCGGTCAGGTGGTGGAGACGATGCGGCCACGGCCGGTCCAGCAGTAAGCTGACGACCTTTACCGGCTTATGGCTCCATGTATGCGGAGATAGGCAGTGCCGAAAACGTTTTCGGCACCAACTGCCAGGGAAGGAGCTCCCCGCAATGCGGTACCGCGTTTCACGCATCCCCGAGCACCGCCACGAAGACAACGACATCAACAACCGCGGGCTGCAGTTCGACCTCGCGACCCTGCAGGCGCAGCTCAGCCGGCGAAATACGCTGAGGCTGTTTGGAGGCGTCGCGGCGTTTGCGCTCGTCGGATGCAGCGATGGTGACCGCGCCGGGGAGCCCGGCAACCGGCAGCCGACATCGGGCGGGAGCGTCCCGGCAGCGGTCACGGATGCTACGGAAACAGCCCCGCCTGCAGGACCAACCAGTGCGATTTCCCCCATCCCAACAGAGGCAGCAACGCCGGCCTCGGCGTGCAATGGAACAATCCCGCAGGAGACGGCGGGGCCATTCCCGGGGAATGGCGCGAATGGCCCCAACGTTCTAACGGAGAGCGGCATCGTCCGGAAGGACATCCGGTCAAGTCTTGGGATATCGACGACGCAGGCGCAGGGGGTGCCGCTTCTTGTCAGACTCACGCTCGTCGACACAAGAGACGGCTGCCGTCCGCTGGCCGGGTACGCGGTGTACCTGTGGCACTGCGACCGGGAGGGGCGGTATTCGATGTATTCGCTGCCGAACGAGAGTTACCTTCGCGGGGTGCAGGCGTCCGATCCGGCCGGCGTCGTGACGTTCCAGACGATCTTTCCGGGCTGCTATCCCGGCCGCTGGCCGCATATCCACTTCGAGGTCTATCCCGGACTGGAGAAGGCGACGTCGGCTGCGAACAAGATTGCGACATCGCAGCTCGCCTTCCCCGGAGAAGTTTGCGAAGACGTGTATGGGACCAGTGGCTACGAGCAGAGCCGGCAGAACCTGTCCCGGGTTTCGCTGCAGACCGACGGGATCTTCCGGGACGGATGGCAGCTGCAGCTGGCAGAGATGTCGGGCGACCGGGCTCGCGGGTACACGGCCAGCCTCGTGGTCGGACTGTAGCCCGGCCGCCGCGGCAACGGAGGAGTCAGCGGAAGAGGTCGCGCTCGGATTCGCGGATGATGAGCTGCATCGTGGCCTGGTCATCCCGCTCCCACGGCAGGCCGCGGACCACGGCAGCCGGGACGCGGGAGAGGTTGCCCTTCACAAGTTCCGCTGCGCCAGCGATTTCATCGGCGGTGCAGAGCGCCTGGACGCGGAACTCGTGGCCGTGGGGGTCGACCTGGCCGATGTAGCTGGTGATGGGGTGCATGCCGGCGATGCCGATGGCGACGTCGGTCTGGCCTTCGCGCCACGGCCGCCCGAAGGTATCGGAGATGATGACGGCCACATCGATGCCCCGCTCGCGAAGGCCGCCGCGGATGCGGCGCGCGCTGGCGTCGGGGTCTTCGGGCAGGAGGACGGCCCGGCCGTGACCGCCGGAGGAGGACTGGTCGACCCCGGAATTGGCGCAGACAAATCCGTGGCGCGTTTCGGTGATCAGCACGGGGCCGACCTGCCGCACCACCCGGCGGGCCTCGCGGAGGACCAGCTCCACCACAGCGGGGTCTTTCTCCCAGCGCTCGGCGTACTGCCGAGCGAAGGGTGAAACGTCAACGGTAGCGAGGTCGACGACCCGGCCCTCGGCCTTGGAGACGATTTTCGACGTCACGACGAGGATATCGCCGCTGGCGAGGGGCCGGCCCGCGGCAGCGGCGGCGTCGAAAATGACGGCGGCGAGGTCGGTCCCGGGCACAATTTCCGGGAGGCCGGGGATGCCGAAGATTTCAATCGAACTCACGGTTCCACCTCCGGGCGGCAGGTCAGACGGACGCGAGGAAGTCGAGCAGCACGGCTGCCGAGCGCTCGGGGTCGTGCGCCCAGAAGTTATGGCTGTCGCCCTCGAGCCATTCAAGGCGGGCGCGGGGAATCTGCCGGGCGAGAAGTTCGGCGTTGGCCGGCGGCACGAGCCGGTCGATCGTGCCGTGGAGGATGAGGACCGGGAAAGTCGCAGCAGCAACGGCGGGATTGGGGTCCGGCGCAGCCTGGGCGGCCTGGAGCTGGAACTGGAACGTCCGGGCCGGCGTCGGGTTGGCCATCGTGCGGTTGAACCGGTCGATCAGCTCATCCTCATTGCGGGCGATCCATTCCGGCGGATGGATGATCGGCCAGCTGGCACGGGCGGACTCGATGAGCGGCCTGGCGGGGTCCCAGAAGAGCGCCGTCCGGAGGTCCTCCTCGGTTGCGGGGATGCCGTTCGGGGGGCAGAGGAGGCTGAGCGAACGGATACGCGCCGGCCCGTACTCGCGGACCACGTGGCGCACGATGATGCTGCCGAGCGAGCAGCCGAGCAGGTGGAACCGCTCGAGGCCGAGGTCATCGGCGACGGCCATGACGTCGGCGGTCATGTCGGACATGGTCCAGGGCGCGGACGGCTTCTCGGACCGGCCGGTCCCGCGATTGTCGAGGAGGACGAGGCGGTAGTGCGGTTCGAGGAGCGCCGGGAAGACATCCCACCAGTCGCCGGAGTGGCCGCCGATACCGTAGACCATGACGAGCGGGTCGCCGGAGCCGCGGGTTTCGTACCAGATGCGGGCGCCAGAGCGCTCGGTGAACGGCATCGTCAGATTCCCACGATCCGGATGCTGGTCTGGGTTTTGTGCTTCCGGTTCAGGTTGATGAGGAGCGCGGTGAGCATTTCGACGTAGCGGCTCTGGGAGGGGCCGCCGGCATCGATGCCGCGCACGCCGGCGATCTGATTGGCGAGGCCGATGATGACCTGCTTGGCCTCGGCGTCTTTGCCGCAGACGAGGACGTCGGCCTCGATCGGGTGGTCGAGGTGCTGGAGCTCCTCAGCGCTGAGGTTCTGGAACGCGCTGACGACGCGGGACTCGGGGAGCTGGGCGATCGCCTCCTGGAGGGCGCTCCCGCCGGGGACATCGAGGGCGACCGCACCGACGCCCTGCCGGAACTCGAGCGGGGCAACGACATTGCAGACAATCTTCCCGGCGAGGGCGCCGGCGAGCGCTTCGAGCGTGGCCGCCTGTCCGCTGTACGGGAAGGTGAGAAAAACGACGTCGGCATCGCGGACAACGGAGGCGTTGTCGCCGCCCGCGGCAGCAGCGCCGGGCACGGCCTCGCGGACCTTCGCGGCCGCTTCTTCGCCGCGCTCGGCAGAACGGGAGCCAATGGCAACCTCGTGCCCGGCGCGGGCGAAACGCATGGCAAGCCCGAGACCTTCAGGACCCGTGCCGCCGACGAATGCGAGCTTCATGCAGCCTCCTCAGAGCTGGAACGCGTGTGGGGATGGCGTACAGCGTAGCGGCTGGAAGGACAGGGAGCGAAAGGTGCGTCCGTGAGGGCTGGGGGCGGGTGCTGCGCCAGGTGCGCGGCGGTGACGTATCCATAATGGAGGCCCCTGCACGGGCGCCCGGAGCGTACAGCGCCGCTTACATCGGCGGCGGGCACGGCCCGGGGCACCTGCTATACTCGATTCGTGCGCAGGCCCCGACTGCGCCATCACGGAGTTCCCTATTGTATTCCCGCTGGATTCGCAACAGTTTCTTCTGGCTCCTCGTCATCGTTGCGGTCATCGCGATCTTCTTCGCGTTCTTCGCCAACGGCAGCGACCACCAGTCGGTCGAATTCGGGCAGGTGATCACGGACGCTGAACGCGGGCGCATCGAGAAGATCGAGGTTGACGGGCGCACCCTGACGGTCACGTACATCCGGCAGGCCAACGAAGAGACGGGGAAGGTCGTCACGGCGAAGGCCGGGCCGAACACGAACATCGAGGACATCCTGACGCAGCGCGGTGTGGCCCTGAGCCGGGCGCCCGGGACAGCGGAGGGCGTTCCTGCCGTCAACCTGGAGTACAAGGACAGCTCGGGGTTTGGGCCGTTCCTCGGCCTGCTGCTGAACATCCTGCCGTTCCTGCTGTTCGGGCTGTTCCTGCTGCTGATCATGCGCCAGGCCCAGGGGTCGAATTCGCAGGCGATGAGCTTCGGCAAGAGCCGGGCCCGCCTCTTCACCGGGAGCAAAGTCACCGTCACGTTCGCCGACGTCGCCGGTGTTGATGAAGCGAAAGAGGAACTCGCCGAGGTGGTCGAGTTCCTCAAGTACCCGGAGAAATTCGCGGCGCTGGGTG